>NZ_CAJXKH010000017.1 GCF_913055755.1 uncultured Microbulbifer sp.
CTTGTGATAGTGCAATGCGGGCAGCGCGGCCGCCGTTGGCGACGGTACCCAGGCGGTATTGGCTCCGGCCAGCGGGTGGCCGATCTTTGCTTCCATCATCGCCGCCATCATATCCGGCATGGCCCACATACCTTTTCCGATCTGCGCGCGGCCCTTGAGGCCCGTTGCCAGGCCGGTGTCCACGTTCCAGTCTTCGTAGGCGGTGATCCAGCTGGATTGCTTCATGTCGCCCTTGCGAATCATCGCACCGGCCAACATGGAGGTATGGATCTCGTCACCGGTGCGATCCAGGAAACCGGTATTGATGAACGCCACACGCTCTTTTGCCTCGGCGATACACGCCTTGAGGTTGACCGTGGTACGCCGCTCCTCGTCCATGATCCCCATCTTCAGGGTATTGCGGGCTAGACCAAGCGCATCTTCAATGCAATTGAACAGCGTGTTGGCGAAGGCAACTTCTTCGGGGCCGTGCATTTTGGGTTTGACGATGTAAATGCTGCCGGAGCGGGAATTTTTGTGCGGTCCGCTGCCTTTCAGATCGTGGATACCAATCAGGCTGGTAATCATGCCATCGAGAATTCCTTCCGGAACTTCATTCCCGTCTTTATCCAGCACCGCGTCATTGGTCATCAGGTGCCCGACATTGCGCACGAACAAAAGGCTTCGGCCATGCAGCGTAAGTGCGCTGCCGTCGGGTGCGGAATATTCGCGGTCGGCGTTCAGGGTGCGCAGGATTTCGCGATCCCCTTTGCGTACTTTTTCCTGCAGGTCGCCCTTCATCAGGCCGAGCCAGTTGCGGTAGACCACCACTTTATCTTCGGCATCCACCGCCGCGACGGAATCTTCGCAGTCCATGATGGTGGTCAGTGCCGCTTCCATCAGTATGTCTTTTACGCCCGCACGATCGGTCTTGCCGATGGGGCTGTTGGCATCGATCTGGATTTCAAAATGCAGGCCGTTGTTCTCCAGCAGGATCGACTGCGGTGCATCCTGGGTACCGGTGTAGCCGCAAAACTGACGGCTGTTCTGCAGTGCCGCCACCTTGCCGTTGGCGAGTTCCGCTTCCAGCAGTGAGCCGTTGATTCGATACGCGGTTACGTCACCGTGACTTGCGCCGGAAAGCGGTGCCGCCTGGTCGAGAAAGCTACGACCATAGGCAATGACCTTGTCTCCGCGGACGGGGTTATACGCCGTGCCCTTTTCCGCACCACCGGCTTCCGAAATCACATCGGTTCCGTACAGCGCATCGTACAAACTGCCCCAGCGCGCGTTGGCGGCATTAAGCGCGTAGCGTGCGTTCATTACCGGCACTACCAGCTGGGGACCCGCCATGGTGGCGATTTCACGGTCCACGTTCGCGGTGGTGGCCGTAAAATCTGCCGGGGCCTCTACCAGATAACCGATTTCCTTCAGGAAGGCCTTGTACTTTTCAAGGTCTCGGAAGCCTTCCGGGTTGTCCTGGTACCACTGGTCGATCTGTGCCTGGATCGCGTCGCGCTTCTCCAGCAATTGACGATTGATCGGGGCCAGATCATCGATGATCTTCTCGAACTCCGCCCAGAACACGTCGGCGCTCACGTCCGTACCCGGAATCACTTCTTCGTTAACGAGCTGGTGAAGATCTGCGGCGACCTGCAGGTTGCCGATACGGACGCGTTCCGTCATGTCTGGCCTCTTGAGACTGTTGAGTTTCGCAGCATTCTAAACACTTGTTCCTTCATGCCGCTAATTTATAGGTGGAATCTTCGGTATTCAGGGAATAAATACCAAATATCAGAGCTGGCGCCCTACATCGAGAATCAGGCGTCGCATCCAGCGGTGCGGGGCGCTCTGCTGCAGTAGCGGGCTCCACGCCATCTTGAGTTCCAGCGGCGGGATGCTGAGGGGTGGATCCCGGAGCACCACGCGGGGATTACGCTCCGCAAGCTGCGCCATACGTGTAGGGACGGTAACAATCAGGTCACTCTGTTCCGCCAGCAGCATGGCGACCTGGTAGTGACGGGTGAATACGGAGATATCCCGCTTTTTGCCCGCCCGCCCAATGGCCTCGTCAACCCATCCCAGGCGCTGCACGTCTTCCGGGTTCACCCCTACTCCGACCCCCATACCGGTTTTGCTCACCCAGATGTGCTGGGCCTCGAGATAACTTTCCAGACTGTAGTCGTCGAGGATCGGGTTATCCGCGCGCATCACACAGGAGAAACTGTCACTCCAGATGGTCGCCTGATGAAAGCTCTGCGGCATGCTGTCAAAGCGGTTGATCACCATGTCCACCTTGCCCTGTTCCACATCTACAAAGCTCACGTCACTGGGCGTCATGATGTCTAAACTGATACCAGGAGCGGATACGCGCAACTGCTTCAGCAGCGGCGGAATCAGTGTGGATTCCGCATAGTCACTGGCCATGATGCGAAAAGTGCGGCGGGCTTCCGCGGGCTCGAACTCGCGATTCGGCTGAATCACCTGGTCGATCGCGGCCAGTGCCTCGCGCACCATGGGCTGCAGCTCCATGGCGCGCTCGGTGGGCATCATGCCCTCGCGGGTGCGCACCAGCAGCGGATCTGCAAACAGTTCCCGCAGGCGCTTGAGACCGTTGCTCATGGCCGGCTGGGACAGCCCCAATTGGTTGGCCGCGCGGGTCACATTGCGCTCGCGCAGCAGCACATCGAGGTATACCAGGAGGTTCAGATCGGCTCGTTCCAGATTCATCGGCAGTACTCACGGAAACTTGACTGCGGCGCCACTCCAGCCGGGGTGACGGATCGCAGAATTACTTGGGTTTTGCCATGTATTCACCGCTTGTATAGCGGAAATAACAACAATAAATTAGCCAAATTATGCCATCACTCCTAGGATACGCAACACCTACTTGCAGTCACCTTTCGAGGAATCAGCCATGTCTACCTACTCTCAAGAAATCGAAAAGGCAGCCAAACTGTGCGACGCCAATGGCAGCTCCTGGGACGCTATCAGCCCGGAATCCGTCGCCCGTATGCGCCTGCAGAACAAGTTCAAGAACGGCCTGGATATCGCCCGCTACACCGCGGATATCATGCGCAAAGACATGGAGGCCTACGACAAGGACTGCACCAAGTACACCCAGTCCCTGGGTTGCTGGCACGGTTTTATCGGCCAGCAGAAAATGATTTCCATCAAGAAACATTTCGAGGGCAAGACCGACCGCCGCTACCTGTACCTGTCCGGCTGGATGGTTGCGGCCCTGCGCAGCGAATTCGGCCCGCTGCCGGACCAGTCCATGCACGAGAAAACTGCGGTTTCCGGCCTGATCGAAGAGTTATACACCTTCCTGCGCCAGGCCGATGCCCGCGAGCTGGGCGGCCTGTTCCGCGCACTGGACGCCGCCCGTGACGCCGGCGACAAAGCGGCCGAGCAAGCGACCATCGACAAGATCGACAACCACGTTACCCATATCGTACCGATCATCGCCGATATCGATGCCGGTTTCGGTAACGCGGAAGCCACTTACCTGCTGGCGAAAAGAATGATCGAGGCCGGAGCCTGCTGTATCCAGATCGAAAACCAGGTATCCGACGAGAAGCAGTGCGGCCATCAGGACGGCAAGGTAACCGTGCCCCACGAGGACTTCCTGGCCAAGATCCGCGCCGTGCGTTACGCATTCCTCGAGCTGGGTGTAGAAAATGGCGTAATCGTTGCCCGCACCGACTCCCTGGGTGCCGGCCTCACCAAGCAGATTGCCGTAACCAACGAACCCGGCGACCTGGGTGACCAGTACAACGCTTTCCTGGATTGCGAAGAAGTGGCTCCCGGTGACCTCCAGAACGGCGATGTGATTATCAACCGTGAAGGCAAGCTGCTGCGTCCGAAGCGCCTGGCTTCCAATCTGTTCCAGTTCCGCAAGGGCACCGGTGAAGCCCGCTGCGTGCTGGACAGCGTGACCTCCCTGCAGAACGGCGCCGACCTGATCTGGATCGAAACCGAGAAGCCCCACGTGCGCCAGATCGGCGGCATGATGGACGAAATCCGCAAGCAGGTTCCGAATGCCAAGCTGGTTTACAACAACAGTCCGTCCTTCAACTGGACCCTGAACTTCCGCCAGCAGGTATTCGACGCGTGGAAAGAAGAAGGCAAAGACGTTTCTTCTTACGACCGCGACAGCCTGATGAGTGCCGAGTACGACGGTAGCGAACTGTCCAAGGCGGCAGATGAGAAGATCCGTACCTTCCAGGCGGATGCGTCCCGTGAGGCGGGTATCTTCCACCACCTTATCACCCTGCCGACCTACCACACCGCTGCGCTGTCCACCGACAACCTGGCGAAAGAGTACTTCGGCGAGAAAGGTATGCTGGGTTACGTGGAAGGTGTGCAGCGCAAGGAAATCCGCCAAGGTATCGCCTGCGTCAAGCACCAGAACATGGCCGGTTCCGACATGGGTGACGACCACAAGGAATACTTCGCCGGTGAAGCTGCGCTGAAAGCGGCCGGTAAAGACAACACCATGAACCAGTTCGGCTGAGCCGATTTGCCGGAAGCAGATTCTTCCTTATCCCTGAGAATCGCTTCACCCATTGTGACGGGCCGCACTAGCGGCCCTTTTTTTGGTTTCTATTTCCCTCTCCAGTCTGATTGGCGCAAACCTGAACTAGTCTTAACACATGCGCGAAATCCAGCCGGCGTGAGATATGCAGAACTCCAGCCATGTACTCGTACTGAACTGCGGCAGTTCTTCCCTCAAATTTGCCATCGTCGACCCCCGCAGTGGGCGGGCGCTGGTCAGTGGTATTGGCGAAGCACTGGGACAGGCAGACTCACGGGTCAAATGGAAGCGCAACGGTGAGAGCATCGCGAAAAACCTGCCGGCGCAGGCAAAACACGGTGCAGTGATCCAGCTACTGGTGGACGAGATAATTGCGCGGGAACCGTCCCTGAAATCGCATCTGGTTGCCATCGGCCACCGGGTGGTACACGGCGGTGAGAAGTTCTCCCATTCCGTGCTGATCAACCAGGCAGTTACCGACGCCATTCGCGAATGCAGTGCCCTGGCCCCGCTGCACAATCCCGCCGCCCTCGCGGGTGTCGAGGCCGCGGGCAGTGCCTTTCCCGAGCTGCCGCAAGTCGCGGTGTTCGATACCGCGTTTCACCAGAGCATGCCCCGGCATGCGTATATCTACGCCCTGCCCTACAGTCTCTATCGCGATCACGGTATTCGCCGCTACGGCATGCACGGTACCAGCCACCGCTATGTGGCGGCCCGCGCAGCGGAGCTGCTCAACCTGGCCTTCAATGAGGTGAACATCATTTCTGCCCACCTGGGAAACGGCGCATCCATCACGGCAATTCGCAACGGTAAAAGTGTGGATACCAGTATGGGGCTGACGCCACTGGAGGGGCTGGTCATGGGCACCCGCAGTGGCGACGTCGACCCCGGCCTGCTGATGCACCTCGGTTGCCGTCTGGATTACTCGGTGAAACAGATCAACGATCTGCTGAACAAGGAAAGTGGTCTGCTCGGTATTTCCGAACTGAGCAACGACTGCCGCGAGCTGGAACAGGCGGCGGCACACGGACATAGCGGTGCGGTGCTCGCCCTGGAAATTTTTTGCTACCGGCTGGCGAAATATATCGCCGCCTATTATGTGCCACTCACGGATGTCGATGCCCTGGTGTTCACCGGAGGTATCGGTGAAAACTCCAGCCTGATCCGGGAAAAGGTACTCGCGCACTTGCAGTGTCTCGGATACCACCTCGATCCGGAAAAAAACCTTCTGGCCAGATTCGGGGAGGAAGGCGGCATTCACCGGGACAATTCCCCGGCGGTACTGGTCATTCCCACCAATGAAGAGTGGGTAATCGCCCGCGATGCCGCCGCCCTGGTGCCACCCGAGCAGCCCAACGGCGATTCGGTGAGCCGGGAGTAGTCGGGATGTCACGTACCATCATGCTGGTCCCCATCAGTGCGGGCGTCGGAATTACATCGGTCAGCCTGGGTACGCTGCGGGCGCTGGAACGCAATGGCGTCAGCGTCAGCTTCTACAAACCGGTCGCGGAAACGGTCAAGAACGAGAAACATCACGATCGCTCCAACGAAATTCTGCGCCGGGCGTCGGACCTTAAAGTGCCGGACTCCTGCTCAATGTACCACGCGGAATCCCTGATCAGCCGCGGCGACCTCTCCGCGCTGCTGGAGGATATTCTCGCCCGCTTTCGCGAGGGCGCCAGCAAAGCCGATGTTTCCATCGTGGAGGGGCTGGTTCCCAATGCGGAAAACCAGTTCGCCTCACAGCTGAACCTGCAGATCGCCAAGGCCCTGGATGCGGAAATCGTTCTGGTGGTCTGCCCGAACCTGGATTCCACCCAGCAACTGAAAGACCGCCTGGAGCTGGCGATGGCAGCTTTCGGCGGTGTCGAGTCCGGTCGCGTGGTGGGCTGTATCGTCAATAAGGTGGGCGCACCGACACAAGTACCGGATGCCCCGGGCGCAGATATTACCGGCGTATTCGAAGCGCCCAAGGCGCGCCGCGGCAACCTGGAAATACTCGCCCTGTTCGGCAAAAGTCCGCTGCCGATTATCGGCTGTATCCCGTGGAATGCAGACCTGGTAGCGCCCCGGGCAAAAGACCTGGCGGATCACTTCGGTGCGGAAGTGCTCAATTACGGTGAACTGGATACCCGCAGGCTACACAGCATCACATTCTGCTCCCGCTCCCTGGGCAATATGATCTACCGTTTTGAGCCCGGCGCCATGCTGGTCACTTCCGGTGACCGCCCGGATGTGATTGTGGCGGCGTGCCTTGCGGCCATGAACGGGGTGAAAATCGGCTGTCTGCTGTTGACCGGGGGATATTACATCGAGCCCATGGTGCGCAAACTGTGTGCGCCCGCGCTGGACACCGGGCTGCCGGTGATTCAGGTCAACACCAATACCTGGCAGACCGCACTGCAACTGCAGCATTTCAATACGGAAACCCCCACCGATGATCTGGAGCGTATTGAAAAGGTACAGGACTTTATTGCCGGCCACCTCGACAACCACTGGATCGAATCCCTGAGCAGTGAATCCGACAGGCCCAAACGGCTGTCTCCCCCGGCCTTCCGCTTCCAGCTTACAGAACTTGCACGCAAGGCCAACAAGCGCATCGTGCTGCCGGAGGGAGACGAACCGCGCACGGTGAAGGCGGCCCTCATCTGTGCCGAGCGCGGTATTGCACGACCGGTGCTACTCGGCGACCCCAAGGAAATCCACCGCGTGGCCGAACAGCAGGGACTTGCACTGGGTGACAAGGTGGAAATCATCGACCCGGCAACGGCGCGCAACAAATACGTCGAGCCCATGGTCCAATTGCGCAAGGGCAAGGGACTGACGGAAATCGTGGCCAAGGAGCAACTGCAGGACAACGTTGTGCTCGGCACCATGATGCTGGCCCAGGGTGAGGTGGACGGACTGGTATCCGGCGCCGTGCACACCACCGCCAATACCATCCGCCCCGCCCTGCAACTGATCAAGACCGCGCCCGGTGCCGCACTGGTCTCTTCGGTGTTTTTTATGCTGTTGCCGGACCAGGTGCTGGTGTACGGGGATTGCGCAATCAATCCGGACCCAAATGCCACGGAACTGGCAGACATCGCCATTCAGTCCGCGGACTCCGCAACCGCCTTCGGCATCGAGCCGCGGGTGGCGATGATCAGCTATTCCACCGGCACGTCCGGTACCGGTTCCGACGTGGACAAGGTGCGTGAAGCGACCGAGCTGGCAAAACACAAGCGCCCGGACCTGATCATCGACGGGCCGCTGCAGTACGACGCCGCGATCATGGAAAATGTGGCAAAGAAGAAGGCGCCCGACAGCCCGGTGGCAGGGCGAGCCACGGTATTTATTTTCCCGGATCTGAATACCGGCAACACCACCTACAAGGCAGTACAGCGCAGTGCCGACCTGATCAGTATCGGCCCCATGTTGCAGGGTATGCGCAAGCCGGTGAACGACCTGTCCCGCGGCGCCCTGGTTGACGATATTGTTTACACCATCGCCCTGACCGCTATCCAGGCCAGCCAGAACTGAAAGCCGACGCCGTCATTCCCCGGCGGGCTGGTGCTGCTGGCCGGTTTCCCCTGCGGCTTCAGCGGTCTCTCCCAGCGGCCTGCGGGAATCCACGAAGTGCACCAGTGCGCCCGCCACCAGATACGCTTCCAGGCGGTGTTCGTAACTGTCGGTGTAGGTGAAGGCCATGCGCTCGAGACAGCGCCCAACGGATTCGTGCTCTGGCCTGTCACTCTTCCAGCTGCGCCTGCCGTCACGCAGGACCGGCCACATCTGCCAGATTTTCCGACTGTGGCTTTTCAGCGCCTTGAGTGCAATGGCCAGGCGGGCCTCCTCTTCGGTGAGATCCGTACCCAGAGGAAAGTACGGCAGGTTGCGCAGGCGATGGCCCTGCTCAAACACTTTTTGCAACCGTTGCGGGGTATTGTTGTGGAAGGCCGCGGGAATCTCGTAGCCTGCCTCGATCTTGCCCGCTTTTTTAGCCTGTTTTAACAGCGCGTCCTGAAAACGGGAGTCTGCAATACACAGCATTGCCGCGATCACATCGCGATCGGTTTTCCCACGCAAATCCGCAGCGCCGTACTCCGTGACCACCATATCCCGCAGGTGCCGGGGTATGGTGCAGTGGGGATACTGCCAGACAATGTTGCTGCGGGTTTTCCCGCCGGCGATACGGGTACTGGGTACGGCGATTATCGAACGCGCCCCGGTCAACTCGTGGGCCTGGGCAACAAAGTTGTACTGCCCGCCCACGCCACTCACCACCTGCCCATCTTCCAGCCCGTCGGACACCACCGATCCGGTGAGGGTTACCATCATTGCGGAATTGACGAAGCGGGCATCCTGTCGCTGGGCGACCTTGAGTGCGCGGTCTTGCTGCAGATCGTTGATAAAATCGATGGCGGTCATATTGAAGCCGGCACGCTCATCTTCTGGCATTTCCCGCAGCGCGCGGTACATCGCATTGGATCCGAGGTAAAAGCCACCGTGCAGCCAGGTCGCTCCCGGCAGTTTGCGCCCGGCACATTCCCCCAGCAGCTTTCTGCGCCCGGTGCTGCTGTGCAGATCGCACTCTTCCAGCTCGCCGTGTTTGTCGAGAAAGCGGTGGCCCCGCCAGCTGTAGCTCGGGTCGATAACGCCCAGTCGCTGTAAATAATTGGTATCTTCTTCCGTCAGTGGACACTGAATGCGCCCGGCATCGTGCAGCTTGAGCAGCAATTCCTCGTCCACCTCTCCCGAGATACTGCCGCTGTTGATCAGCGACTGGATCACCGGGTCCGGGTACACTGCCCGCTTGAGGATCCCCGCCTTGCGCAGGTGAAGAAATCCCTCCGGCACCATTTCGCTGGCGCCATACAGCCCCAGCCTGAATTCATCCAGTTCCAACGGCAACCGACACAGCTGGCCGTCTTTATCTTCCCACAGGGTTTGCAGCAGTTCCCGGTACTCGTTGTTATTGCAGTGGCGCAGGCGCAGGATATGAGTGATCGCATCACTGAGCGCACCGATACCCACCTGCAGGGTACCGCCGTCGCGGATCAGGCCGGCGATATGCAACGCGAGCGCGTATTCGGTCAGCCCCACTGGCGGATTCGGCGCCGGGAACAGTGATTGCTGCATCCCCTCACCTTCCAGCAGGAAGTCGAAGTCCCCAGCTGGCAGTTCCGCATCGCGACCGATATATGGCAACTCGGGGTTGACCTCGCCCACCAGTACAATTGGACCGTAACCCCGCTCTTTGGCCAACGCCAGTAATGGCAGGGTGAGATCCGGATTGCTACTGAGGCTGAAACTGTCGCTGCGGTCCGGCGCCGGCGAAACCATCTGCGCAACCACATTCACGCCGCGATCCAGCAGGTCCCTGGGCACATGGGTGTAATTGGCGCTGACATACTGTTGCTGGGCGGTGGGGTTGTGGAGGAAGCTTCCGGGCTGGATAAAGAACTCGCACACTTCAATATTGTCCGGCAGCAGATTTTTGCGCCGGGCCTGGGTATAGGTGAGCTCCTGGTAATCCGTATACAACCTGTCGAGGAGTGGCTGCACGAAGCGGCGCTGCAGTTCGCTACTGGCGCGGGGTCGCTCCAGGGTCAGTGCGGTGTAGATGGTGAGACTAATTTCCGCGTCCTGCTGTGCCCGCGCAAACAGTGCATTGGCAAAATGGTTGGCCTTGCCAAGCCCCAGTGGCAGCCCGAGTACGATCTTCTTACCCACCCGCTCCAGTAGCGCATCGACACAGTCGTCTGCGGCATGAAGTCTCGTCGGTGTCCCTTTGCTGCCAGCCATCTGTTTATTCAGCCTTTTGCTTTCGCCTTGCCGAAATCACACTGAAAGACCGGGATTCAGGTGAGTTTTTCAAAGTGGTCCACCTGTATCGCTTTGTGTACCGCTTCCGACGTGATACGGATCTTTTTCGCCTCTTCCTCACTGATCAGTTTCTGTGAAACCGCAGCGTCGATTGACTCGTCATCCAGGGCCCGCACACCGCCTTTTTTCATTTTTGCGCGGATATCCGCCGTTTCGTGGCTGTGCAGGAAGGCCTTTTCCACCAGGTCGACACCGTCGCCCTCATTGCCGAGAAAAACGCCCTGGGTGAGACGATCGCGGGATTCTCCCGGCTCCATGATCAGTTCAGCGCAGGCGCGCGCCTGGCGGTCCGAGGCCATGCGGATACTGTGCCCCCAGGGCATGGTCAAGAACTGCATCACCTGTCCGACAAAGCGCATCGGGAAGTTGTGGAACACTTCCAGCAGGCTTACCTCGATATTGTGCATCCCCGCGCGCATGGCAAATTCCAGTAGCGGGCGATCACCCTGCGGGCTGCCATCATCCTTGAACCGCTTGAGCATGGCGCTGAGCAGATACAGCTCGCTGAGTACATCGCCGAGCCGGGCGGAAATCAGCTCCTTGCGCTTCAGCGCCCCTCCCAGCGACATCAGCGAGATCTCGGTTACCAGGGTGAGTACCGCGGAATAACGGTTCATCTGCCGGTAGTACTTGGCGGCATCGCCCACGCCCTTTGGACTGCTCGCAAACAGGCCACCGGTCCAGCCGTGGAACACCGCACGACAGAAGGTCTTGAGCTGGAACAGCATATGTTTCGGCAGCAGTGCATCCAGCGCCTTGATCCCCTCCTCCCGGTTGTCGTTGGTAGCGGCCTCCATTTCCTGCAACAGATACGGATGGCAGCGGATAGCGCCCTGGCCAAAGATCATCAGGCTGCGGGTAAGGATATTGGCGCCTTCCACGGTAATTGCCACCGGTACCGCGCGGTAGACATTGCCCAGGTAATTCAGCGGTCCGTCCATGATTGCCTTGCCGGCGTGAATATCCATGGCGTCGTTGACCGCCTGGCGCAACCCGTTGGTGGCGTGAGCCTTCATGATCGCCGACACGACCGCCGGCTTTCGGCCCTGGTCCAGCGCCCTGGTAGTGGTTTTATGCGCCGAGTCCAGCACATAGGCGATCGACGCGATCTCCGCGAGACGCCGCTGCACGCCTTCGAATTTGCCGATGGGAATACCGAATTGCTCGCGGATTGACGCATAGGCGCCGGTCGTGCGCGCGGCCATTTTGGCGCCGCCCGTCGACAACGACGGCAACGAGATACCGCGCCCTGCAGCCAGGGCGCTCATCAGCATGTGCCAGCCGTGACCGATGTTGTCTTGCCCGCCGATGACCCAGTCCATGGGGATAAACACATCCTTACCCCAATTGGGACCGTTCTGGAATGCCTGCATCGCCGGCAGGTGGCGCTGGCCGATGGTCACCCCCTCGGTATCCGTCGGCACCAGTGCCACGGTGATTCCCAGCTCCTCTTCTTCCCCGAGAATATGCTCGGGGTCGTACAACTTGAAGGCGAGACCGAGAATGGTGGCGACCGGTCCCAGAGTGATATAGCGCTTGTGCCAGTTGACCCGCATCCCCAGGGTCCGCTCACCGTTGTATTCCTGGTAGCAGACCACGCCGCGATCCACCATGGCGGCAGCATCGGAGCCGGCCTCCGGACTGGTGAGGCCAAAGCAGGGAATTTCACGCCCGTCGGCAAGGCGCGGAAGGAAATGATTCTTCTGTTCCTCGGTACCGTGTGCCATCAGCAGTTCGCCGGGTCCGAGGGAGTTCGGCACCATAACCGTGACGCCCACGGTGGTGCTGCGGGTTGAGATCTTGGTAACGATCTGCGCGTGCGCGGTGGGGGAAAACCCGAGCCCACCGAACTCTTCCGGAATAATGATGCCGAAAAACCGGTTTTTCTTCAGGAATTCCCAGAGTTCCGGGGAGATATCGTAATCTTCATGGGTGATTTTCCAGTCGTCCACCATACGGCAGAGCTCTTCCACCGGGCCGTCGAGAAACGCCTGTTCCGCGTCCGTCAGTTCCGGCGGTCCCATATCGAGCAACTGATTCCAGTCCGGCTTACCCGACAGTAACTGGGCGTCCCACCATACCTCCCCCGCTTCCATCGCTTCCCGTTCAGTGTCGGAAATCGGCGGCAATACTTTTTTGATCCAGTTCAGGAGCGGCGCGGTAATCCATTTCTGGCGCAGGTTGCTCATTGCTTATCCTTTGATTGGCTTCGGCCACGGCCCTGGAGATTCCCGACCCATGGATGAGGGATATGTGCATGGGATATGTGTATTTGCCGAACACATTCCGTTCATGCAACGCATGCCATCGTTGCAATTAACTCTATCGTTGCAACTATAGGCAATAACCAAGTTAGCAATAGGGGCAACCGTGTTGCAACCTGCGTCAGCTCAGGCCAGGGCCCGCGGTGCGACGATAATGCCGTTGTTGTCGGCGTACAGGTAGTCCCCTGGCGTGAAGGTTACCCCGCCAAATGTCACCGCGAGATTCCGCTCGCCGATGCCTTTCTTTTCCGTTTTCATTGGATGCGCCCCCAGCGCATGCACACCCAGATCGAGAACACCGATAGCGTCGACATCGCGAATGCAGCCGTACATCACAATGCCTTCCCAGCCATTGCTGACCGCCCTTTCCGCCAGCATGTCCCCCAGGCAGGCGCGGCGCATGGAGCCGCCGGCATCCACCACCAGCACTTTTCCCGAGCCATCTTCCGCCACCAGTTCGCGCACCAGGGAGTTGTCTTCAAAACACTTGATGGTAACAATCTCCCCGCCAAACCGTTCGCGGCCACCGTAGCTGACGAACATCGGTTCAACCACCTGCACCTCATCGGCGAATTCGTCGCACAGGTCCGGGGTGGCGAACTGACTGGAATGGGTATTGGCAGGTGAACCGGGCATGATGCCTCCTTTCAATCATTCAATGAGCAAAATCCAGCTCCGATACTAGCGTTGAAGACCCGTTGATGCAGCGCTCAACGACAAATGCCGGGTATCACCCTGATGGATAATACCCGGCATCCGTCCTCGCCAAACAGTTTCGGTTACGACCTTACCTGCCGCATCAGTAGCTCACGCGTACCGGCATACCGACACGGGAATACTGGAAGAATTTACGGGCCATGTGCGGGGGCATGCGCACGCAACCATGGGAGGCAGGATAGCGGGGTACATGGCCGGATGCGTGCAGACCAATACCGCCATTAAAACGGATGTAGTAGTTCATTTTGGCACCGCGATAATAGGTGCCCGGGGGGCGGCGATGCTTGCGGGTGTCCACATCCGCTTTCACCACGCGGCCGGTATTCCGGTCTACGAAACTGCCGTAGATACTGGAACGGTGGTTGGGTCGTTTCGCCAGCACCCGGAAATGACCCGGACTGGTTCGGAACCCGGATTTACCGGAGGAGACAAAGGACACACCTACCAGACGACTCCCCTTGTAAAAGTAGGCCTTCTGCTCTGAGAGGTTGATCCTGATGGAAGGCGGTGCGGAAGAACTTGCGGCCGCAGCCTCATCAAACCAGTTTACTCCGGTATTGGCAGCGGCGGGAAGTGCGGCAGCAATACAGAGCGCAACCAGCAGCCCCTTGATAAACGTCAGCCACACCGCAGGTGAAATCGGGCTACCGGCCAACTGCCCGGCCGCAACTGCGCACCCTGCAGACTTTTGCTGTCCGCTTGCCACTTGCGTATTCAACTCAATCCAATGCCGAACAATTTGCTCTCTGCTTCGCATGATCGCACCTCTTTTCACTACTCGTAATGGTGGCCCGCGCAAGGTCCCGCATTTTGCTTGAAAGGCCGGGTAAACAGTTGCCCGGGCCGACAGGGTTGCGGATAAAACTGGGGCTAATTCGATTCTATTGAGATGGCGGCGAACGCTTAGACTGAATGTCTATTGAAGGGGGCGATTTTTATGGTGATGGGCAATCTACTTAGCGTGGGAATAGCCGGTTCCCAAGGCGGAATCCAACGGGGAATTGAAACGCTGGCCGCCGATTGCGCTATCCGGGGAGAACAAAGTTTTTCGGATAAATTCCACCGCTGCTTGATAAATCACTTTGTGCACGAAATATGCACACCCAACGAAATGTTCGGCGAGATACGCAACGAGAAAATTTGTAGAAAAATGAAAAGCGGCCCGAAGGCCGCTTGGGTTTTCCCCTCGGGGAACCGGCAAACAAGAGCCCTCAATCCGGCTGCTGGTTTGCCAGGTAGAGCCAGGTATCCACCGCGGTGTCCGGATTCAGGGAGACACTGTCGATGCCCTCCTCCATCAGCCACTGGGCGAAATCCTTGTGGTCTGACGGCCCCTGTCCACAGATACCCACATACTTTCCCGCTTTTTTACAGGCCTGGATCGCGCGGGACAGCAGCATTTTCACCGCCGGGTCGCGCTCGTCAAACAGCTCTGCAACCAGTCCGGAATCCCGGTCGAGGCCGAGGGTCAGCTGGGTCAGGTCATTGGAACCGATGGAGAAACCGTCAAAGTACTGCAGGAACTCGTCTGCCAGCAATGCATTGGATGGCAGCTCGCACATCATGATGACCTTGAGACCGTTTTCTCCGCGCTTGAGACCATTCTCTTCCAGCAGTTCCACCACCTGGCGCGCTTCGTCCGGCGTGCGCACGAAGGGCACCATGATTTCCACATTGGTGAGTCCCATTTCGTCGCGGACTTTTTTCAGCGCGCGGCATTCCAGCGCAAAGCACTGGCGGAAATCCTTGGAGCGGTAACGGGCCGCACCGCGGAAACCGAGCATCGGGTTTTCCTCGCTGGGCTCATACATCTGGCCGCCCACCAGGTGTGCATACTCGTTCGACTTGAAGTCGGACAGGCGCACGATGGTGCGGTTGGGCGCAAATGCCGCCGCCAGGGTGGAAATACCTTCCACCAGCTTTTCGACGATAAACTCTTCCGGCGAGGCGTAACCGCCGATACGGTTGCGGATCGTCTTCTGCAGGTCCTGCGGCAGGTTATCCAGCTCCAGCAATGCCTTGGGGTGAATACCGATCATGCGATTGAGGATAAACTCGAGTCGCGCGAGGCCGACACCCTGGTTGGGCAGATTGCTGAAGGCGAAGGCGCGATCCGGGTTGCCCACATTGAGCATGATTTTGAACGGCAGCTCCGGCATGTCGGCCACTTCCGTCAACGAGCGCTCGAAGTCGAGCTCGCCCGCCATCACAAATCCGGTGTCCCCCTCGGCACAGCTGACCGTTACCGGCGTGCCACTGGACAGTTTTTCGGTGGCGTCGCCGCAGCCCACCACCGCCGGGATGCCGAGCTCGCGGGCAATGATCGCCGCGTGACAGGTGCGGCCACCGCGGTTGGTCACAATGGCGCTGGCTTTCTTCAGTACCGGTTCCCAATCCGGGTCGGTCATGTCGGTCACCAGGACTTCGCCATCCTGCATCATCGCCATGTCTTCCACGGACTCCAGTACGCGCACCCGGCCGGCACCAATGCGCTGACCAATGGCGCGCCCCTCGCACAGGATGTCGCCGCGCTCGTGCAGTTTGTAGCGTTCGATGCTGGTACCACTGTCGCGGGAGCGGACAGTTTCCGGGCGCGCCTGTACGATGTACAACTTGCCGCTGTCGCCATCTTTGGCCCACTCGATGTCCATCGGGCGCTGGTAGTGCTCCTCGATCTTGCGCGCCTGTTGCGCCAGATCGGTCAGCTCTGCTTCGCTCAGTGCAAAGCGCAGGCGATCGGCCTCCGCCACCTGCACCGTTTTGACCGAACGACCACATTCACCGCTCTCGTCGTAGACCATCTTGATCGCCTTGCTGCCGCGGTTGCGGCGCAAAATAGCAGGTCGACCGGCTTCGAGCGCGGGCTTGTACAGGTAAAATTCATCCGGGTTAACCGCACCCTGGACCACGGTTTCTCCGAGACCGTAGGCTGCGGTAATGAAGATCACATCGCGGAAGCCGCTCTCGGTATCCAGGGTGAACATGACCCCGGAGGCGCCGGTTTCACTGCGCACCATGTGCTGGATGCCCGCCGACAGCGCCACGCCCACATCCGCGTAACCGGTGTGCACCCGGTAGGCAATAGCGCGATCGTTGTAGAGGGAGGCAAAAACCTCTTTCACCGCCTGCAGCACTGCATCAATACCGCGGATATTCAGGAAGGTTTCCTGCTGCCCGGCGAAGGAGGCGTCCGGCAGGTCTTCCGCGGTTGCGGAAGAGCGCACTGCCACCGCAGTCTCACCACCACCGAGCGCGTCATAACCGGCGCGGATCTCCGCCTCCAGCTGTGCCGGGAAAGGCGTATCCAGCAGCCACTGGCGGATTTCCTCGCCGGCGGTGGCCAGTGCGGTGACGTCTTCGACGTCCAGGTCTGACAGGCGCTTGGCAATCCGGCTATCCAGCTGCGCGCTGGAGAGGAACTCACGGAAGGCTTCTGCGGTTGTGGCAAAACCGCCCGGTACGCTAACACCGGCTCCGGCAAGCGAAGAAATCATCTCGCCAAGAGATGCGTTTTTGCCGCCGACCTTGTCGACATCCGCCATGCCGAGCTTGGCGAACTCGAGAGTGTATGTGGTCAATGGAGTGCCCTCTGCAACTGCTGTGGTGGCGGAGATTATAAGGATGGGTTTTGTAAATAATACCCCGTAAATGTCCGCAAAACAGGCCGATTTCTGTTGTAATTTTTCTACAAAACACCAAAGGAACAGTCCCGCGTTTCCCTCCGCGGGCACCACTGGGATACCATGGAGCGCCGCATTGAACCCTTTTGGAGACACTCGGCCAATGCATGCAGAACAACAACAGCGTAAACGCACCGCTTTCTTCATTTCCGATGGCACCGGCCTGACCGTAGAAGGTATCGGGCACAGTCTACTGGCACAGTTTCGCGACCAGCACGTGGAGCAGGTCACGCTCCCTTACGTGGACTCCGCGGAAAAGGTAAATCAGGTTTTACAGCGTATCGAACGCGCCGCCACCGAAACCGGGCTGCAACCCATCATTATCACCAGTATCGTGTCCGACCAGATCCGCAAACAGTTGCACCAGAGCTCGGCGCTGATGCTGGACGTGTTTGAAAGTTACCTCGCACCACTCGCCAACCTGTTCGGCACCGACCCTGCACGAACCGTGGGCGTATCCCACGGAATCGCCGACGACCGCCGCTACAGTGAGCGCATCGACGCAGTACATTATGCGATGGACAACGACGACGGCCGCCGTACCCGCGAGTTTGAAACCGCCGACGTGATCCTGGTGGGCGTATCCCGCTCCGGCAAAACGCCTACCTGCCTCTATCTCGCCCTGCAGTTCGGCCTGCGTGCCGCCAATTATCCGATTACCGAAGAGGATATGGACACCACTGCGCTGCCAAAGATTTTGCGCCCCTATCGCAACAAGCTGTTCGGCCTCACCATTGATCCCCGGCGCCTGATGAGCATTCGCCAGGAGCGCCGCGCCAACAGCCGCTACGCGTCCCCGGAACAGTGCGAGTTTGAAGTGCGCCAGGTGGAGCAGATGCTGCGACGGGCGCAGGTGCCGTATCTGGATGCAACCGAGCTCTCCGTGGAAGAACTCGCCACCCGGTTGATGTCCCAGGCCGGTATCGAGCGCAGGATTGGCTAGATTTAAAGAGTGACACTGCGATCCCGGGCGTGGCGCCCCGCATTCGGCGCTACAGCCACACCGCTGGCTGCAAGTGAGAAATTGACCGGGAATTCAGGTAAAGTAGCGCCGCCCAAAAGGCCCCTATTACCGTGATCGCAGCGCTATTGCAGCGATAGAGAAGTTGGCCATCCGCCCAGGTACCGTTTTGCGAATCGTTTCCCTGCCCTATTCTGCGAATACCCCGCAGGCATTGACCGCCATTTCCGACCTCCCACTACCCGTGTGGCTGGACTCGGGAAGGCCCCGCGCCCGCAGTGGTCGCTTTGACATCATCAGCGCGGACCCGGTGGCCCAACTATCCCTGACTGCGGACTGCCCGGACCCGTTTGTACAGCTGGACGACCTGATGTGCGAACTGGCGCCACAGGATATGGACACGCAGATGCCGTTCTGCGGCGGCGCCATCGGTTACGCGGGTTACGAGCTGGGTAATCGCGGTAACTTTCTGCCCCCGGACACCCGTGAGACGCCACTGCCGGCGGGCTTTTTCGGGCTCTATACCTGGGCGCTGATTGTCGATCACCAGTTGCAGGCGACACACCTGGTGTTTCACCCGGCCTGCGCCGGGCATCAACAGCGGGACCTGACCGCGCGTTTTCAGGCGCTGGACTGGAGCGCGACACCCCGCACCGAAACTTTCAAGCTGACTTCCGCTTTCCGCCACGAGTTCACCAGGCCCCAGTACGAGGCCCAGGTCGCACGGGTCCTGCAATATATCCGCGCCGGCGACATCTACCAGGCCAATTTTACCCAGCGCTTTTTCGCCGACTGCGAGGGCGATCCACTGGCCGCCTACCTGGCGCTGCGGGAAGCCGCCGCGGGCCCCTTCTCGGCCTATCTCTCACTACCCCAGGGGCAGATTCTCAGCCTGTCCCCGGAGCGCTTCATCCACGGCGACGGGGACCAGCTGCAAACCGAGCCCATCAAGGGCACCGCGCGGCGCCATGCCGACCCGCAACAGGATGCAGAGGCGGCGACCCGCCTCGCCAGCAGCAGCAAGGACCGCGCGGAAAACCTGATGATCGTGGACCTGCTGCGCAACGATTTTGGCAAGGTCTGCAAACAGGGCAGCGTACGGGTTCCGGAGCTGTTCGCGGTGCAGAGCTTCGCCAATGTGCACCACCTGGTCAGTACCATCACCGGCCAGCTGCCGGGGGACGTCGAGTTTGCACAGGTACTGGACGCATGCTTCCCCGGCGGCTCCATTACCGGCGCCCCCAAACGGCGTGCAATGGAAATCATTCGCGAGCTGGAGCTGAGTCCGCGGGGCATTTATTGCGGCTCCATCGGCTATCTCAGCAGCTGCGGACGGGCCGATAGCAATATCGCCATCCGCACCCTGACAGCAAGCCGGGGGAAACTGCAATGTGCCGCCGGTGGCGGCATCGTTGCGGATTCAGACCCCGCGGCGGAGCACCAGGAGTGTCTCGACAAAGTGCGATTACTGCTACATACCCTGGAGGCCACTTTCCGCACACACGCGAACACTAACACCCGAGGCTGAACGAACAGCGACGGTTATAGCGCTATCGCCCTTTGGTATTTCCCTCAAACTTTTCGCTTTGCTAGATTTTGCGCCAGGCTGGGCGGCGTGCCTGCCCGGCACCCACTGGTAACAGTCAGGCTACCGAGGCCTGACAGCGCAAATTACAAGGCAGTAACACCCAAAGATGCATATTACCCTGGTAAAGAAAGTGCTCGCCGACGGCTCACTGTGTGCGAAATGCAATGATGTCGAACAGAAACTGAAGGAAAACGATCAGGAAAAATACCTGGACCAGGTACTGATTGCCGATGAGAGAGATCCGCAAAGTGCGGGCATGCAGCTGGCGCAGTCACTGCAAGTCGAGCGTGCGCCCTTTTTTGTGGTCGAAGAAGACGGCAAGGAACCGCTGGTGTATACCGTCTACTTCAAGTTTGTCAAAGAGATCATCGACGGCAGGCGCTAGGCCAGCGCCCGCCACCAGTCATTTTTTCCGGTAACGCCGGCTCACCTCAGTATACCGGCAGCTCCAGGTGGGAAAACAGTTCATCCACCTCGGCCCGGGACGAGGCCTGTGCGGCCTTGTCCACCAGCTCCCGGGTCAGGTGCGGCGCAAACTGCTGGATAAATTCGTACATGAATCCACGCAGGAAAATCCCCTTGCGGAAACCGATTTTGGTCACGCTGGATTCAAACAGCTCGCTGGCGTCCAGCGCCACAAGGTCGCTGTCTTCATCTTCCACGGCCGCCATATCTGCCACGATGCCAATGCCCAGCCCCAGCCGCACATAGGTCTTGATGACATCCGCATCCGCCGCGGTAAACACCACCTTGGGCGACAGTCCTTTCTCCAAAAACGCCTCATCCAGTTTCGAGCGCCCGGTAAATCCGAATACGTAGGTGACGATCGGGAACCGCGCCACATCTTCCAGGGTGAGTTTGGATACCTGGCACAACTCGTGATCTCTCGGCACCAGAATGCAGCGGTTCCAGCGGTATACCGGCATCATCACCAGGTCACTGAAAAGTTCCAGCGCCTCGGTGGCAATGGCAAAATCCGCGGTGCCGTCTGCGGCCATTTCCGAGATCTGCATCGGTGTACCCTGGTGCATATGCAGGGATACTTCCGGGTAGCGGGCGATAAAACTCTTGATCACCGGTGGCAAGGCGTAGCGGGCCTGGGTGTGGGTGGTTGCGATGGCCAGGCTGCCGCGCTTGTCATTGCTGAACTCCTGCGCCACCTGCTTGATGTTTTCCACCTTGCGCATGATTTCGCCGGCGGTTTTCAGGATCGCCTCACCCGCAGGTGTCACCCGGGTAAGATGCTTGCCGCTGCGGGCAAAAATCTCCACCCCGAGCTCATCTTCCAGCAGCCGGATCTGTTTACTGATACCGGGCTGGGATGTAAACAGGCTCTGCGCCGTGGCAGAAACGTTGAGGTCGTGGTGTGCCACTTCCCAGATATAACGCAACTGCTGCAGCTTCATAGTTTCTCCCTGTCAATCGCGCTGCGGGCTACCCCTGCCAGCAAACTGTACCCGCAAATCGCTCAAAAATGCGCCGCGTACTGGTTATAAAAAGTCTATGACTTTATTCGCGAAAAGCATAGCAGCGATTGTTATTGCGAGCCAACAGCGAAGATGTGCATTGGTGCTCGGTTTGCAACCCCGACAGAAGCACCCCGGAGATTAGCGCGCCAATCAATTTTCCGCGTTGGCGATACCGTGGGGTACGTGGCCGGTGGCGACATGCTCTGCAGCCGAGGCGCAATGGGCAGGCTGGTCATCAAAAAACACGTCGGCGCCAAAAGCGCGCAGGAACTCCCCTTTCGGCAAGCCGCCGAGGAATACGGACTCGTCAATGCGGATATTCCACGCCCGCAACGTGCGGATAACCCGCTCGTGCGCCGGCGCCGAACGCGCTGTAACCAGTGCGGTACGAATGGGACACTGCTCGGGCTGGAATTCCGCCTGCAGCTTTTGCAGGGCTTCGAGAAAGCCCTTGAAGGGACCACCGCCGAGGGGTTTTTTCGCAGAAGCCCGCTCTGCGGTGGTAAATGCGGCGAGACCGTCGCGCTTGAAAATCTGCTCGGCCTCGTCGGAAAAAATAACCGCGTCGCCGTCAAACGCAAAACGCAGGATGTCGTCACCCCGCTCCCTGGCGCCGCCGGGAATCAGCGTTGCCGCGGCAATTCCCTGCTCCAGCGCGCGCCGCACATCACTGCCGTCGCTCGATAGGAACAGGTGGCAACCGAACGGGGCGATATAGCGGTAGGGGCTCTCGCCATTACAGAAGGCCGCGCGACTGATGTTGAGCCCGTAATGCTCGATGGAATTGAACACCCGCAGGCCGGTGTCGGCGCTGTTGCGGGACAACAGGACAACCTCTACCCGCGGCGCGCCTTCCAGGCGCTCGTTGATCTGCAGGAACTTTTCCACCAGCGCGAAGGCATCGCCCCTGGGCAGCACATCGTTCTCGCGCTCGATCTGATATGCGGCAAACGCCTCGACCCCCTGCTCTTCATAGACCTTGTGGCTCTCGCGCAGGTCGAACAGCGCCCGCGAGGAAATCGCGATGATGAGTTTGCCTGTATCCGCGGAGCTGCTCACGGTGCCTCCACATCGTCCAGCCCGGATGGCCGGGTATCGTTGCGATGGGGTTCCAGCAACACCATCAGCATGTTGCGCAGATCCGCCCGGGTGCGCTGGGAGCGAACCCCCTCCTGGTTCACGATCACCAGCATCATCGCGTGGCAGGTTTCCAGGGTGGCCCGCGCAAGACGATTGCTCTCGTTGGGCGGACAGCTAAAGCCCATACGGCTGAACATCTCCACCAGGTGGTTGATTACCAGTTCATCGTGGCGCTGGTCCAGCTCGTGCAGTTCGGGGATGCCCCACATCGCCTGTACCAGTGGCAACAGGCCGCGCTGTTCGCGGTATACGGAGAGCCAGCGCTCGAGCAGATCATCCAGAAAATTTTCGAGCGCCAGTTGCTCCAGGTCGCTGGTGGCCAGATCATCCAGGCGCTCGGTCAGGCTTGCCAGCCACTGTTCGCCCATGGCGTAGAGGATGGCGTGCTTGTTGGGAAAGTAGTGGTAGACCGAGCCCACCGAAACGCCCAGCTCCTTGGCGATCAGGATAGTGGTGAGATCATTCAGTCCCACCTGCTCCAGCAGGCGGCCGGTGACATCCAGTATCTGGCGCGCGCGCTCCCGCGCCCTGGCCTGCACCGGGGCCCGGCGCGGCGCGAGCTGGTTTCTACGTCGGTTTTGCTCTGCAGTCGACACTTCCGGTTCCTTTCTGTTCAAGCCCCTTTTTAACAAAAAAACCGGCGCGATGCGCCGGTTTTTTTGTCCATCCTGTGAGATTGACGGATCAGAAGCGTTAGAAGCGGTAGTCCATGTTGACGCCCACTACGCGACCGCGGGACGGGTCGGTCTTGGTGGCCGGCAGGTTGTACAGCGCTTCGGCGTAACCCCAGTGGTAGTACTCTTCGCCGGTCAGGTTTTCCGCATAGATACCCGCAGTCCAGGTGTCGTCCGCAGAAGTCAGCGCGACACGCAGGTTCATCACATTGCGCGCATCCAGCTTCACCGCCTCGGTGTTTTCCAGGTCGGACCACTGCTCACCGGTGTAGGTGTACTCACCGGAGTAAGCCAGCTCGCCAAAGCTGGTGCTCTGGGTATAAGTCAGGACCGTAGCGGAGGAGAACTTCGGTGAGAACGCCATTTCATTGCCATTACAGGCATCGCACAGCTCTTCCGGCGCACCGCTGAACTTGGTATCCAGCAGCGCGGCGCCGAAGTACAGGTCCAGGTTGTCGGTGATCAGCCAGCGCGCGTCCACTTCCAGACCGCGGCCTTCAGACTCACCCACGTTGCGGGTAATTGCCGCGGCACCCACCCAGAACGCCTGCTGCATGTCTTCGTAGGAATACTGGAATGCGGCCGCATTCAGGGCCAGGCGGTTGTCCAGCAAACGCGCTTTCACACCCAGTTCGTAAGACAGTACGGTTTCCTCGTCGAAACGGCTCGGCTCGGCATTGCTGGCGTTGACCTCGTAACCCTGCTCGTCCAGCCACTCGTACTGGCTATCTTCATCGGTGCCGTATGCCGGATCGGTGATGTGGTAGGACAGGTAGTCGAAGCCGCCGGACTTGTAGCCGGTGGCAACGCTGGCATAGGTGGTCAGTGCATCGCTGATCACATGGGTCAGGGTCACGCGTCCGGAAACGTTGTCCCAGGTGTGGTCGCCGCTGATGCCGTCTTCATCGGTGTACATCGCCTGGTAGTTCCAGCCACCAGTCCAGGTGTCCGGCCACGGCGAAACCACGTCGTAAGTCTTCTGGTCTTCGGTGTAGCGCACACCAAAGCCGAGGGTGGTGGCGTCGGTCAGGTCGTAAGTGGTGTTGGCGAAAACACCCCAGCCGGAGTATTCACCCAGGGTATCCGCAGCTTCGATGGACTGCCTGCCCGGCGCGTACTCCCAGGGCTCCCCTTCAAAACCAAAGGCTTCATCGAGCACATCCTGGGGCAGCATGTCGCAGGTTACGAAGCTGTCCAGCCCCTCTTCCCACTCGTCGGCGTAGATGCCATCACAGATGAAGTCTTCCTGGTCGATACCGGCGAAGAAGGCATCCACCTCCTCCTGATAGTAGGAAGCGCCGAGCACATAGTTGAACGGGCCACTGCTGTTTGAGGCGAGGCGGAATTCCTGGCTGAAGAAGTCGCCGGACTGATCGCGCACGTAGGTGTCGATCGCCTCCGGGGTGCCGTCGAAGTCTTCCCGGTAGGTGTAATTGTGGGTCTTGTAGCCGGTAATGGAAGTAAAGGTATTACCGCCTGCCAGCTCGTGCTCGACGGTCAACACGACGTCGGCGATCTCGGACTGATCGATACCCTCGACGTCGTTATAAACCTGGTCGTAGTCCCCTTCCGGGATCGCATAGGTATAGCCGGCACCGCTGTCGAAGGCGCGGTAGATGGTACCGTCGCTCTCACGGTCCTCATACTGGGCCATCAGGGTCACGGTGGTTGCGTCGAAACCGTCGTACACCGCGGTCATGCGCATCGCGTTCAGCTCGCTGGCACCCAGATCGCGGCCGCCGGCCAGGTTCTCGACGTGGCCATCTTCAGAGAAGTGCTTGCCGGCAATGCGCACGGCAAAATCCTCGCTGACGGGCACGTCCATACCGCCTTCGATCTCGCTGCGACCGTACTGGCCGGCACCTACGGAAATATCACCACCAAAGACTTCGCCCGGCTTCTTGGAAACCATGGAAATGGCGCCGGATGCGGTATTGCGGCCGAACAGGGTGCCCTGCGGCCCCTTGACCACTTCCACCCTCTCCAGGTCGTACATGCTCGGGGTGGCGCCGGTGCGGCTCTGGTAAACGCCGTCGAGGAAGATGCCCAGGGCCGGGTCGCTGCCGCTGCCAAAGCTGTTGTTGTTGACGCCGCGTACGGACACGGAGTCAAAGTATGAATCGTTGGTTTCGCCGGAAACCCCCGGGGTCAGCGCAAACAGATCTTTGAAATCGCTCAGATTGCTGTTCTTGACGGTATCACCGGTGAAGGCACTGACCGCCATCGGTACATCTTTCAGAGATTCGGCACGCATCTGCGCGGTGACGGTCACCTCTTCGATTTCCGGCGCTGCGGAAACACCGCCACTGACGGTAAATACAACTGCGCCGATGGCGGAGGCCAGCAGGTGTTTTCTGGCTGCGAATGGCTGGTCTGTCAGGTTCATCGTAACTCCCCGTAGGTTATTTTTATCGGGATTCGGCCCATTAACTACCACTCAGGACGTGACCCGGAGATTGAGTCGTTCAGCTTGTTATCCCACAAACCGAACGATTATTCAATTTCTACTTCACCGGCCCAGCTTGTCCTTCAAGCTGTAATAGAGCATTCCCGCTACCAACCCGGGCCAACGCAACAGCGTCCCTCCCGGGAAGCTCGGCGTTGGTATGCGCGCCAATATATCAAATCTCTCTTCGGTACCTGCAACAACTTCTGCCAGCAATTTGCCGGCAAAGGTCGCTGTCGGCACACCGTGACCTGAATACCCCTGGCTGTAATAGACATTGGGTTCCAGGCGACCGACACAGGGCATCCGGTTCAGGGTGATGGCGAGGGTTCCCCCCCAGCCGTAGTCCACCCTGGTATCCGCCAGCTGCGGATAGACCTCCAGCATGTACTTGCGCACGAAGGCCCGGATATCCTGGGGGAACCGCGATGTGTAGTTCTCGCCACCGCCAAATACCAGGCGGTTATCCCCGGAGAGCTTCCAATAATTGATCACAAATAGCGTGTCTTGGAGCGCGTAGTCATTCGCTATCAATTCCTGTGCCAAGCTTTCCGGAAGGGGCTCGGTGGCGAGGACGAAATTGTTGATCGGCATGATTTTGCCGGCCAGGCGCGGTTCCAGACCACCCAGGTAGCCGTTGCAGGCGAGAATCACATTCTTCGCCCGCACCCGCCCTTTTGCGGTATTGACGACGCACGGGTTGCCGCCGGTATAGCTGGTCACCCGGCTGTACTCATAGAACTGCACGCCAGCCTTGGCCGCGGCATCCGCCAGCCCCAGGGCATAGTTGAGGGGATGCAGGTGCAGCGAGCCGCTATCGATCTGGCCTCCGTGGTAGCGGTCCGAGCCCACCAGGCTGCGAATCTCATCCCTGTCCGCGTAGCGCATGTGCTGGTAGCCGTAACGCTCCTGCAGCAGCTCGGTCTCCTCTTGCAGCCAGGCATTGTGACTGGGCTTGGCGGCCAGGTGCATAATGCCCCGTTTCAGGTCACACTGGATGTTGTGGCGCTGGATCAGGTCTTCCACCAGCTCGACCGCCTCAAGCCCCAGATCCCAGAGCGCCCGAGCGGTATCCAGCCCGAGCATCTTCTCGAGATCTTCCTGGCCCTTGCGCTGCCCTACTCCCACGTGGCCGCCGTTGCGCCCCGAAGCTCCCCAGGCGATCCGCTCCGCCTCCAGCACCACCACCTTGTAACCCTGCTCGGCAAGATGCAGCGCCGAAGAAAGACCGGTATAGCCTGCACCAATAATGCACACATCGGCTTCCACCTGCTGGTCGAGCGCCGGATATTGGTGCGCCGCGTTCGCACTCGCGGCATAGTAGGAATCGGTGTGGCCTAACAGTTTGGTGACGGTTCCACTGGCGGACATACATTAGCTCCAGATAAGATCGAAAAACCGAATTATCATTCAAATATTTATTGAATGATAATTCGGTTTTTTGCCATAATCAAAGCCTGCAATAACCGGTAGCTGTGGAAGTACCGTTTTTGCAGGCCTGACGCCATTCAGGGGCCGCCTTCTGGTCGCGGCCCGGCGGGGGCATATACTAATAAACCCCATTCCGGGGACGACCATACACAATCAAGGTGTAACATGGACAAGATTACCCAGTGGCTCGCGGAACATTCCATCTCTGAAGTCGAGTGCCTGGTACCGGACATGTCCGGAAATGCGCGGGGCAAATTCACCCCGACGAGCAAATTCCTCGCCCAGGACAGCCGCCTGCCGGAAAGCATTCTGGTGCAGACGGTCACCGGCGATTACGTCGACGAGCACAACGAACTGGTGGATCCGGCAGACACTGACATGCTGCTGGAACCCGACGCCGACTCCATCCGCCTCAACCCCTGGGCAAATGAGCCCACCGCGCAGATCATTCACGACTGCTACACCCGGGATGGCAAGCCCCACCCCATCAGTACCCGCAATATCCTCAAATTCGTTCTGCAGAAATACGAGGAACAGGGCTGGAAACCGGTAGTGGCACCAGAGGTGGAATTCTACCTGGTAAAGCGCAACCTGGATCCGGACGAGAAGCTCTCTGCCCCGGTAGGTCGCTCTGGCCGCACGGAAAAAACCCGTCAGTCCTACAGCATTGATGCGGCCAATGAATACGAAGCCATCATTGAAGACATGTACGACTTCTCTGAGGCTCAGGGGCTGGATGTGGACACCCTGATTCACGAGTCCGGCACCGCGCAGATGGAAATCAACTTCCTGCACGGCGACCCACTGAAGCTGGCGGATCAGGTATTCACCTTCAAGCGCACGGTGCGCGAAACCGCACTGCGCCACGGCATCTACGCCACCTTTATGGCCAAGCCCATGGAGGATGAACCCGGCAGCGCACTACATATCCACCAGAGCATTGTCGATGCGAAAACCGGCAAGAATATTTTCGTCGACGAAAACGGCGAGGAAAATGAAACCTTCATGCACTTTATCGGTGGCATGCAGAAATATACCCCCGGTTTTATTACCTTCTTCGCCCCGAACGTGAATTCTTTCCGGCGCTTTACTCCGGAGATTGCTGCACCGACCAGCCTGCACTGGGGCTACGACAACCGCACCACCGGCCTGCGGGTACCGGACAGTTCACCGCAGGGAAAGCGCCTGGAAAACCGCTTCCCCGGTGCCGACTGCAACCCCTACCTGGCCATCGCCACTTCACTCGCGTGCGGTTACCTGGGCATCATGAACAAGGTCAAACCGAGCAAGCCCTACCACGGTGACTGCTCTCAGGAGCCCATTACCCTGCCCCGCACCCAGGAGCACGCGCTCAGCCTGCTGGCGGAGTGCCCGGAAGCCGCAGACATGTTCGGGGAAAAATTCGTACGCGCGTGGGCGGCGATCAAACGGGATGAATACGAGGAATTCAACCGCGTAATCAGTTCCTGGGAACGGGAGTACCTGCTGCTGAACGTATGAACTGATCGGCAATTTGCCCCATAAAAAAACCCGGCACTTGCCGGGTTTTTTTATGCCTGCCCGGCATTTGCCGGGCACAACCGTCGGATCATTTGTGGCTGGGATCCTTCCAGTATTCCTTCACGGTATCTTTCATTTCCCTTGCCAGAATGGAAATACCGAACAGGTTGGGCAGCGTCATCAACACAATGGCCACCGCCGAAAGGTTCCAGATAATGGTGGTATCCTCGATTGCCGCCCAGAAGAACGCCACCACATACACCAGGCGATACGGCATCACCGCTTTCGGACCGAACAGGTAGATCATCGAGCGGTCGCCGTAGTAGGACCAGGCGATGGCAGTGGAGAAGGCGAACAACAGAATCCCCAGTGTCACGATATAACTGCCGTACTCACCGAAGAAACCGCGCTGGAACGCCTTGTTGGTCAGTGCGACCGAGTGCACCAGCGAGTTGCCCCAGACATCGACCTGCTCATTGACGAAGCGACCTTCATTCACATTGAGCACGCCGCTGTAGCTGTCATCCCCTACCCGGAATTCCACATCTTCCGCCACCGAGCGGGCATTGATGATGGTGAATTCGTCCTGGTTCAGCGGGCGGCCATCGGCTACCACTACAGTACCGGTAAACGACTTCACCTCGGATTCGTGGCCACTGAGGTAACCGAACAGCTGATCCACATCCGCCGCTTCCTTGTCGGAGAAAGCGCCGGCAACGACAACCATATCCGCGCGCTCGAAGCGGTTCATGTGTTTCTCGGTCCACACCCCGGAAGAGAGAATCACCAGACCGGTCAGGGTACAGATGATCAGGGTGTCGATGAACGGCTCCAGCAGGGACACCATGCCCTCGGATACCGGCTCGTCGGCGCGCGCCGCGGCGTGCGCAATCGGAGCCGAGCCCTGGCCCGCTTCGTTGGAGAAGAGTCCGCGGTTTACGCCGCGGTTGAACGCGTACGCAAATGTCGCACCGAGGAAGCCACCCGCTGCCGCACTGCCGTTAAAGGCATCGGAGAATACCGCGGCGAAAGACGGCAGGATATTTTCGTAGTTGTACAGGATTACACCGAGGGCACCGATCACATAGAGCAATGCCATCACCGGTACGATGGTGGAGGTCACTTTGGCAATCCGGGTAATGCCGCCGATGATGACCATCCCCAGAAGAATCGCGAGCACACCGCCGGTGAGCATCTTGTTGATACCGAAGGTGTCGTACATCGCCTGCGCAATATTGTTGACCTGCGGCAGGCTACCGGTGCCGAATGAACTGATCACGGTGGCGATAGCGAAGATAACCGCCAGCCACTTCATGTTCAGTCGGCGCTCCATGTAGAACATGGGTCCACCGGCAAAGTAACCATCTGCGGCCTTGATACGGTACTTGTGCGAGAGGGTTACCTCGACAAACTTTGTTGTCATCCCGAGAAATGCGGTTACCCACATCCAGAACAGCGCCGCCGGGCCACCGAGAAAAATCGCCAGGCCCACACCGCCAATATTACCGGTACCAACGGTGCCTGAGAGTGCAGTGGAAAGTGCCTGAAAGTGTGACGTATCACCGGGGTCGCCTGGCTTGTCGTATTTGCCCTGCACGATCTTGATCGCGTGCCCGAAATAGCGAACCTGCGGAAAACCCAGGTAGATCGTGAAGAAAAAACCGACCCCCAAAAGCACCCACGGAAACCAGGGTGCAGACCCGAGCAACCCGTCCAGGGATAACAACAGTTGATTGAATGATTCCAAACTAACCCCCACTGCAATTTATTTTGTTTGATTTTTGCTCAGCAATTGGCTCGTGCGCCAGATGACGGGCAGATTATCAGTTAAAGTTCGGCTAGAACAGTAATCCCCTAAATATCAGCAGGATAGGCACTATTTCTGCCAACAATTGAAAATATTGCCGATAACACTGGCGACATCCGGACATTTGTCGCAAAAATAATTTTCACTCATCCATCGCTCGCACACTGCCAAAGTGCGCGCGATGGGGAAACAGGCCAAACTGACCACCGGTGTGCACAAACACAATATCGCGGCAACCACCATAGGCACCCAACTTGATCTCCTCCAGCAGGCCGTGAAACGCCTTGCCCGTATACACCGGATCCAGCAATATCCCTTCCAACTGCGCCGCCAGCGCAATCGTCTCGTAAACCGCCTTATCGGCAACGCCATAGCCGGGGCCGATATACTGGTCGTTCACCGCAATGCGCAACAATTCCGGTGCAATATTCTTTCCGTAGCGCTCCTTCCAGTCCGCCACGTCCTTGCTCACTTTATCGACAAAATAAGCCCGATCATCACACACCGCATAACCGGTAATCTGCGTGTTTGCGCCGAGTAGATGCGCCCCCAATGTAAGGCCGGCCTGAGTGCCACCACTTCCGGTAGCACAAATCACATGCTCCGGCGCTATCTGCGCAGCCGCGCAATCCTGCATCAACTCTTCCGCTGCGCGGATATAACCCCAGATCCCCAGGCCGTCACTGCCGCCAGTGGGCACCGCGAGCGCCTTGTGCCCCCGCTCCTCGTAATACGCGGACCAGGATGCAAACAGCTCCGGCAGTTCATTGATATATTGCTTGAGCGGGTAAATAGACACACTGGCACCGGCGAGATGATCCACCAGCAAATTGCCATCCACTTCCGCATTGTTACTGGCAGTGGCTGCGCCTCGCAGGACCAGGTGCGCGTGCAGCCCGGCTTTCGCCGCCGCCAGTGCCGTGGCCCGCGCGTGATTCGACTGCTCGCCGCCACAGGTAATCAGGGTGTCGCAACCGGTCGCCCGCGCTTCAGCGATGATGAATTCCAGTTTGCGTAACTTGTTGCCCGACATGGCACTTTCTGTCAGATCGTCCCGCTTGACCCACAAACGGGGCCCGCCATAGGGTTTTGAATAACGCTCGGTGATGCGATCCAGCGGTTGCAGCGGTGTTGGCAGCTGAGCCAGGGATACTCGCTCCGGGTATTCGATATTCATGGGTAATCCATATCTGCTGATTTGCGGGGAAACTTGCTAAAAAATGCACAATAAAAAACCCGGCATGTGCCGGGTTTTCCAGGGTATTCACGCGACGGTAATCACTTCCATCGACACGACTACCTTCAGATGTTCTTGATGGTGCCTTTCGGCAGTACCGCATGCACGGCAACCTTCTGGAACTTCAGTTTCATGTTGTCGGCAACTTCCAGAATCAGGTAATCGTCATCGACCTTCTCAACGCGGCCCAGCATACCACTGGTCATTACCACTTCGTCGCCTTTTTTCAGCGCAGTGACCAGCTCCTGATGCTCTTTTTGACGCTTGCGCTGCGGACGAATAATAAACAGCCACATGAACACAAACAGGCCAGCGAACATCAACAGGGTTACCAGCGGGTTGCCCTGCGGTGCCGGTGCAGCCTCTTGCGCCATTGCTGCGGGAATAAAGAAATCCATGGTCCAAACCTCGGTCGAATTGGCAAAAATTAGCCGCCAACTCTAACGACTTTATTAAACATAGGCAATCCAGAGCAGCCAACTACCTACTATGGTAGCCGCTCCGGATTACGTGATGCGAGGTTGCTTGGCTGCTGTCAGGTCAGAATCGCTGGCGGACCTGACGACGATAGCCGGTGGGGGACATACCGGTCCAACGCTTGAAGGCGCTGGTAAAGCTGGTCCGGTCAGAAAAGTCCAGAATTCGTGAGATTCCGTCAACACTGAGCGCGGTATCCTTGAGGAAATGCACTGCGTGGCGGAAGCGCACGTGATCGCGCAGGGATGCGAAACTCAGGTTGTGTTCCTGCAGGCGTCTTTGCAAGGTCCTGGTAGACATGCTGAGATCTGAAGCCACCGGGCGAATTGCCAGGGATGCCTTTCCAATCCTTTGTTCCAGTACATCGATCACCCGCGCAGCAATACCAAAGCTGGTGGCTTCCGGGGGAGCCAACAACTGGTCCAGAATATTGGGATCACCCGACAGTCTGGCCTGCTGCAAAGGTTTGTCTTCTGAGAGCGAAGCTTGATCTGGCTGAATATGGTTCATTGAGCTGCTCCTTAATGGGTTCCGTGAGCCGCGGTTATTGTTCTACGCCCGCTTCCTGCGAGTCCCTATTTACCACTGCCAGCACTGCTGACTACTACTTGGGTGCGGGGGCGCACCTGAAAACAGGCATCGAAGCCTACCCAGATAGATTGATTTTTGTACTACTCCCTCGCACCACACACAATCGCTCTGGGCCTTACGGTTGGGCGGCGCTCCTTTACACAAGCCAGTATAGACCATACTGGGAGAATGCAAGGGACGACAGCAATTTTTTTTCGATCAATTCACAAAGGTGCCATCGCCCGCCAGCAAAACGGTCATTTTGCGATCAAAAACACAGGACCGGGCTCGCAGCGGCGCGAGCGGACCTGTCTGACCTGACAGCAATTACGCCAGGTTTTCGTCAATCCAGGTGAGGACATCGTCGTGATGGGTTTTCGTCTTCACCTTGTCGATGATGTGCTGCAGGCGACCGCTCTTATCAATAATGAAGGTGGTGCGCAGCAGTCCCATATACTCACGCCCCATAAATTTTTTCAGACCCCAACAGCCGTACTTGTCCGCAACCTTGTGATCTTCATCTGCCAGCAGGTCGAAGTTGAGTTCGTGCTTGTCGATAAATTTCTGCAGTTTCGCTTCTGGGTCCGGACTCAGCCCCAGCACCACGGTGTCGCGCCCGGCAAACTCTGCAGCGCTGTCGCGTATCCCGCAGGCCTGGGTGGTACACCCCGGGGTCAGGGCCTTGGGATAAAAATAGAGCACGACGTTTTTGTGTCCGCGGAAGTCTTTCAGGGCGACCTTTTCTCCGGACTGGTTGTTTAACGTGAATGCCGGCGCGAGATTTCCGACTTTTGGAAATGCCATGGTGCCCTCCCCTGAGCAAAATTTGGTTTATCCAAATGCGATTGGGCCAGGTGAAACATTCCGGACCCACCGCAAAGCTGGCGCGATTATAACCAAAGCCCACTGGGCTCGCAGGCGCAGCACCGACGAAAGTTCAGAAATCCTTCAACTGGAAGCACTGGTCTTTGCGCGCGCAGATGCCACAGCCGCCCAGTTTTTCCACCAGGGCAGCCTTTTCCCCATCGCTGAGAAAGTCACCGATTTCCAGACAACCCTCCGGCCCGGTGAAAGTCAGACACGCGGGTTCCGCCGGAGTGCTGCCCACCCTCACTCGCACCGACAGGCTGTCGCGGTTGAACTCTGTGTGATAGACCGGCTTTTTCAGGTTGCCACGGCTGCAGTCAAGAATTACGCGGTCGTCACTGATTCGGATCACTTCGCGACGGGTACCTTCCACATACACGTACCCGAACAGAACGGCGAGCAACAGCGCTTCCAGCGCTGCGAACGGAATCACCATCCAGGCTCCGGCAAGTGCAAACGCGACGCTGATACCAAGGGACACGGCGACCAGGGAAATGAACACCCACAGATTGCCGGCAAAGGAAAGTGACTGGTTGGGCGCGAGGAGGAAACAGGCCCGGCGCCCGCGCAGGCCGCCTACTTCTTTGACCATGATGACTACTTCCATCACTGTGACCCCTCCAGTGTAGGACAGCACTTTTTGGAACCAAGAGTCACGTCTCGCAGCAGGTCCTATACTGGCCGCAGGCACGTGGCTCCGGGACTGGATTTTCCCCCGTCGAGGCGGCAAGATGCCCGGCGTCGCACAATACTGGAGCCCGCGGCCACAAGCCGCGGCCCCTGCGCCCCGATGCGGGCCCCGCTCCATACAATGAACACTGCTCCATACAACAAGAGCCAACCTATGCAAGTTGAATCCATTGATACGCTATTGAAATCCAGCCAGCGGGAAGGTGAAACCGCCCGGGTGCAGGGCTGGATCCGTACCCGCCGCGACTCCAAAGCGGGCCTGTCTTTCCTGGCGGTGCACGACGGCAGCTGCTTTGACCCCATCCAGGTGGTGGTGGAATCCAGTATCAACAATTACCAGTCCGAAGTGCTGCGCCTGACTACCGGCTGCGCGGTGGATATCGAGGGCACCATCAAGGCCTCCGAGGGCAAGGGCCAGGCGATCGAGCTGCTGGCAACCTCGGTCACCGTGATCGGCTGGGTGGAAGACCCGGACACCTACCCGATGTCGCCAAAGCGCCACACCATGGAACACCTGCGCGAGCACGCGCACCTGCGCCCGCGCACCAATGTCAGCGGCGCCGTGGCCCGCGTGCGCAACTGCATCGCCCAGGCCATCCACCGCTTCTTCCACGAACGCGGCTTCAACTACGTCCACACCCCGATCATCACCGCTTCCGACTGCGAGGGCGCCGGCGAGATGTTCCGTGTCAGCACCCTGGACCAGACCAACCTGCCACTGACAGACAAGGGTGAAGTGGACTACAGCGAGGACTTCTTCGGCGAAGAGACCTTCCTCACCGTATCCGGCCAGCTGAACGTCGAAAGCTACTGCCTGGCGCTGTCCAAGGTATATACCTTTGGCCCGACATTCCGCGCCGAGAACTCCAATACCACCCGCCACCTGGCCGAGTTCTGGATGGTGGAGCCGGAGATCGCCTTTGCCGACCTGGCAGACTGCGCCAACCTGGCAGAGGAAATGCTGAAATACGTGTTCCGTGCGGTGCTCGAAGAGCGCCCGGACGATATGGCCTTCTTTGCCCAGCGCATCGACAAGGAAGCCATCTCCCGGCTGGAAAACATCATCGACAATGACTTCGCGCGCATCAATTACTGCGAAGCCATCGAGATCCTGGAAAACTGCAAGGAGAAATTCGAGTTCCCGGTGTCCTGGGGCATCGATCTCGCCTCCGAGCACGAGCGTTACCTGGCGGAAAAGCACTTCAAGCGCCCGGTTATCGTGCTGAACTATCCGAAGGACATCAAAGCCTTCTATATGCGCATGAACGACGACGGCAAGACCGTGGCGGCAATGGACGTGCTGGCACCGGGTATCGGCGAGATCATCGGCGGTTCCCAGCGCGAGGAGCGCCTCGACAAGCTGGACGCGCGCATGGAAGAAATGGATGTGCCGAAAGAACACCTGGACTGGTACCGGGACTTGCGCCGTTACGGCACCGTACCCCACGGCGGCTTTGGCCTGGGCTTCGATCGCATCGTTTCCTACGTCACCGGCATGGGCAACATTCGCGACGTAATCCCCTTCCCGCGCACCCCGCGCAATGCGAAGTTCTGATGAGAAGTTCTGATTAGAACCTGCCCGCCCGGCCCTGTCAGATACAGGGCCCGCACACAAAAAAACCCGCACCGAGGTGCGGGTTTTTTTATTGCCGTTACGCAGTGCGTAGCGGGCTTACGGCAGCAGGTGCGCTACAGCGTCACGCTCTTCCGCCAGTTCCTGCTCGGTGGCAGTCATTTTAGCGCGGGAGAAATCGTTGATGTCTACGCCCTGTACGATTTCCCAGTCACCGTTTTTGCAGGTGCAGGGGAAGGAGTAGATCAGGCCTTCCTGGATGCCGTAGGAACCATCGCTGTATACACCCATGCTGGTCCAGTCACCTTCAGCGGTGCCCAGCGCCCAGTCGCGCATATGGTCGATGGCGGCATTGGCAGCGGAGGCTGCGGAAGAAGCACCGCGGGCCTTGATGATGGCCGCGCCACGCTGCTGTACCGTCGGGATAAAGTCGTTTTCGTACCAGTCCTGGTCGATTTTACCCATGGCATCTTCACCATTTACCTTGGCCTTGTGCAGGTCCGGGTACTGGGTGGAGGAGTGGTTACCCCAGATGGTCATGTGGGTAATATCATTGACGGTGGAGTCGGTCTTGTTCGCCAGCTGTGACAGCGCACGGTTGTGGTCCAGGCGGGTCATCGCGGTGAAGCTACGCGGATCCAGGTCCGGCGCGTTGCGCTGGGCGATCAGGGCATTGGTGTTGGCCGGGTTGCCGACTACCAGTACTTTCACATTGCGCGCGGCAACGTCGTTCAGGGCCTTACCCTGAGCAGAGAAAATGGCCGCGTTGGCTTCCAACAGGTCCTTGCGCTCCATGCCGGGGCCGCGCGGACGCGCACCGACCAGCAGTGCGTACTCGATGTCCTTGAAGGCAACGGTCGCGTCGTCGGTCTGGACAATTCCTGCGAGCAGCGGGAATGCACAGTCTTCGAGCTCCATGGCAACGCCTTTCAGCGCTTCCAGTGCGGGAGTGATTTCCAGCAGCTGAAGAATGACCGGTTGATCCTTGCCGAGCATTTCGCCGGAAGCGATGCGAAACAGCAGCGAGTAGCTGATCTGACCGGCGGCGCCGGTAACTGCAACACGAACAGGTGCTTTCACGATTTATCTCCGTTGTTTTCAGGCGCCCGCATTATAGGGCCTGACAAATAAATTTCATTATCCTTTGGTCGCAAGCCGTCAGGCCAAAGCTTCCTCGGTGGCGCGATAGCGGGATTCCAGCGCGCGGTAGAGCTGCTCGCTATACCCCGCTGCAGCCGCGTCCAGCACCTCGGCAAGTTCCGCCAGATGTTCGTTGTCTTCCCGTCCCGCCCAGGTCTTGCGGTAGCTGCCGTCCTTGTAACCGTGGTCCTGGCGAAAGCGGTTCAGCACGTTTTTACCCACGTAGCGGCGGTAAAGATCGTCAAAGGACATGTCCACATCGTTTAACAATTGTGCAAACCCCGCGAGGTCGAATTGCTTGGTGGACAGGGTATTCAGGGTAAAGGCTTCGAGGTCTTCGCGAAAATCCCCCGCAGCTGTATGGTTTTCAGCCAGCACCTGCTGCATTTTTTCGGCCACCGCCGCCGGGCTGCCCTGCTGCAGCTCCAGGCTCAGGCCAAAGTGCCAGATATCCACCAGTTCCAGCTTTACCTGGTCCAGCTCTGGGTCCTGCTTCTTCCACCACTTCCAGCCGAAGTGATCCAGCAGCTCGGCGCTCTCGACCCAGATTGCCCGGTACCAGGGAAAATTCTGGCCGCGCCAGTCGCTATTGACGACAGTGTTGATCTGGTCCTGCAGTGTCAGCATGGTGTGCAATTGCTGTTGCATCGCGTTGGGTTCCTGCTTGGTTGCCGGGCCTGCCTTCAGGCGGCGCGGGGGAAAAGTCGATAAAAGTTTTCGGTCGTGCGTTCGGCAAGCTCTTCGTACGAGATACCGCGGAGTTCGGCGACGAATTCCGCCACTTCGCGCACATAGGCCGGGATATTCGGTTTGCCGCGGTAAGGCACCGGCGCCAGGTAGGGAGAATCGGTTTCCACCAGCAGGCGATCCAGCGGTACCTGGCGGGCAACGTCCCGCAGCTCCCCGGCATTCTTGAAGGTCACGATGCCCGACAGGGAGATGTAATAGTTCAGGTCCAGTGCTGCCCTGGCCATGTCCCAGCTTTCGGTGAAACAGTGCAGTACCCCCGCATGCTCGCGGCTGCCGTGCTCGCGAATCAGGTCGATGGTGTCCTGCCGCGCGTCCCGGGTATGCACGATCACCGGCAGTTCGGCCTGCTGCGCGGCCTGCAGGTGGGCGATAAAGCTCTGCTGTTGTATCGCCTTGGTCTCGGTGCTGTAGTAGTAGTCGAGTCCGGTCTCCCCCAGAGCGACCACGTTGGGCTGCTGCGAGAGTGCGACGAGCTTGTCGACATCCGCCAGCCCGGAATCCACATCCAGCGGATGGACCCCGACGGAACACACCACATCGTCGTGCTCACCTGCCAGCGCCACGACTGCATCGGCATTGTCGAGGCTGATACCGACACACAGGAATTTACCGACACCGCGCTCGCGGGCCAGGCCCAGAACCTTGTTCAGGTCACCGTCAAACTGATCAAGTTTCAAACGATCCAGATGGCAGTGAGAATCAACCAGCATCAAATCCAGCCTTGTGCGTTGTGTTGAATGTGCGGGGGATTATACAGATTGCACACCGCCAGCGGGCGGTGTGATTGCGAGACTGCAGAGACAATTATCGCGGCGGCGGACCGCTGTCAGAGGGTGTGGGTGGGTCGGCTGGATTCTAGGGAGCCGGCGAGCAGGGTCTCGATCTTGGCCTGAGCCTGATTGTCCTTGTCACTGAACTGGATGCCGATACCGGGCGTGCGGTTGCCCTGGGCGCCGTTGGGGGTAATCCACACTACTTTGCCCGCCACCGGCAGCTTTTCCGGCTCCTCCATCAGGCTGAGCAACAGGAACACCTCGTCGCCGAGGTTGTAGCTTTTGTCGGTATTGATGAACAGACCGCCGTTTTTCACAAACGGCATATAGGCCGCGTAAAGTACCGACTTGTCCTGGATTTTCAGCGACAGAATACCGTTGCGTGCGCCGCCACCCATACCTTTCATATTCGACCCCAACAAAATTCTCGTTATGGCGCTAAGTTACCTCTGACGCCATTGGCATGTCTACTGCACATTCACCGGAACAGGTTGCTCCAGCGAATCATCAGCTCTTCCATCAGCAGCCGCCGGTTCGGATTGCTGTTACCCGTCAGCAACTGACGGGCCCTGGTCAGCTGGTCATAAAACCCGAACAGCGGCCGCAGGCTTTCGGGCCCGGTACCGGGCAAGCGCTGCAGCAATCCAGCGACCCGCTGCTCATTCAGCGTGTCGGTGCTGCGCGACTTGAGCATCTGGCCTACAAGGTTCTGCCAGAACTGCAGTAGCAGATTCAGGTCCACCGCGTCCCCCGGGCTATCCCACTGCCCTGCCAGCGCCACCGCATTGGCCGATGACGCCGCCAGCGCAGCCAGATCGCCGAAGAACTGGTCGCGCACTTCCTGCACTTCCGGTTCCATCAGCGCCGCAGCCAGCAGCGGCGCGCCGCCAGCCAAAGCCAGCGCACTGCTGGCCGCCGGCCCCTCTACCCCGCTCTCGCCCAGCCAGCGCAGGGCCGCCTGCTGCGGCGGCACCGGAAAGGCGACGCTCTGGCAGCGGCTGCGGATAGTGGGCAGCAGCCCCGAGGGGCTATCGGTAACAAGCAGGAATACCACCGAGCCCGATGGCTCCTCGAGGTTCTTAAGCAGCGCATTCGCCGCATTCACGTTCATGGATTCCGCCGGCGACAACCACACCACCCGTGCGCCCTCGCGCCCGCTGGTGCGGCCAACAAATTCACCCAGCTGGCGAATCTGCTCCACCTTGAGCGGGCCCTGTTCCTTCTCCGGCACCACCCGGATAAAGTCCGGGTGCGAACCGGCAATCCGCAGCTGGCAGCCGCGACACTCACCACAGGCCAGTCCGTCGCGCGGCTGATCGCACAGCAGCAAGGCACTGAAGGCCTCCGCAAAACGGCGCTTGCCAAGTCCCGCCTGCCCGTTCAACAGTAGTGCATGGGGGCAGCGTCCCGCCGCCCATTGTGCGCCAAGTCGCTGCCACTGGTTCAGTTGCCAGGGCATGGGCGATGGAATCCGGACGCCGATGTCTCCTGCTTCGCGGGTATTCGCCACCTCAGCCATGCAACAATCCCGTCAATTCCTTCGCCAGTTGCTGCTGCACATCCACCAGCGGCTGTGCAGCATCGATGATGGCATAGCGCTCCGGTGCCGCCAGCGCGCGCTCTCGGTAGGCTTCCCGCACCTTGCGGAAAAACGACAGCTGTTCACTTTCAAAGCGGTCCGCTTCACCGGTGGCGGCGGCCCGCTGCAAGCCGATTTCCGGATCCAGGTCGAGCAACAACACCTTGTCCGGACGCAGATCTTTCTGCACCGTCTGCTCGAGCTGGCTGATCAATGCCCGGTCGAGGCCGCGGCCGCCACCCTGGTAGGCGTATGTGGCATCGGTGAAGCGGTCACAGATCACCCATTTGCCGCTTTCCAGCGCAGGCACTATCACCTCACGCAAATGTTGTGCCCGCGCAGCAAACACCATCAGCAATTCGGCGGTGGGATCGACATTTTCCGCGCGCTTCTGCAGCAGCAATTCGCGCAGCTGCTCCGCCAGCGGCGTACCACCGGGCTCCCGGGTCTGGACAAATTCCACCCCGTGGGAATCGAGCCACTGGATAACAAACTGCAGATTGGTGGATTTGCCCACCCCTTCCCCTCCTTCGAGGGTGATGAATTTACCTCTGGGCGATTGCATGATCGTCTCTTAATGTTGTTCTGCTTCGTCCGGCTGTACGGGACTTGAGCGGTAATCGGTACGGCGTTTCAGCTGGTATTCCCGCACCGCGCGGTTGTGCTCGGCCAGGGTAGCGGAGAAATGGTGTGAGCCGTCGCCCTTGGCCACAAAATACAGCGCATCGCCCTCTTTCGGGTGCAGGGCCGCGTGAATCGCCTCGCGCCCTGGCAAGGCAATCGGCGTGGGCGGCATGCCACCGACCATATAGGTATTGTACGGTGTCGCCTTGCGCAGGTCCGCCCGGCGAAGATTACCGTTGTATGCCTCGCCCATTCCGTAAATCACCGTGGGGTCGGTTTGCAGACGCATGCCTTTATCCAGGCGGCGCACAAACACCCCGGCAATTTCGTCCCGCTCCCAGGGCGCGCCGGTTTCCTTTTCCACCATGGAAGCCATGATCAGCGCATCGTAAGGTGTCTGGTAAGGCAAGCCCTGCTCGCGCCCTTCCCACTCCGCCTGCAAGATGTTTTGCATGCGCTCGTACGCCTGGCGCAACAGCTCGATTTCGGCAGTGCCAGAGCGGTATACATAGGTATCGGGGAAGATCCAGCCTTCCGGATTGCCACTGATTCCCAGTGCACTGGCGGCGGCGCTTACGCTGTCACCGGCTTCCGTTGATGTGATCCGCTCCGCGGCACGCACCTGCTCCAGCGCCTGACGGAAAGTCCAGCCTTCGACAATGGTCACCCGATAACTGGTGACATCTCCCCGGTGCAATCGCGCCACCAGGTCCATGGCGTTACTCCCGGCGGGAATGATGTACTCCCCGGGGTGAATGCTGCTCTGCTCCTTGATGCGGGCATAGAGCCGAATAATCCGCGGCGAACGCAACACCTCCTGGGACTCCAGGCGGTTGAGTACCCGGGACAGGTTACTGCCGGGCTCCACATCCATGCGCAGACCATCGGGCGCCACGGCGAGGGGTTGCACCAGGGATCGCTCGGCGATCCAGAGACCGCCGCCGATGGCCGCGAGGAACGCGACAACGCAAATAAGGAATATTCCCCAAAAAGCGCCGCGGCGCGCGGGTTTTTTCCGCTGTTTTTTCTTGTTGGATTTATTGCTTGCCACAATTACTTACCACAAGTTCCTTACTACACGTTACTTCCACAATACATCTGCTATCCGTTTCTGGAGAGATGCGGTCTCGCGCCTGCGGGACCACGTCTGCGAACCCTCCAGGGAGACTACCGGAATTACGCCGCGCAGGCTGTTACATAATGCCACTTCTTCGGCGCGGCACAGCATTTCCAGGCTGACTGTGGCTTCAGCAATCGGCAGCCGCTGCAGCAGCCAGTCGCGCATCACCCCGCGCACGCCGTGCCGCTCCAGTTTCGGGGTCACCCAGCGGCCAGCACGCCACAACAGCAGATTACACCGCAGCGTCTCGATGACATTGCCATCCGCATCCAGCAGCAACCCCTCACGGCTGTCGCTTTCACCGCTTGCGGAGCCAGTGAGCTCCGCCGCAGCGCGTTGGTAGAACGCCCGATCCAGGGTTTTACAGCCGCGATGATTATCTTGCCCTCGGGGGAACGCGGTTGTGCACGGCACCAGAGACACACCATCTTGCCACAGGGTGCCCGGGTCAAATGGAACAACAGACAGATCCCACCCGGGCTGTCCAGCGCGACGCCCCAATCGCAGTCGCACCCTGCCGGCAGTGTGCCAGCCACTGCAGGTATTCGATAGGGACTGAATTACAGTTTCGATTGCCACAAGCGTCTCCGGTGCAATCGCGCTGCAGCGGAGCAGTCGCGCCCGGTGCAGGGACCAGAGAGGAATGCCATTCGCTTCGAGGCGCATGGTTTCCAGTGCACCTGGGCCAAAATCCGCATCTGCCGGTAGCTGATCGACCCGCTCGCGGTTGGCAAAATAGATGGCTTGCGCTTGCTTCATGGTGAGAAAGAGTTGAGAACCGCAATGATAGCGTGCGCTACCATTGCGGTTTGCGGGGAGCGGGTCAGACGCGCTTGAAAATCAGCGACCCGTTGGTGCCACCAAACCCGAAGGAATTGGAGAGCACCGCGTCGATAGCGAGTTCCTGCGCGGTATGCGGCACCAGGTTGATACCAGCACAGCTTTCATCGACGTTATCCAGGTTGATCGTGGGCGGTACCACTTGATCGCGCAGGGACATCACGGAAAAGATGGCCTCGATAGCGCCCGCCGCACCCAGCAGGTGTCCGGTCATGGACTTGGTGGAGCTGACCGCAAGCTTGTCCAGCGCGCCGTCGAATACCGAGCGCACCGCGGCCATTTCGGCCTTGTCTCCCAGCGGGGTGGAAGTGCCATGGGCGTTGATGTACTGGATGCCTTCCGCTGCCAGTTGCGCATCATTCAGCGCATTGCGCATGGACAGCGCCGCGCCAGCGCCATCTTCCGGCGGAGAAGTCATGTGATGCGCGTCGCCGCTCATACCGAAACCAATCAGCTCCGCATAGATCTTGGCGCCACGCGCTTTCGCGTGTTCATATTCCTCGAGGACCAGTACGCCGGCACCCTCTCCGAGGACAAAGCCATCGCGATCGCGATCCCAGGGACGGCTGGCGGCCTGAGGGTCGTCATTGCGGGTGGAAAGCGCGCGCGCCGCGCAGAAGCCACCCAGACCCACAGGTGTGGTCACCATTTCCGCACCGCCGCAGACCATTACGTCCGCGTCACCGTATTGAATGGTACGCAAGCCGAGGCCAACGGCGTGGGTACCGGTGGTGCAGGCAGTGGTGGTTGAAAGGTTCGGACCTTTCATGCCGTATTTGATCGATAGGTTACCGGACACCATATTGATAATGGCGCCGGGTACAAAGAACGGAGAGACGCGACGCGGACCCTTTTCCGCAATCAACATTGCATTGTTTTCGATGGCCGCGATGCCCCCCATGCCGGAGCCGATACAGGCACCCACACGCGCGGCATTGCTGTCATTGACCTCAAGCCCGCTGTCTTCCATTGCCTGGATACCGGCGCTCAGGCCGTACTGCAGGAACACATCCATCTTGCGCGCTTCTTTTTGCGCGAGATGGGGCTCAGGATCGAAATTCTTAACGGTTGCGGCAAAGCGCGTTGAAAAAGCTGAAACATCAAAAGTGTCGATATCTACGGCACCACTCTTGCCAGCAAGCAAAGCGGACCAGGTATCGTCAAGGGTATTGCCCAGCGGGCTCACTGTGCCCATACCGGTAATAACTACTCTTCTCCGCGACACTAGCGCCTCCCCCGAAATTCAGGATACCGATGACAATTAATGCGTCACCGGTCATTTTTCATCAATACAAAAACACGGAGAGCCGCGCTATGCAACATAGAACGGCTCTCGCAATACGTGTGTAACGGGTAAAAGTGATTACCCCTTACTTAAACTGCCCAGCGGCTATCAACCAAGGTTCTGGTTGATGTAGTCGATGGCGAGCTGAACAGTTGTAATTTTCTCTGCTTCTTCGTCAGGGATTTCGGTTTCGAATTCCTCTTCCAAAGCCATTACCAGCTCAACTGTGTCGAGGGAGTCAGCGCCGAGATCTTCAACAAAGGAGGCTTCAGGTTTTACATCTTCTTCCTTCACGCCCAGTTGTTCAGCAACGATCTTTTTTACGCGCTCTTCAATGCTGCTCATGATTCAATTTAACTCCTAGTGGATAAAAATCTGTTTTGGTCACTGCCTAAAAAACATTCGCTTTAAGCTCCGGAGCAATGACCGCTTAACACAGCTTATGGTTAATGCGAGGCGGCATTGTACCCTGATTTTTTCGGGATGTAATGCACCGCACTTCACCAACGTCTGAATGATGAAAATTTTCCTAATAATCAACAACTTATGAGGATTTTCCCGAAGGAAAATCAGCCCATATACATGCCGCCGTTTACGTGAATGGTCTCACCGGTCACATAACCGCCGGCGTCACTGGCCAAAAATGCGACAACACTGGCAATCTCCTCCGGTGCCCCCAGGCGGGCGAGCGGAATCTTGCTCAGTAGCGCCTCGCGCTGCGCTTCCGGCAGGACCTTGGTCATGTCTGTATCGATAAAGCCCGGCGCTACCGTATTGACGGTAATGCCACGGGAGCCCACCTCTGCCGCCAGCGCCCGGGCAAAGCCGCCGACACCGGCCTTGGTTGCAGCGTAGTTGCTCTGGCCGGGATTGCCCATACTGCCGACAACGGAACTGATATTGATGATGCGGCCCCAGCGCGCCTTGGTCATGTCACGCAGGCAGCTCTTGGTCATGCGGTAAACAGCGGTCAGGTTGGTATCGATCACCGCCTCCCACTCGTCGTCTTTCATCCGCATCAGCAGATTGTCCTTGGTGATGCCGGCGTTGTTCACCAGGATCACCGGCGCACCGAACTCGGACTTGATGGAATCCAGCAGTGCGGAGATGCTATCCGCACTGGTTACATCCAGCTCCCGACCGACGCCCTGGACGCCTTTCTCGGCAAACCGCGCAGAGATCTTCTCGGCGCCGGATGCACTGGTGGCGGTACCGACAACGGTGGCGCCCTGCGCCCCGAGCAGATCGGCGATTGCCGCGCCGATACCGCGGCTAGCGCCGGTAACCAGCGCTACCTTGCCTTCCAGTGATGTCTTCAGTGTCATAGTTACTCCCAATCAGACACCTGTCGCAGCTGCCACAGGCGACCGTCTTTCAGTGTTGTGAATTGTTATTGCGCGGTAGCCAGCACAGCCTCGGAAAGCTGCGCCGGTGTCTCGATATTGTGGGCAGTCAGGCTGCGATCAATACGCTTGGCCAGCGCCGCCAGCACCTTGCCCGGACCGCACTCGACCAAGGTCGTCGTTCCGGCCGCGGCCATCGCCTGCACACAGGCAGTCCAGCGCACCGGACTGTATATCTGCTCAACCATCAACGCCTTGATGGCCGCCGGATCGGACTCGGATTTTGCGTGCACATTGTGGATTACCGGCGTTTCCGGCGCGTGGAACTGGGTCGCATCTATCTGCGGTGCAAGCTTGTCTGCCGCGGGGCGCATAAGCTCGGTGTGGAACGGTGCGCTGACCGGCAGCGGCATGGCGCGTTTGGCTCCCGCGGCCTTGCAGGCCTCGATTGCACGCTCAACCGCACCACTGCTACCGGCAATCACTACCTGCCCCGGCGAATTGTAGTTCACCGCGGCAACCACCTCGCCCTGGGCGGCTTCGCTACAGGCCGCTTCTACCGCGGCATCATCCAGCCCGATCACCGCAGCCATGGCGCCCTGCCCCGCAGGTACAGCCTCCTGCATCAGGCGGCCGCGCTCGCGCACCAGGCGCACCGCATCTTCAAAGGCGATAACCCCGGCACAAACCAGCGCCGACCACTCGCCCAGGCTGTGGCCCGCCATGCGCGCGGGCGTTGCGCCGCCCTTCGCCTGCCAGGCGCGGTACAGCGCAACGCTGGAAGTAAGAAGTAACGGCTGGGTGCGCTCGGTAAGATTGATATCTTCCTGTTGGCCGTTCTGGCAAAGATCCCACAGATCGTAGCCGAGAACGGAGGAAGACTGTTCGAAGGTGGTGGCGATTTCGGGAAACTCGGCCGCAGCCTCAGCCAGCATGCCAATCTGCTGGGATCCCTGACCGGGAAATACGAAAGCCAAAGTTGAGTTGGTCATGGAACATCCTTCAACCAATTGAACTGAACCGGGACCGCTTCGTCAGACTCCGTCAGTCACATCCTGTCTGTTGTTGCGACTGCAGCGCCATCGACCGGCCCACTCGCTCGGCCAGATCGGCTTCTGCACATTCCTTTGCGGTAATCAGAGCCCGGTAAAACGCCTCACTACTGGCGCCCCCATGACTCTTGATGACATTGCCTGCCAGCCCCAAAAAGTTGGCGCCATTATAGCGACCGGGTTCTAGCTGTGAGCGCCATTTTCGCAATAGATTTATGGCTAATTGGCCAAAAAAACGCTTGATCGGCGCCTTTTTGTCGATCGTAAACGTCTTTTGACCGATAAGTCGTATGACACCCTCTGCGGACTTCATCGCCACATTGCCCATCAGGCCGTTGCACACGACAACATCCACAACGCCCGCAAAGATATCGTGCCCCTCGACAAATCCCACATAATTCAGCGACGGGTCTGCACTCAGCAGCTTCCCCGCGCGGCGAATTTCTTCCGTTCCCTTATGTTCTTCCGCACCGATATTCAGCAGTGCAACCGAGACATCACGCTTCTCCGCGAAGACTTTCTGCGCCTCAACCCCCATACGGGCGAACAGCACCAGGTCCTCCGCACTGCAGTCGATGTTTGCCCCCAGGTCCAACAGAAAACAGCTGCCATCCGCGGTCGGCAGCGACTTGCCGAGCGCGGGCCGGCGCACACCTTCGACGGTACCGAGAATACTGCGCCCAAGCGCCAGCAATGCCCCGGTATTACCGGAAGTCACCATGGCACTGCAGTCGCCATCGGCCACCGCCTGCAGGGCTCGGGCCATGGACGATTCGCGCTTGTGGCGCAGCGCCTGAACGGGATTACAGGCCTGGGTGATGACCTGTTCGCAGTCGACGATCTCGAGGCGCGCACGCATGGAGTCAGACTGATTGGTCAGGAGGGGGTGAAGCTGGGAGCGCGGACCGAAGAGCTTGAGCTCAGCCGCGGGATAGCGGGAGAGAAATCTTATACAGGCCGGAACGACAGAGCGGGGACCTAAGTCCCCGCCCATCGCATCCACGGCCAATCGTAATTGGCTGGACAAGGCTTACTCTTCTTCGGAAGAGTCGCCGCCGACATTGACCACTTTGCGACCGCGGTAGAAGCCATCTTTGGTCACGTGGTGACGGTGATGCTT
>NZ_CAJXKH010000018.1 GCF_913055755.1 uncultured Microbulbifer sp.
CTGTTTTTCCAGTACCAGTCGGCACCGCGGGCGGGACTCATCGACGCCGATGCCAGCCTCAAGTACAAAGATTTCGATGTGGGTTATGGCGGCAACCTGGGCGTCATTTACCGACCGGTGCCCACCACCACATTCGGTATTACCTACACCTCCAAGGTAGAGGCGACCTTTAAAGACGACCTGCGCCTGCGGGGTTTCGGGCCACTGTTTGAACCCGTGGTGGGCCGGCTGGATGAAACCCGCACGGAAATTGACCTGACCGTGCCCGCCACGGTTACCGCCAGCCTGCAGCAGGTTCTGCAGCCCGGTACCACCCTGTATGCCAACCTCGCGTGGCAGGACTGGTCCGAATACGCCGGTGTCGGTTTGTCACTGGATAACCCGGACCAGACCTCCGTGTTTGTCGACCGCGGATACAAAGACACCGGTCACTTCGCCCTTGGGGTAAGGCAGGAGTTTACCCGCGGGTTCCTGCAGGACTGGTATCTATCGACCGGCATTGCCTACGACAGTGATATGGCCAGCGACGCTACCGTGACCGCAGATACGGTTGTCGGTGAGGCCTGGCAATTCGGACTGGGCGGCGGCAAGGAACTGTGCCCCGGGGTTCACCTGGATATCAACTACAACCTGAGCTGGGCCGGCAATATTGGCATCGACCAGCAAGGACGGCCTCCGTTTAGCCCCCTTCTTGAGGGGACCTACAAAGACACTGCGCTGCATTTTTTTGGCGCATCGGTCCAGTTTGAACTCTGATACAGGCGTTGCGCCCGGCATGAAGGCTCTGCATCTCTCTTGCCTTTGCATGGCCCTGCTTGGTCCCCTCAGTTGGGCACAACAGGATGCCGCGACAGACAAAGTCAATACAGTAGCCACCGCGGAAGCCATTCAGATTGTCCGCGCCCTGGAGAAGCACCTGTCGGGCAAGTCCAGGCTGGCCTACGAAACCGAATTCACTTCCGACGTGGTGCTCGACAACGGCCAGAAGATCCAGATAGCAGGTACGACCCGGGTGTATTTCAAGCGCCCGAACCAGCTGATGGTGGAATTGCATAGCGACAGTCTGAGTCGACTGCTTTACCACGACGGCACGCTACTGACCGTCATTGCACCGGAAGAAAAGTATTACGGAACCATTGCAGCCAGCACCTCCTCAATTGATGCCCTGATGGGCGCGGCGAAAGAATACGGGCTGGAAATTCCGCTGGTGGACCTGATCGCCTGGGGAGTAAAGGGCACAGATGCACTGCCCGTGGAAAGCGCGGTGTATATCGGCGAGTCCGAGCTTCAGGGAGAGAAAGTCGACCACTGGGCATTTCGCGGGCCGCAGCAGGATTGGGAAGTCTGGGTAACCCGGGAAGAAGAACCTCTGCCACTAAAGATTTCCACGGTCAGTTACCGCGCATTCGGCCAACCCCGCTTTACCGCCACCATCAATTGGCAGGAGCGGACTTCAATCACCGATAAACTGTTTGTCCCCGATATCGACAAGGACTTCCACAAAATTCCGTTTAAAAAGCTGAACCCGGCTAAAGCGCCAACGGCAAGGGAAGTGGAAAATGACTGAGTACTTTCTTTCCAAACACCCGATCTTCGCCAGAACGCTAACCGCTGTCATTGTCGCGGGGGGACTGCTGTGGGTTGCTGGCGAATCTTTCGCGCGCCCGGGGTTTGGCGGCGGTCACTTTGGTGGCCCACACATGAATATCCACCCCGGATTTTCCGCTGGTAGGGGCATGCGACCAGTGCGCCCGGCGCGACCTTTAGACGGCGGCGGTCACAGGCCCGCTCCAGGTCACCGCCCGCGTCCGGAACATCGCCCGCCCCATGGCGGCGGCGGTGATCACCATGGCGGCAACGACCATCACCATGACGGGCATCATCACGGCCGCTACTGGCCATACCCGAGACCGGGTTACTGGGCAGGCGCTGCCACGGGAGCGGCCGCCGCGGCGATCATTTACAACCTGCCTGCTGGCTGCATCCAACGGGTCGTCAACGGCGTGGTCTATCAGGAGTGCGGGGGCACCTGGTATCGCCCCAGCTATGCCGGCACCCAGGTGGTCTATGAAGTAGTCCCCGCACCCTGAACAGGGAGTGCGATAATTCGCCGCTCATATCTGGGACTCGATCGGCAACCAGGATAGTAGCCACGACAGTGTACGCAGCCACAGGGTCGTCTCCGGGTCTTTGCGCTCTACCATCGGGTGGCCCTCTTCATCCTCCCCGTGCCACTCCAGCGCCCCCTTCGCCGACAGCCTCAACGCCCAGGCAGAATCCGGAGCAATCCACTCGGTAAACAGTGCGTGCAGCTGTCGATTGATCTCGGGATTTTCCATCAACAACCCGATCTCGGTATTGAGCAGCAGAGAGCGACCATCCAGATTGATCGAGCCGACAAAGCCGCGGTTGTGATCCATGACAAACGTCTTCGCGTGCAGGGTCGCCCTGGATTCCCCGCGAAACCACTGCTTGCGCCGCTTCTGCCCGGCTATGGTGCGCAGTTCCCAGATGTCGACTCCGGATTGCAACAACCGCTTGCGGTAGCGCGCGTAAGCACCGTGTACAACGGCCACATCATTACTGCTGAGGGAATTGGTGAGAATACTGACCGATACCCCCTGCATCTCCAGACCGGTAAACAGTTCCCTGCCGATAACCCCGGGAATAAAATACGCTGCGCTGATATTCAGGCGCTGGCGGCATTTGCGAATGATTTGTTCCAGCTGGTATCCGGGGTATTGGTCTCGCGGAATCCTGTCCGGTTGCAGCGCCTTCTCCGGAGGGTCTGCCAACAGAGTCCCCTTACCCCACTGGAAACCGACCTCCCCGTGCGACAGCGCCGTTGCCATTGCAGATTGCTCGAGCGCACGGGTAAATTCACTCTTGGCCTCGTCGGCCAGCAGCTTGCTGGTGCGTTTGCGCAACTCGTCGAGCCGGTGGGTGTCTTCGTCGGCGATCAGCAGTTGTGCCACCGGCACCGAAACGGGATTGTTCCAGTAGTCATCGAAAATCTGCCCGGCCTGCGGCAGCACCGCACCGATCGCCAGTACATCCACATCGAGAAATTCCACTGAAGACTTTGCGAAATAGCCATCGGCAATATTGCGCCCACCGGTGATCATGGCCAGGCCGTCAGCAATCAGGAGTTTGTTGTGCATGCGGTGATTGATGCGACCCAGATTTACCGCCTGTTCCAGCAGCCGGCGCACCCCACTGCGCCCCTCTACCGGATTGAATACCCGGATATGCATATTGGGGTGGCGGTCCAGCGCCAGAACCCAGGGGTTGACCACACGGGTTCCGAGATCATCCACCAGCAGCCGCACGCGAACGCCGCGATCCGCCGCCTTCAGCAACAGGCTGGTCAACAGGCGGCCGACGCTGTCGTCTTCGTAGATGTAGTATTTGAGATCGAGGGAGACGCTCGCCTCTTCAATCAATACCGCGCGGGCAACAAATGCCGACAGGCCATCGTCCAGCAGGTGAAACCCCGACGCACTGGCGGAATGACCGGCGGCAGCCGCCCGGATACCTTCCGCCAGGCGGGAATCTGATGCCGCACGGAGGCGGGTGGAGGCTTCTCGCTGATCGGTGGCCATCGGTGTGCCTGGCTTGCGGTTTGCAGATGTGGAGACGATTGCCCGCACACACCGGCTGCGGCGTGAGAAATACGGCCAACCCTACCGTTCCAGTCTAGTCGCAGAAGCGCAGCACTACCCTGCTACCAATTCCTGTTCGTCACTCGCCTGCGCCCGTGTCACCGGCGGGTAGAAATTGAGGATTCCGTCATCCAGCGGTCCCGCCAGCATAATTTTCTTGTCGCGTTCGTAGTCATTCAGCAGACGCCACGGATAGCGCGTACCCTGGCGCGGCAGAATCCCGTCGGCGCGCTGAACGTATCCGGATCGCAGCGCCGCCATCACCGACTCGTCGGCCACACAGCCTTCGCGGTCCACAGGCAGGAAGACGCTCTGTTTCTGCTCCTCGAGGTAATTCAGCAGGCGACAGATATAGCCGGCAGACAGGTCGGACTTGAGCGTCCAGGCGGCATTGGTATAGCCGAAGACCCAGGCCATATTCGGCACACCTTCCATCAGTACACCCTTGTAGGTCAGGCGGTTGCGCATATCTACCGGCTGACCATCGACAGACAGGGACATGCCACCAAGTAACTGCAGTTTCAGGCCGGTGGCCGTCACCACGATATCGGCCTCCAGTTCTTCACCGGATTTCAACCGCATTCCGCTTTCGGTGAAGTGGTCTATCTCGTCGGTCACTACCGCGGCGCGCCCTGCTTTGATCGCTTCGAACAGATCTCCATCCGGAACCGCACACAGTCGCTGGTCCCACGGCTGGTAAACCGGAGTAAAGTGCCGCATATCGGCGCTGCCAGCCAACGCCTTCCTCACGCCGCGCAACATCAACCGACGCATCAGGTTTGGCCAGCGTTTGGAGACCTTGAACAGGAGGCGATGCAGAGTCAGGTTGCGGCGGCGGGCGAAGCGATACACCCAGGACTCCGGCATCAGTCTTTTCAGCAGCCCCAGCAGGCGGTCACGCCCGGGCATGGACAGGATGTAGGTAGGCGAACGTTGCAACATGGTCACCCTGGCGGCCTTTTCCGCCAGCGCCGGCACTAGGGTAACCGCCGTGGCACCACTGCCGATCACCACAAGCTGCTTGCCGGTGTAATCCAGATCCCCGGGCCAGTGCTGCGGATGCACCAGCTGGCCACGATAATTTTCCGTGCCGGTAAATGCCGGTGCATGGCCCCGGGCGTAATCGTAGTAGCCGGTGCAGGAGATCAGAACCCGGCAGCGATAGGTCACAGCTTCGCCGTTGAGCACTCCGGTCAGCGTCCAGCGCTGCTCCGCGCTGCTCCAGTTGGCAGACTGGAGATCAACCCCAAAATGAATCTGCTCGGTGACCCCGTATTCTTCTGCGGTTTCCTGGAGATAGTTGCGGATAGACGGCCCATCGGCCAGCACCTGGTCGCCATTCCAGGGCCGAAAACTGAAGCCGAAGGTGAACATGTCGGAGTCCGAGCGGATTCCCGGGTAGCGGAACAAGTCCCAGGTGCCACCGAGGCGGTCGCGACGCTCGAGAATCGCGAATTGCCGGTCGGGGCAGTGCTGTTTCAGGTGGCAGGCGGTACCGATACCGGACAGGCCGGCACCAATAATGAGGGTATCAAACTGTTGCTGTTGCATCGCGCGGACTCTGGGGACGTTATTGTTCTGTCCCCAGTGTCGCGAGTTTTCGTCGCGTTGTGAAGTCAATATGGGCCGATGGTGTCCCCGACCTCGGAAGGCCGGCACAAACACAGCGACAGGCTGCGTTTGTGCCGTGATGCCGCCCTCGACTCAGGCGGGCACCGACCTCAGTTCCCGGCGCAGGATCTTGCCCACCGTGGATTTGGGCAGTTCCTTGTGCAGCACAATCTGTTTCGGCACCTTGTAGGCCGTCAGCTGGGTGCGGCAGAACTCGACAATTTCCCGCTCCTCAACTTCGCCATCCATCACCAGGTGCGCACACACTGCCTCGCCGGTCTGTTCACTGGGAACCCCGACAACCGCGGCTTCTACCACCTGGGGATGACGGCACAGGACGTCTTCCACCTCATTGGGGTAAACGTTGAAGCCGGACACGATAATCATGTCTTTCAGGCGATCCACGATCCGGATATTGCCATTAGGCTGGATCAGGCCGATATCGCCCGTGCGGAAGAATCCATGCTGGATAGCCTTGGCGGTCTCTTCCGGCCGGTTCCAGTAGCCGAGCATGACCTGCGGGCCGCGCACCACCAACTCGCCACTTTCCCCCGGGGGCAGCGGATTGCCGTCTTCGTCCCACACCTGAACTTCGGTATCTGCGAGCACCGTGCCCACGGCGCCCACTTCCTCGCGGCCGAATTCGTTCAGGCAGATCACCGGTGATGTTTCCGAAAGGCCCCAGCCCTCGGTTACCGGGCAGCCGGTAACCTGTTGCCAAAGTTCCGCGGCATTGCTGGTCAGTGCGGTGCCACCGGAGAAAGTCATTTTCAGTCCGCTGAAATCCAGCTGCTGGAACTGCGGGTGGCGGCACAGCCCCACAAACAGCGTGTTGAGGCCCGCGAGTCCGGTGAAACGAAACGGCGCAATTGCCTTTACGAAGCCGTCGATATCCCGCGGATTCGGAATCAGGACATTCATGCTGCCCATGCCGAAAAAGGTCAGCATGTTCACGGTAAACGCGTAAATATGATACAGCGGCAGCGGACACACGAAGATCTCTTCGCCTTCTTTCCCACGCTGCAGAATACGCGCCAGCATCTGCCCGGTATTCGCCAGCAGGTTCGCGTGGGTGAGGCTCGCGCCCTTGGCGACACCGGTGGTACCGCCGGTGTATTGCAGTACGGCAATATCGTTGCGTGCCGCCGTGCTCTCCTGCAATTGCAGACAATCCGCGCCGCGCTCGATTGCCGCAACAAAACCGTGGTAACCATCCGGTACCGCTACCGGCTGACCGAGCAGGTCTGCGGGCCCGGTGACCAGCACATGCTCGATCCCGGTGGACGCCTTGATTTCGTCGAACTTGTCGAGAAAATCCGCCAGGATCACCAGCGCCTTGGCGCCGGAATCAGAAAACTGGTGCTGCATTTCCCGCGGCGTATACAGCGGATTGGTATTCACCACCACCAGTCCGGCACGCAACGCCGCATAGGCGGCAATCGGGAACTGTGTGATATTTGGCAACTGGATGGCAATGCGGTCACCAGCCTCAAGTCCGCATTCATGTTGCAGCCACCGCGCCAGGTTGCGGGAATATTCGTCGATCTCGGCGAAGGTCACGCTCTTGCCGAGGCAGTGGTAAGCGGGCAAATCGGCGTAGTGTGTCAGCTTCTGCGACAAATATTCCGCCAGGTTGTTGTACTGAGTGTTCAATACATTTTCTGTCATTGTATTTGCTCCAGTGACAGAGCGGGCACCGTGCTACCCGCTGCTCGAGTGATCCGTTAAAGTGCTCCGGTTGTTAACCCGGACCGTAAATTCAGAAGGAAGCCGAAAAAGTCAGACCGACGTAATCCCGGTCCGTGCGAGCCAGCGGCGTATTGCCACTGCCCGCCCAGTGAAGGTCGACGGTATAGCGCTGATCGTACTCTGCGCTAAGTCCGAGGGTGCCCTGCTGGCGCCCCTCCACAAAGTTACGATCCCATGACCAGCCCCGCACATCTGCGCCATACATAAGATACGGTTTGACTACCAGGTTCTCGACCAGCTCCGGATACAGAAGTTCTGCGCGCAAACGGTAGCCCCAGGACAGTTCAGAGGTAAACCCATCGGCACTGCAGGCGAACTTCTGATACGCCGCTACCGGGGCACCCAGGGCACAACCCACGGCACTGCCGTCGGCAAAGTCGGTGCCGTAGACGTCCAGCTTGTTATAGCGCCGCTCGCTGAGTGGCGGCAGGTCGTGCATGTATTTCAGGCCGGCTTCCGCCACCAGTACCAGTGCACGTGACCCCAGCACGTTGGGGATAGGCTGGATGGCGCCCAGGGAAAGCTGGGATATCTGCCGCCGGTCGTACCCCTGGTACACAGAACCCGGCGCAGCATTGATCGCGTCGTCACCCAGGGTAAGGGGCTGACCGATCACCGAGGCAAGGAACTCCGGACTGCTGGCAAATGCCGGGATCAGGTCTCCGGTTGCCAGTTGCACCGGTTGATTGGGGCGGTAGCTCAACTCGCCGAAAAGCTGGGTGGCCTGGAACAGATCGGAATGGAAGCTGATACCGAAGGTACGGATATCTTTCGGGTAGTCGACAAAATAATTACCATTGCCCTCCAGGTTCGCAGGATCCTCCAGCGGGTTGCGCCAGCCGGTACCCGGGGTTTCGTGGGTACTGACAGTCAGGCTGGCAAATGGCTCGCGCGAATGGAGGTTCATGGCAAAGACGCCAAACTCGGTATTCAGGCTTTCCGCCTTGTACTTTAACGAAACACCGAACTGGCCGCCGTCGCGTGCCTCACGATCCTCGCCGCGTGCGATATAAAGTCGCGCGGCACTGGCCACAATTTCATCGGGCCCCTGCGGATAAGCGCCGACACAGGACGACTCGATATAGTCGTAGCCGGAGAAGGCAGTACCACATCCATCCAGCACGGTTCGACGCCACTGCAACTGATAAAATGTTTCCAGCGCAAGGCTGCCACTCAGCGCGTACTTGCCATATATCATCGGTACCGACAGGCGCAAGCGGGTACCGGGCATGCGAAGTGCCGCGACATCATAAGGATTTACCCCATTGACCCCGTTCTGGAAAAACAGCCCCTCGCCCCACTTCAGGGTCTTACTGCCGACGCCGAGATGCAGGTCCTGCTCGCCCAGCTTGAAATCGCCGTAGGCATAAGCTTCGATGCGGTAATCCCGCAGCGCGTCGGCACGGGAATCTCCGAGCACAACGCCTTCACCGTATCCGGCGGCGGCGCTTCCGAAATCCACAGAGCGGTTCTCCAGCACCTGGTCGTACCAGAAGTTACCCCGCAAATTTAATCCAAGATTTCCACGCTTCAGCTTGAGTTCGCCACTGATCACCAGCGGCAGGGATGCAAGATCACCCTGCTCGCGGAAATTCAGGCGACCGTCGTCCATATCGCGGCCGAGGTTGGGATTGAATTCACCGGCAGCACCATAGCCGATGCGGTCGGCATTGCCCTGATAGATAAAGTCCGGATTGGGAGTCTCCGCCATCCACTGGGCGCCGATATTTACGCTGCCTTGCAGCTCTGCGGTTATGTCACCCAGTTCAAGTGTTTTTGCGTTTGCGGTAGTACAGGCGAGTGCCAGTGAAGGGATCAGGGTACGAATTGCGACACAGAGTTTCCTCTGCGGTTGACCGACCAGAAAATTGAAATACATCTTGCCATTCTCTCAATCATTATTTTTTTAGGCTCTGCAACGGTGAGCCAATCGCTACCAGATAACCATTCCTTGTCGTTTTCTATACTGGCCCGGCATAGGCGCGGGCCAGCCGTAGTTTATCTATTCCGTGTTTTCCAGGCCGCCAGAGCGCCACGGTTCCACAATCACCTTGATGTGTGAATTTGGTTGCATCAGAGTCTCAAATGCGGCGGGCACGCCGTCGATACCCACGGTGCCGGTCCACAGCGCTTTCCAGTTCACTTCGCCGCGAGCAATCGTCTGCAGGCATTCGGCAAACTCCTCTGGCGTGTAGTAGTAGGTAAACTTGATGTCCATCTCCTTTACCATTGCAAAGGCGAAGTTCACCTCGGTAGGCTCGGTATGCACACCTGTCACGATCAGGCTGGCGCGTTGCGGCGCACGGCGGATAAAACTGTCCAGCAGCGCGCGGATACCCGCACATTCAAAAATGATCACACGACCTTCACCGGCGAGCTCCGCGGCCGTTGCAACTTCGTCCTCTTCCATGGGGTTGACCGCTGTGCTCGCGCCAAACTCCTGCGCCATTGCCTGCGCGGTGGGCTGCGGATCGGAAGCGACAATTTTTGTGATACCGCGCAAGCGCAATGCGGAAATCACCGCGAGACCGATGGGGCCGCAACCGGCGACCAGTGCCACATCGTTCTCGCTAATATCGGAGCGATTGACCGCGTGCAGGCCCACAGCCAGTGGCTCCGTAATTGCTGCGGCCTGGGGCGAAACACCCTCCGGCAGCGGCAGCATCAGGGCTTCGTCCAGCAGGAAAAATTCCGAGTAGGCGCCGTGAATACCGGGGGAAACACCGATACCGGCACCGTTCTCGGACATCAGGATCGGTACACTGGTAACGCGACTGCCGACGGGGAGTTCACCTTTCGTTTCCGGGCCGTACTCCACTACCTCGGCAGCAAATTCATGACCGAGCATGATATCGGGTTTGGCCTCAAGCTCGGCAGGCAGCATGCCCATCTGCTGGTAGAGTGAGAATATTTCGTCGGTGTGACGAGCCAGGTGCAGGTCGGACCCGCAGATACCACAGGCGAGGGACTTCACCAGCACCTGTCCGGGGCCAGGCGTGGGTCGCTCGAGGGTTTCCAGCCGCACGTTGCCATCGCGCAACACAACAGATTGCATATTTGCCATAATATTTTCCGATTTTTTACTGGAGCAGGTACACAGCGCAGCACATCCGATTTTCCGGAACAGGCTACGCTGTTATGTTTGAGAGGAATTCAAGGGTGTTGAGATCCTCCCTTCTCCATCACGCTTCGTCGGAGTAACCCGCAGTAGACTTCGGTTTGATATAGCGCGGGACAATGCCCTGCGCCTTGGCCGCTTCCAGCATGATCGTTTCGATCCAGCCAGCATCCATCACATTCATGAACTCATCGTTTTCGTCAAAATTGATGTTTGCGCCGAATACCGCCATAAAAGTGTCGGTAATCTCAGTATTGGTCTCGGGAACCTGGAACTGGTGCACGGAACCGCCCGGTTCGTAGAGATAGCTACCGGCGGTCTGCGGCTGATCCGGATATTCGGTGTAGTGCCAGCTACCGGAAATGGTGTAAAGGTGCACGCAACCGGTGTGGAAATGTCTGGGCAGGACAGTACCCGGCTCGAACTGTACGCGAAGTACCCACACGCCGTTTTCGGTATCCAGGAAACAAGGCATTACGTGTACGCCCGGCAACGCATTCTTTACAAACGGCTGCTCGTCGGTATTGATGGTCAGCAGGGAGTCCTGCGAGTGAATCGGAAATGGAATAGTCATGTTTTGTTTCCTCTCATTTTACTTGCGCCACTCTTTATAAGAGTGATTTCTCTCAGGACTGGGCGTAAGCCTGCCGAATTTCCCGCATGGCCTCGTCCAAGGTTATTCTCGGCTGGTAGCCGAGCACAGATTTTGCTTTGCTCGCGTCGTACACGCTTTCCACACCGGTCAGTCGATAACCGAGCTTCGTCACCGGCGGCGCCTTTTTCAACCCGATCAACTGGCCGGAAAATTCCATTACCGGCGCCAGCAGGCGCGCGATAATATTGGGAATGCTTTTTGGTGCGGGCAGCGACAGCGTCTGTGCCAACGCGTCCAGATAGTGCTTCCAGGTAACGCCGTGCCCGTCGGAAATCACAAAAATTTCCCCATTGCCCGCGTTTTCGCGGCTGGCCGCCAGCAGCAGCGCGTCGATCAGGTTATGTACGTGCACCAGACCCGCATCCCAGTCACCGTCGCCCATCAGCGAGGGCTTTTCATCGGCGAGGAATTCGCGAAACCGGTTTACCCATACACTGCCAACGCCATATACGTTGGCCGGTCGCACGATGACCGCACGTAACCCGTGCTCGCGCACTGCCTCAAGGGTGACATCTTCCTGTAATTGTTTCGCGTATTCGTAACTGGACGCGGGCATGCCCCGCGGAGTCTCTTCATTGAGTATGCCCGTGCCCATAGCGCTGCCGAACGCTGCCACACTGGTGGTCACCACAATTCGCGCATTCCATTTCAGCGCGAGCAATATCGCCTGTTCAGTTCCGTGTACGGTGATGTCCACATGCTCCTGGCGCGCGCCCCAGTCACTGACCACAGCGGCAAGATGGAAGATGGTGTCGACTTCGCCAATTTCATCGACCAGCGCCGCGAGCGTGCGCACATCACCGGTAACGGTGCGCACCCGCCCCTCCCAGGCCGCCGGTACCGGCTCGCCTGCGAGCATCAGGGCAGTGACATTGCAGCCCTGCTCCAGCAGTTGCGCCACCAGGTGGCGGCCGATAAAGCCGCCGGCGCCGGTCACAAATACATCTTTCACTCCGGCATCCTCCAGTTAGTTTTCATTTCATTATCTTGGTTATTGTTGTGAGGCATTTCCGCGGATAGTCGAGTTAGCGGATACTTGATTTGTCGGACAGCCGAGCCGTCAATCAAAATTACTGCCGCGACACTTCAGTCTGCGAACGTCATCCGGCCTCAAAATGCGGTTACCGCAATGGCGAAGATGACTGCCCGCCTGAAGCTACGGCGCGGAAATACTCTCGGCCGGTAAGCCACCGGACGGAAATCGGGTTTGGGAAACAGGTGACGGCAGCGGTTGCTGTCCGCACCGGGAAAAATTCTGCAGGCCACACTGGGTTGACCCGGATTTTTGGAGTGACTCATTCATCGCTCGGTGTCCTCATTCTGTGTTTAGCGTTCAGCTTTATTTTTATGAATGCTGGGCCTTGGTCGGTCATTTCGATTTACCCTTGGCCACTACAGGAACGGGATTGAGAGTAATGGATCGTCACCGGATCGGTTTGATTTTTTGAGACACGCGCTTTGCAAATTGAGACAAAGGCGATAAGCTGCCTCGGAATAGTCACGAACCAGCGCCAGTAAACGACCACCGCATAACGCGGCCATTGAGCGATCCGAGACACGAGCATGACGGAGTTTGTCAGGGCCGGGGCCCTGTATGGGTTTGACGAGCTGACACGTAAACTTGGCGCAAACCCGGTCCAATTGCTGAAAGCCGCAGGACTCCCCGCGAGCCAGTTACGTGAACCCGACAACCTGATTCCCTACCAGAGCCTCGGGGCGTTACTGGAACTGGCGGCAAGGGAAACCGGTGATGACACCTTCGGCCTGCATCTTTCGACGGGACAGGGCCTGCATGTTCTGGGACTGTTCGGGACTTACCTTTCCCGCCAGGACAGCATCGTCGACGCACTGTCAGTCGGCGGCAAGCACGCACATCTACACGCCCAGGGCGCAATCCTTACGTTGAATCCCGCCACCAAAGGCCAAACCGAATTGCGCCTGGAAATAGTCCTCGCCGAAACTGGCCGCTACCCACAGCTGGAGGACCTGAGCCTCGGTATGATCTACCAGCTGGTGCGGGATATGGCCGGGCCGCAGTGGCATTCCAGCCGGGTATTTTTCCGTCACCCACCACCGGAAAATGGCCGGGATTTCTACTCCGAGGCGTTCTCATGTCCGGTGGAATTTAACGCAGAACACAATAGTTTTTTTATCGACCGGGAAACCCTGGACAAAAAGCCGCGTATCCTGGAAGGCCTGGTGGACCAGGTCATTTTCACCCAGTTCGAGCAGCTGAAAAGAGATTCGGAACATGACCTGACCCCGCTGGTAAAACACGCGATACTCGGCCTGTTGCCCACAGGGGACTGCAATAAAACCAACGTGGCGCTCTGCCTCGGTATGCACGCCAAGAAGCTGCAGCGCGCACTGGATGCGAGCAATACAAGTTTTCGCGAGTTACTGGAAGAAACCCGCAAAGAGGTGGCTGAAACAGCAGTTTTGAGCAGCAACATGCCACTGACAAATATCGCGCTGAATCTGGGCTATGCCGACCTCGCGGTGTTCAGTCGCAGCTTCAGGCGCTGGTTCGGGCTATCACCTTCTGAGGCGAGGGGTAATCAGCAGGTATAACAACCAGGACGATATCCACGACCGACCGGTATACGCTCCCTTCGCATTACGACCCATATTCTCTTCTATGCTTATTTAAACGTCACAGTATTATCTTTTCGACGTTTGCTATAGGAGGGTATTCCATGAAAAGACTGTGCAGGCCTCTCGCGTTGCTCGGGCTGTTTCTGGTCGGTACATCAATGGCCACTCTGGCCGCCGAGAAGCCCAATATCCTCGCCATCATGGTGGATGATGTGGCGCAGCTTTCCCTAAGCGCATACTCCCACGGCATGACCTACCCCACCCCCAATATCGACCGCATCGCCAAAGAGGGCGCGCTATTTACCGATCACTATGCGCAACCCAGCTGTACCGCGGGGCGCGCCGCCTTTCTGATGGGGCAATTGCCGGTGCGTACCGGCCTCACGACGGTGGGACAACCGGGTAACCCACTCGGTATCCAGGAGGAAGACCCGACACTGGCGGAATTCCTTAAAGCGCGTGGCTATATGACCGCCCAGTACGGGAAGAACCACCTAGGGGATCTGGACGAGCACCTGCCCACCAATCACGGTTTCGACGAGTTCTACGGTAACCTCTACCACCTCAATGTTTCCGAGGAACCCGAGCAGGCGGATTACCCGAAAGGCCCGGAATTCAAAAAGAAATTTGGCCCACGGGGCGTGATCGAGTCTTACGCGGACGGGCGCATCAAGGACACCGGTCCCCTGACCCGCAAGCGCATGGAAACCTTCGACGAGGAAATCCTGGAGCGCAGCCTGGACTTTATGGAGCGAGCCAACAAGGCAGGCAAGCCGTTCTTTATCTGGCACGCCACCAGCCGTATGCATGTGTATACCCACCTGAAGCCCGAAAGCCGCAATCTCGCCACCAATATCAGTAGCGAAGATGATGTGTTCGGCAGCGGCCTGATCGAGCACGACGGCCAGGTGGGCAAACTGCTGGACAAACTGGACGAGCTTGGCATCGCCGACAATACCATTGTCATCTACACCACGGACAACGGTCCTGAACAGAGCAGCTGGCCGGATGCCGGCACCACAAAATTCCGCGGCGAGAAGATGACGACCTGGGAAGGCGGTGTGCGCGTGCCGTTCCTGGTGCGCTGGCCGGGCCATATTCCCACCGGGCTGGAGCTGAACGGCATCTCCTCCCACGAGGATGTGTTCCCCACCATTGCCGCGGCACTGGGCGAACCCAACCTGCGCGAGAAACTGAAAAAGTCCGACAAGGTGTACATCGACGGTGAAAACAACCTCGATTACTGGACCGGGAAAAGCAAAAAGTCCGCGCGCAACAAAATCTTCTACTACTACGAATCCCAGCTGACCGCGTTGCGCGTCGGACCGTGGAAGATGCACTTTGCCACCAAGCCCGGTGGGCGCTACTACGAGGACATGGTCACCCACACCATGCCCAAGCTATTCAATCTGCGCAAAGACCCGATGGAGCATTACGACGGCATTACCGGCTTTCATCAGATCATGCGCAAGAGCTGGGTGATGCAGCCGGCAATCCAGATACTGAATGAGCATCTGGCCACCTTCAAGGAGTTCCCGCCACGCCAGAAGGCAGCGTCACTGAACATCAACAAGGCGATTGACGCGGCGATGCAGGTCAACGAAAACCGCTGATCCCGCCTCACAATCTCTAGTGCAAAAAAATAGTGCATAAAAAAGCGCGGCCGGATCTGGCCGCGCTTTTTTCATTCCCGGATCCCGCCCCATTTACTCGAGTTGATGCTGATACTTTTGTGCCGCCTTTTCATTGCCCTGTTCGCGATGGATGGACACCAGAGCGGAGACGATCTGTCGATCCTGCGGAAACCGCTGCAGCCCCTGCTCCAGCTCCTTGATCGCCTGATTCGGCCTACCGGAAGAATTCAGCGCGATGGCGTACACATAGATATAGCGTGGCGACGTGACCGCAGCGTGAGCCGATTCCCGCAGGTAATCCATCGCTTCATCCATTCTTTTCTGGCGTACAAGTGAAAGTCCCAGCGCGTGCTGGATCGGGCTTTTGTGCAGCGAGGCTTCAAGCCCCTGCTGCAACACCTTTTCCCCCAGAGCCTCCCTGTCGGCGCTTCGATACAGGTCGGCGAGGTTGACGTAGGCCGGGCTATAGCTCGGCTCAAGCTCAATGGCTTTGCGGAAATAGGATTCCGACTTCAGGGTATCTCCCTGCTGCGCATAGTACCCCGCCAGGTTCACCAGGGATTCCGGGCGATCGGAATTGAAGGTCTCGGATGCCAGGTAGTCCTGTAGCCCCTTGGCAAACATCTCCTTCACCGGTGCCGGATAACGATCGATTGGCGTCGCAGCAATGGCATTGGCGGCCTCGGCGGCTATCACGCGCTCGTTCTCGTACAGCAGCGGAATCGCCAGCGCCGGCCGAACCTGTTCCGCCACCCGGTCCAGAGACTGGGCCATTCCCAGGTGCAAGAGTGCGTCATCTCCCTGAGCAACCACCTGCAGGACCTGGGCACTGGTCTGCGACAGGTAATCCGGTAACAGAGAAACCGCTGTGGCACGGGCAATCGCAGGCTGGGACTCATCCATCACCAGGTTCAACAACCTGGACTCGGCATCCGCCGCCCCGGTACGGCCGGCATGCAACGCCTCGCCATAGTGCGGGTCCGGCTTGCCATATTTTGCCTCCAATATCTGTGTGGCCCACTTGTCGCCCTTGTCCGCATGGCAGCCGGTACAGGCATTCGGGGAACCGATTGACTGGGACAGATCCGGCCGCGGCACACGGAAGCTGTGATCCCGCCGCGCGTCCACCTGCATGTATACCTTGTCGGTCATATGGCAGTTCACGCACTGGGCACCCTCGCTGGCGGCCGGGTGAAAATGGTGCTCTGCGGTATCGAATTTTTCCGGCAGGTGGCACTGGGCGCAGAGCGCATTGTCCTGCGCCCGCAGCTCCATGCTATGGGGGTTGTGGCAATTGCTGCAGGTGACACCGGCCGCGTGCATTTTGCTCTGCAGGAAAGAACCGTAGACATAGACCTCGTCGTCAATCTGGCCATCCGCGTGATACAGCCCTTCATCCAGCAACGCCAGGTTAAAGTGATCGAAGAACTCGCTCTGGGGATGGGCGCCGGGAAACGCGGTGCTGCGCCGGGAGTGACACTGGGCACACACCTGTAGCTCTTTGTGGATATTCGCATTGCCATCTTTTTTTACCAGCTGTGCAATCCCCGTCTCCATATTCATCTGCCAGGCGCCCTGTAGACGATCGCGGTAGGAGATTTCCAGCCCCCTGCCGGCGCCGTAGTCTTTCCGCTTCTCCGCCGGGGCATTCGCCCAGGTCACGTGACCGGAACCCGGTCCGTGGCAGGCCTCACAGCCCACATTGATCTCGGACCAGGTACTGGCAAAGCTTTTCGAGCTGGCGTCGTAATTCTTCTGAAAGTTGGTGGAGTGGCAATCCGCGCACATGAAGTTCCAGTTCTGGCTGAGCCCGGTCCAGTGCAGCGGATCACCCGGCTTGATCTCCTCATCCGGGTAGAGGTGGAACCAGCGCTGGCCACCGGCTTCTTCTGAGCGGGAATCCCAGGCGATGGACAATGCCTGCAGCCGGCCACCGGGCATCTCGATCAGATACTGCTGCAGAGGCTCCACTCCGAAGGTGTAGGCCACCGGATACTCGTGCAGCTTTCCGTCCGGGCCGTCGGTCTTCGCAAAATATTTTCCATCGCGCTGAAAGAATTTAGAAACGGTACCGTAGTAATCGAACTCCGCGTCGTCGAAATTGCCAATCACGGTTTTATCAGTGGCTTCTTTCATCGCCAGGTCGTGGTGGGAATGCTGCCACTGATCAAAGGCCTGCTGGTGACAGCTGGCGCACTGTTCCGCGCCAATATACGCCAGACCATCCGCACGCCGGGAGTGCGTATTTTTCTGCGGGGAGGCAGCGTTTTTCACCGGCTTCGCGAGCGCCGCTATATTTTTTTCGCTACTGGATTCGCTGTTAACCGCGCTGCTGGCTTGTGGTTCCGCCCTGCGCTCTGAGCTGGTGGCTTCTGATGACACTCTGTCGTTGTTTTTACCGCACCCGACAACCAATAACAGCAAGAACAGAACAGGCAGCAACGTGCGCATGGTCACTCCGATTTATAAATTTATGGCCCCATTATAGCCGTATCATGGCAGGTATCTGCTTTCCCTCTGCTAGCGTTAATAGGGGAAGACAGCGAGGTTCTGTATGTCGGCGAGAGAACAGATTGCGCAACTGGAATCCGCGATGGGTCAATCCATCATCGGCCAGCGGGATGTGATTCGCCGCCTGATCATTGGCCTGCTCGCCAATGGCAACCTGCTGGTCGAAGGTCTGCCGGGACTGGCGAAAACCCGCGCCATTAAATCCCTGGCGAAAAACCTGGAGGCGGATTTCAGCCGCATCCAGTTCACGCCGGATCTATTGCCGGCGGATGTCACCGGTACCGATATGCTCTACCGGAATGACACGTCCCCAGGCGGGATCTCAGAGTTCCGTTTCCACCCCGGTCCCATCTTCGCCAATATCGTCCTCGCCGACGAAATCAATCGGGCACCCGCCAAGGTACAGTCGGCCCTGCTGGAGGCAATGGAAGAGCGCCAGGTCACCGTGGCCGGCAAGACCCATAAAATGCCGCCACTGTTTATGGTGATGGCCACCCAGAACCCCATCGAGCAGGAAGGCACCTATCCCCTGCCGGAGGCGCAGATGGATCGCTTCCTGATGCATGTGCTGATTACCTACCCACCGGTGGAAGACGAGGTCTCGGTGATCGAACTGGTGCGAGGCGAGGAAATCGCCGCCGCCGAAGCACCGGTGACCGATCCCGCCGCGGTGCCGACAGAGCCGGCAGAACAATCCGCAGCCATTCCGCAGCAGGCGATATTCGACGCGCGCCGGGAAATTGCCACCATTCATACTTCCGATGCCATGGCGCGCTATATCGCCGATTTGATTGAGGTGAGCCGTCATCCGCAGAAAATCTCCGACGAGCTGGCGCGCTGGATCGAGATCGGCGCCAGCCCGCGGGGCTCCATCGCACTGGACAAGGCCGGGCGCACCAACGCCTGGCTGGAAGGCCGCGACTACGTGGATCCACAGGACATTCACGCAGTGGTGCACGACTGCCTGCGCCACCGCCTGGGTCTGAGTTTCAAAGCCCAGGGCGAGGGCATCACCGCGGACCGGGTGATCGATACCCTGATCCAGAACGTCGCCCTGCCCTGAGCGGCGTTTCTGGGAGCGCCTGCCATGTTCGATTTTCTCACCCGTCACAGGAATCTCAGCCGTGCCGGTATCGCCGAGCCCGCCCCGGTGGCAGAAAATGGCGACTACCGGGTGCACCTGGACCTGCCTTACCTGCAATCCCTGGAGGGCCCCGCGCAGAGCCTGAACCTGCTACCAAGGCAGCCGGCCCGCAGCGTGCTCGCCGGCCGCCACGCATCAAAGCTGCGCGGACGCGGTCTCAACTTTGAGGAGTTGCGCGAGTACTGGCCCTCCGACGACGTCCGCGCCATCGACTGGAATGTCACCGCCCGCACCGGCGAGCCCCACGTGCGCGTGTATACCGAAGAGCGCGACCGCCCCACCCTCGTGGTGGTGGACCAGCGTATGTCCATGTTCTTTGGCACCCGCTACAAAATGAAATCGGTCACCGCCGCCGAGGCGGCCGCCCTCGCCGCCTTCGCCATACTGCACCAGGACGATCGCGTCGGCGGCATCGTCGTGACTGACGACGCAGTATTCAGCCAGCGCCCCAAGCGCAGCCGCGCCGCCCTCACCCATTTCCTCACCGCACTGGCAGACGCCAATCAAGCCTTGCACGCCAACGCGCCGGTAGCCGAAGCGACGTCGCTGGATGCGGTACTGAAAGCCGTGGCCCAGATTGCCCGGCGCGACCACCTGATCCTGCTGATCAGCGACTTCGATATCACCAGTGATGCCACCACCCGCCTGGTCGGCGGCATTGCGCGGCGCAATGATGTGATCCTGATGCCGGTCAGCGACCCCACCGGGCAAACCATGCCCAAGGGCTTTGTCAGCGCCATTTCCGACGGCGAACGCCAGGCGACCCTCGATACCGGCGATGACGCCACCCACGGCGCCATGAACACCTTCAACCGCGAGCGACGGGCGGTGATCGAAGACTGGCACCGCCGCTTCGGGATTCCCCTGGCATCGCTGTCCGCCGCTGAAGACACCCTGCCGCAATTGCGCCGACTCCTGGGGTTGGCTTCCGCGACGACTGCATCCGCGTCCGGCAAGCCCAGTGCAGGAGCAACCGATGCAACAGGATAAGCCCGCCGCAGAAGAAACCCTGCCGGACCTGATCGCGCAACTGGTGCCACCGCCGGCGCCGGATACCATCTCCCTGTGGCCGCAAACACCGCTGGCCAAAGGTCTGTTACTTTTTTTACTTCTGCTGCTGTTACTCCTCGCCTGGTACGCACTCAAACGCTACCGCGCCAATGCCTACCGGCGCGCCGCGCTCAAGGCACTGGCGCAATCGGGAGACGACCCGGCAATCATCGCAGAGATCGTCCGGCGCACCGCACTCGCCACCTTCCCGCGCCAGCAGGTCGCCGCGCTGACCGGCAACGACTGGCTGGATTTTCTCAACCGGCATTGTGCGGGTGCCAATTTTTCCGGCGAACCGGGGCATCAGCTGGTGCACGGCGCCTACCGCGCGGACCAGCCCCCGTCACCGGAGCTGGCCCGGCTCGCCGCGCACTGGATCAGAAGACACCGGGCGGGGAACAGGGTTTTGCGGGAACCTGCGCGGGAACAACAGTCCACCCACGGAGCCACGACGCCATGACGTTGAGCGGGCTGAGCTTTGCGTTTCCCTGGGCCTTCCTGCTGCTGCCCCTGCCACTGGTAGTTTGGAAAATCGCCCCGCCCCACCGCCAGCGCGTGCCGGCGCTGCGCGTGCCGTTTTTCCAGCAGCTGATCGAACACCTGGGACTGCAATCCGGCGCCGGCGCGATGGTGCGCAAACGCCGGCTGTGGCAGGTACTGACCGGCGCCCTGGTATGGGCCCTGATTGTCTGCGCGCTGGCACGGCCGGAGCAGGAAGGGGAAGCCGTGACGCTGCAAAAGCCCGCCCGCGACCTGATCATTGCGGTGGATATTTCCGGGTCCATGGACCAGCAGGATTTCATTACCGGCGACGGCACCCGCGAACAGCGGCTGGCCGGCGTCAAAAGTGTGCTCGCGAAATTTATCCAGCAACGGCAAGGCGAACGCCTGGCACTGATCGTGTTTGGCAGCAAGGCGTTTGTACAGGCGCCGCTCACCACCGACCTGCACACGGTGCTGGAATTGCTGCAGCAGACCGATGTGGGCATGGCCGGCCCCCACACTGCACTGGGAGATGCCATCGGTCTCTCCATCCGCCAGTTTGAAAGCAGTGACGTCAAACAGCGCCTGTTGATCCTGCTGAGTGACGGCAGCGATACCGCCAGCACCATGAGCCCGATCAATGCCGCCGCCATTGCCGCCCAGCGCCAGGTAAAGATTCTCACCATTGGCGTGGGCGACCCGCAGGGCGACGCGGAAAACCGGCTGGACGAGAAAAACCTGAAAGCCATCGCCAGCCGCACCGGTGGTGCCTTTTACTACGCCAACGACCAGCAGACACTGAAGCGCGTTACCCGTGAGATCGACAAGCTGGCACCCAAGCTGGTGGACAGTGAAACCTATCGCCCCCACCGCTCCCTGGCCTGGTGGCCACTGGCCGCCGCGCTGGTGCTGGCACTGCTGGGTTTCCTCGCGCAGGCAATCCGTCTGGCGCGTGCAGGTAGCTCCGGTGTTTCCGCGGAGGTCGGGCCGTGAATGCATTCGGTGGCGAACTGGGCAATTTTTTCAGCGTCTTTTTCAGCGCTTTTCACTTCCTGCGCCCCAGCTGTCTGCTGGCGCTGCCGGTTATCCTCAGCCTGTGGTGGTGGCTGCGCCGGCCGGCGCCGGATGCGCAGAATGCTAGCGCACATGTTGCCCCGCACCTGGCGCGCGCCCTGAGTGTGGGAGAACCTGCCGGGCGCGGCTGGCAGCTGCGCCCGGCAGACCTGGCTGCACTGGTGCTCACGCTGCTCAGTGTGGGCGCTGCCGGCCCCGCCTGGACGCGCCTGCCGGATCCACTAATGGCGAAGACCGCGCCGCTGGTACTGGTGATACAGGTCAGCGACAGCATGCAGGAGCCGGACGTGCCCCCGAGCAGGCTGGAGCGGGGCAAACAGAAAATACTGGACCTGCTCGCCACCCGCGATGGCGCGCCCACCGCTCTGGTCGCCTATGCCGGCAGTGCGCACCGTGTAGTGCCGCTCGCCGAGGATGAAAACCTGCTGCGGCCCTATGTGGAAGGGCTGGAGGTCGACATCATGCCGGTGCCCGGTAACAACGCGGCCGCCGCACTGAAACTCGCGGAATCCATTCTCGCCGCTGAACAGACACCCGGTGGCATCCTCTTTTTCAGCGATGGTATCGAACAAAAAGACCTGCAGGCCTTCAACCAGCGCGACGGCAACAACAGCCTGGGACTGCTGATACTGGTTCCGGGCAACAAGGCAATTGCCGGCGCAGATAATATTCGCGGCGCGCGGGTGGCCCGGGTGACGCCGGACAAGCGCGACCTCGAAGGTTTCCAGCGCTACTTCAATTCCGCGTTCCGCCACGCGCTGGTCAAAGATGACAACCTGCAGTGGAACGACCGCGCCTGGTGGCTGGCATGGCCCGCGGCAATATTGATGCTGTTCTGGTTCCGCCGCGGATTTGTGATCGGGCGCAACGCTATGCCGGCGGGGAGCATCGCACTCGCTCTGGCGGTTGTGCTGACCGGCACGGCGCAAAATGCCGGGGCGCAACCGGCGGGTCCACTGGAGAAATTGTTTACCCCGGACCAGCTGGGCCAGCTGTACAGCAACCGCAATGACTACGCGCGGGCGGCCGGCTTTTTCGATGATCCCTACCGCAAGGGCTACGCACAATATCAGGCGGGCCACTACGAAGACGCGGCCAATACGCTCGCACCGCTGACCACACCGGAGGCCGTGTTTACCCGCGGCATGGCCCAGATAAAAAGCGGCCAGTACGAGGATGCCATCGCCGCCTTCGAGCAGGTGCTGCAGAGCGAGCCACAGTTCCCCGGTGCCGAAGAAAACCTCGCCCAGGCAAAAAAAATCCTCGCCTATATGCAAAAATCCCGCGGTGACGAGGAGGAAGAACTGCAGCAGTCCGAAGATGAAGACGAAACCTTCGATCCCGAGCAGCAACCGCAACAGCCGGTGGAAAAACAGGGGGAACAGGACACCACCACCGTCAGCGCCGAACAGTGGATGTCCACCCTCGACACCAGCACCAGCGATTTCCTGAAGCAGCGCTTTGCGGTGGAAGCGGAAAACCCGCAAACGGGCGAACAATGAACCGCGAACTGTTCTACAAGGTTACCTGCCTTTTACTACTGGTGCTTGTTGCCGGCCCGGGCCTGGCGCAATCATCGAGCCCCCGCCCGATCATCGAAACCTCGCTGTCGCAAAGTGAAACCGTGCCCGGCGAGGCGGTGACAGTGACGGTGACAATACTGGTGCCCACCTGGCTGACCGAGCCGGTGGAATTTCCCCAGGTCGACAATACCAACCTTTCCATTACCACCCCGGGGCGCTCGACGGTCTCTGTCAGCCGCGAAATCAACGGCAACACCTGGTCCGGCGTTACTCGTTATTACCGACTGATTCCCCTCGCTCCCGGCCGGTATGCCCTGCCACAGCAAAACCTGACGCTGCACTACAAAAATCCCCAGGGAGGCGACAATATCCAGGGCACGGTTGCGATACCCACCATCACCCTCAACGCACGGGCGCCCAAGGGTGCTGAGAATCTAAAACCGTTCATTGCCGCCACCGGCCTCACACTTGAGCAACAGATTGACGGTAACCCGGAAAAGCTGAAACCCGGGGACAGTTTCTCGCGCACCGTGACCGCCACCATCGAGGGCTCGACCGTGATGTTCCTGCCACCCATGCAGGGCACCGGCGCACCGCAGGGCATCGCCGCCTATCCGGATACGCCGCAGGCAAAAGACACGCAAGACGGCGGGGTGCGCAGGGAAAAGGTGACCTACGTGGTGGAGTCCGCCGGCGGTGGTGAACTACCGGCAATCACACTGCGCTGGTACAACCTGGATACGGGAAAGATAGAAAGCACAGAAGTGGCGGCGGTAACAGTCCGCGCCGGCAAGCCGCCACTTTCCAGTCGAGTATCGCTATGGAACTTGGCCCTGCTACTGGTGGGCACTGCGATGCTGTGGATGCTCGGCTGGTATTACGCGCGACCGCGCTTTGTCCGCTGGCAACGACAACAGCAAACAGCCAACCGGGAAACTGGCCGCACCGCACTACAGCACCTCAGAACAGCGGTAAGCGATAAAGACTACGACGGCGCGTTACACGCCTACTATGCGTGGGCGCGTCACACCGGTAACGAAGACGACCAGGTCCGCTCCAAGCTACTGGCCCTGGGCGCCGCCCGCTATGGCGCCGCCGGTGCAGCCGACGCCGCCCTCTGGCAATCCCTGCAACGGGCCGTCGCCACGCTGGCGCCCACTTCTCGGCGCAAGTGGGCCGGGGGCCTGCCTCCGCTCAACCCCTGATACTCTCGCCGAGCCTCCTTGCCCGTGCCCCCCCGCCCCGCCGCCACACAAGACCTGCGAGTCACCCTGTCGGCACCATTGATCTCAAGTCAGCCGACAAAGGAGCAAATCGTGACTATTCTTTAAGCGTAGAAGCAATATTCGTAGCGCCCAGGCACCGCGCCCGGGGCTGACGAGGAGTAGTATGCATTCTTGCCAACACCCCACGCGGCGAGTCCGCGCAGCGTTCGCCGCCCTGTCCCGTTTCACCCGCACGGTCCGTATCGCGCCCCTGTTACTACTGACGGGCTTGTGCTTTGTCTTCTCCCAGCAGCTGGCGGCGGAGACGGACCCGCTCCCCTCCTGGAATGACGGCAAAACCAAGCAGGCCATCGTCGAATATGTGCAAAACGTGACGCGCGCTGGATCTGCGGATTTTGTGCCGGAGAACCAGCGCATCGCCACCTTCGACAATGACGGCACCCTGTGGGCGGAAAAGCCAATCTATTTCCAGTTGATCTACGCCATCGACCAGGTCAAGAAAATGGCGCCCGAGCATCCGGAGTGGAAAACCCAGGAACCCTTCGCGTCCGTGCTGAAAGACGATATGGAGGGCGTGGTCGCCAGCGGCAAGGAAGGGCTGATGAAAATCATTGCCGCCACCCACGCCAATATGACCGCGGAAGAATTCCATGCGAATGTGGCGAGCTGGCTAAAGACCGCCCGTCACCCCAAAACCAACCGTCCGTTTAACGAAATGATCTACCAGCCAATGCTGGAACTGCTCACCTACCTGCGTGCGAACGGTTTCAAGACATTCATTGTGTCCGGCGGCGGTATCGACTTTATGCGGGTATTCGCCGAACAGACCTACGGCATTCCGCCGGATCAGGTGGTCGGCTCCAGCCTCAAGGCCAAGTACGAGGTGCGCAACGGTAAACCGGTCATCGTCAAATTACCGGAGATCAATCTGGTGGACGATAAGGAAGGCAAGCCGGTAGGTATCCACCAGCATATTGGCCAGCGCCCGATCTTCGCCGCCGGCAACTCCGACGGTGACTACCAGATGCTGCAGTGGACCACCGCCGGCGACGGCGCGCGTTTTGGCCTGATAGTGCACCACACCGACGCCAAGCGCGAATGGGCCTACGACCGCAAGTCCCACGTCGGCCAGCTGAACAAAGCGCTGGACGACGCCGGCAAAAAAGGCTGGACAGTCATCGATATGAAAAACGACTGGAAAGTGGTGTTCCCACCCGCCGGGCAGTAACTCGCCCATCATTCATCCACGCAACCAACCACACACCGAAAACCTATTGTTGTAATCCTCCAGGAGGAAAAAAATGGTTCGCAGCACTCTCAAACGCTTGCTACGTGTGCCGATTGCGGTCACCTCCGTAGCCCTGATGTGCCTCGGCAACAGCGCCGCCCAGGCCCAGGACAAACCCAACATCCTAGTGATCTGGGGTGATGATATTGGCATGTGGAATATCAGTGCCAACAGCAAAGGCATGATGGGCTACAAAACTCCGAACATCGACCGCATCGCCAAAGAGGGCCTGTCGTTCACAGACTACTACGGTCAGCAGTCCTGTACCGCCGGCCGCGCCGCGTTTATGGGCGGCAATGTGCCTGTGCGCACAGGCATGACCAAAGTTGGCCTGCCCGGTGCGAAAGAAGGCTGGCAAGAGTCCGACGTGACCATCGCTGCGGTGATGAAAAGCCTCGGCTACGCAACCGGCCAGTTCGGCAAAAACCACTTCGGTGACCGCGACGAACACCTGCCGACCAACCACGGCTTTGATGTATTCTTCGGCAATCTTTATCACCTGAACGCGGAAGAAGAGCCGGAGAATCGCGACTACCCGAAAAACCCGGAATTTCGCAAGAAATTTGGCCCGCGCGGGGTAATCAAGGCCAGCGCGGACGGCAAGATCGAAGATACCGGACCGCTTACCAAAAAGCGCATGGAAACCGTGGATGAAGAAACCCTGGCCGCGGCCATGGACTTTATCAAGCAGCAGGTCAACGCCGGCAAGCCGTTCTTTGTCTGGTGGAATGCCACCCGTATGCACTTTCGCACCCATGTGAAGGAGGAACACAAGGGGCTGTCTGGACCGACCGGAAACGAATACCAGGACGGTATGGTCGAGCACGACATGCACGTGGGCAAACTGCTGGATTTACTCGATCAGCTGAAGATTGCCGACAACACCATCGTGTTCTACTCCACCGACAATGGCCCACACTTCAATACATGGCCGGATGCGGGCACCACCATCTTCCGCAGTGAGAAAAACTCCAACTGGGAGGGGGCTTACCGGGTGCCCGCGTTTGTACGCTGGCCGGGCAAGTTCCCCGCAGGTAAAACCCTGAATGGCATTGTTGCCCACGAAGACTGGTTGCCGACCTTCGCGGCTGCCGGTGGCAATCCCAACATCAAGGAACAATTGATGAAAGGGACAAAGTTGATTGGTCGTAAATATAGAAACTATATCGACGGTCACAACATGCTGGATTACTTTACCGGCAGTGCCGAGGAATCTCCCCGCCACGAGTTCATCTACGTGAATGACGACGGTCAGATCGTGGCCATGCGCTACGACGCCTGGAAAGCGGTCTTCCTGGAAAACCGCGGCAAGGCCTTCGGTGTGTGGATGGAGCCCTTTACCGAGCTGCGCGTACCACTGCTCTTCAATCTGCGCAGGGATCCGCTCGAACGCGCTCAGCACAATGCCAACACATACTATGATTGGCTACTTGACCGTGCATTTGTCTTCGTTCCCCTGCAGCAGATGGCCGGGAAATTCCTCAAAACCATGCAGGAATATCCCCCCAGCCAGACCCCAGGTTCTTTCAACCTCAAGAAAATTGAGGAACAGCTGAAAGCGGGGGCCGGTAGCAGTAACTGATGGTTTCATCCACAAAAAAGCCCGCACAATGTGCGGGCTTTTTTCATTCCTGCAGCTAATCAGGGGAATACCAGATGGGACTACTAAACGCACGCTCCTGTAATGTCAGCGGCACCTTCTTGTCCATTTCTATCTTGTTTCTTACCTTGTCATACAGCGTCCATCTGGGGGTTGGAACCTCCAGCACCCGCACGTAGTACACCGCTTTATGCGAAGGATTGAATTCCTTGTCCTCGAAATAGCCGATCAACTGCGCGTCGCCGGCGTTTTTGTCGTACTCCGCGGTTTTCAAATCAACCGTATCACCCACATGCTGGATATGCCCCTGCCCGTCCAGTTTGCGATCCCCTGACCACTTCACGTTGTACACCTTTTCGTGGGCTTCGCCGTTGCCATCCAACCAGCCCTTGATGATCTGGACCCGGTCCAGGTTGGCCCCTTCCGGATCTTTCATCGCCGCTACCAGGAACTTCACCCGTTGAGCGGGCTTTGCACCTTTCAACTTGCCGCCCATGGGCACGCCCTTTTCATAGCCTGCCGCTTCCAGATCCCCCTCGGCATCCGCGGGTTCGAAATCAAATCCGCCGAAAAACCGCACCGTCATACGGGGACCGGTGGTGGCGAAGGTTTCCTTGCGCATCATGGCGTCCCAGATCGCCTCGCGGGTATTTTCCGTCGCCCATACACCGGTCAGGCCGGATGCGGCCTGCTCCCAGCCCACGTATGCTCCGGTGGGCCCGGTCAATATGGGATATTCCCAGCGGGTTTTGTTGCTGGGCTCGAGGGATTTGAATTTGCCGAAGAAATTATCTTCTATGGGAGTCGTTAGTCCCACATGGTTGTCGGTGCCCGCATTGGCGCCGTACTGGAAGGGGTTGGTACCCAGCTGCTCTTCCAGACGCATGCCGGCCTTCAGCGCCGGGCGCCAGTATTCGTATTTAAAGGAGCCCGGGGGTTTGGGTTTGAGGATCAGGTTGCCGCGATCCCACAGGTCCCAGTCCGCAAACTCATCCTCCGGCGACAGGCTGGGGTGGGACTCGCTCTGCCCCTTGATCTGGGTAAGCTCGTATAGCGGTTCGTAGCGGGCACGCATTTCTGCCCACTCCTTGGTCATCGGCGAGCCGTCGAAGCGTTTCTCTTCGAACATGCGGCCGTTGGACATGTTGCCGTTGTGGGGAATCGCCAGCACCCTTCCGCCGGTTTTGTCCTCGTAGGCCTTCATCCAGGCCCAGAGCCTTTCCGGATCCTGGGTTTCAAACGTGGTCAGCGGCAACAGGTTGCGGGTCTTGCTGGCGTCGTCGCGAAAAATGACATTGCGGTGCAGGTTGTCGCCGCCACCCGCATTCACTGTCCACTCGTAGGCGATGAAAGTGGAGAATTCCCCGGGCTGGTAAAACTTTTCCGCGGCATCGACGGTTTTCTCCCAGGCGGATTTCATCCATTTGGGATCCATCACCTCCTTCGGTAGCTTGCCTTCGGACTGCAACACCACCAGCTCACTCTTGGCGTCAGAGGCTGCCTTCTCATCTCCCGATGTGAGGGCGTCGTGCCAGCGCTTGAGGGTCTCGTTCGCCATCATTTCCGGGTTGGCGTCGACGATTTCGTTGATGACACCCATACCATCGGAATGGTCGGTAATCATGAACCAGTCGTAGGGCCGTTTGAGTTTGGCTTTCAGGCCACTATTGGAGGTCACCTCCTCACCGGTGGCGAAGCGATAGGCATCTTCCGGCGTGAGCGTGGCGCCGTCCATGCCGGCATCGGCAGACCAGCCGGTGTGTACGTGGGTATCACCAAAATAGGCCTGGGTGGAGTGGGTAGAAGTGCCTGAATTGGCGACTTTGCCAGTATCCGCACCGAATTCCTCGCCGAGGATTTGCTCCTTACCAGTTGACTGGTCATCAGCCGGCTGTGTTTCGGCATCGACCTGTGGTTTATCTTCCGCCCTGGTCTCTTCCTTTCCTATATCGACGCCAGCCGCGGTTTTATCTTCCCGCTCGCTGCTGCAAGCCGACAGCGCAATCGCTGTAGCGAGAAGTGGTATAGAGATTGATTGACACAGAATTTTCATAGATACCTCAGAGGAATTGAGCGCGGATCTACCGAACCACCTGGAATTCGGGCTCCGAAAGTATAGGCACTGTCGCATTTCATATAGCTCGCTTGGCGCCTATGCCGCTTCCCAGGTAAATGCTGTCATGGCCATCGGTTTCCTATACTCTTCTGTCCCTGTGTTATGTCGACACGCACGACGTGCAATTGATTTAATGAATGAATCTGATTCGCTGAATGGCAGCAAACTGGGGGAACCATGGCTCAAGGCTCAAAAAAGGCCGTTTTGTACGCGATATGCGTCAATGCAATCATCACTGTATTAAAGGGCATCGCAGCACTGGTTACCCATTCGGCAGCGATGATGAACGAAGCGGTCCACAGCCTGATGGACACGTTGAATCAGGTATTCCTGCTGATCGGACTCACCCGGGGCGGGCGGCCGGCGGACAGAGAATATGCATTCGGCCACGGCCAGAAGAAATATCTGTGGAACCTGTGGAGCGCCATTGGCCTGTTTTCCATCGGCTGCGGCCTCGGCCTGGCCCATGCGTGGCACGCCTGGCATAACCTCGGGCATATCGAGCGTCCGGAAGCCATTGCGGTGCTCGGCCTGGAAATCGCCCCGATCTGGATTTCTGCGGTGGTCCTGGTCATAGCCTTTATCCTTGAGGGCTATGTCCTGCTCGTGGCAGGCAGGGAGTTCCTGTCACGTATGCGGGCTGAGGGTATCCGCAATCCTTTCCGCTACTTGGCAAACGCAGACGACCCGACCCTGATTGCCGTATTGCTGGAAGACAGCATCGCCGTGACCGGCGTGATTCTCGCCGCAACCGGTATCGGCATGACCCAGTCCACCGGCAACCCCATGTGGGATATCGGATTTTCGGTACTGATTGCCCTGATGCTCGGATTCACGGCCATTTTCCTCGGCAAGATCAACATGCGCTATCTCACCAGCGTGCGCGATCACGATGCCGAGCGCACTTTCCAGGATATCGTTCGCAGCCACAGTGAAATCGAGCGCTACCACGACCTGCGCTCGGTGATCGTCGACGAGACACACACCGTGGTAGTGGCGGAAGTTGAGCTGCGGGAGGAGGTATTGATGCGCCATATGCGCGAGCGCATCGCCACCCATGAGCGGGAACTGCTGGAACGGGTGCCGGAACACCGGCGTACGCAAGCGGTGCTGGAATACGCGGAAACCCGGGCCACCATTCAGGCGACGCTAGAGGCCACGGAACAGTTGATCGACTCCCTGGAAGCGGAATTGAAAAAGCGCTGCCCCCAGGTGTTCCACCTCACCATTGAAATTGACGGCATTGCGGCGCCATCCAAACTGGATGACCCGGGCCAGTTGGAAGCGATTAGCTGAGGGCTGTCAGCAATTTACCGCGCGCCGGTTCCCGAGCCGGCGCCGGTGATGAAATCATTATTTCGGTGGCAGTGAACCGGCAAACTCCACACCGCGGGTAACCCAGCCGTCCAGGTCTGCGGCGATGGCATCTTCTTCTACATAAACCATCCCTTTGAGCGGCCTGCCGGTGTAGTCCATCGGGCGCGTATAGCGCTCGCTGAGCGCATCGTCATAATTTTCCGGCCCGACCCGTACCATCAACTCCTCACCCACAACTCCGCAGGCCATGTTGCCATTCAGCATAAACGCCAGGCCGCCGAACATCTGCTTTTCCGTCAGACCATCACTCTGCCCCAGCAGATCCCGCACCTTTTCCACGAGCATTTTGTTGTAAGCCATTGCGGCCTCCTTACTGTTACCAACTTGTGATTCGTGTCGTTTTTATTGGTTTCCCATTCCCTGTGCAAATTGCTATCCCGGTTCAAACACGGATGAAAGGACCGCAACCAGATCGTCCAGAACAATAGTGTCACTATCGCGAAAGTTCAGGCAGCCGCTGCCACACTTCACCCCGGGGTGCGCGTCGATATAGGGCTGGATATGTTTGCGCTCGCAGGTATACAGCGATACGTAGTGCTTCTGGCTGGCGATGGACACCCAGCCCGATCCCGACTCGTAGGTGGGCATCTTGTACTTGAAGGAAAGTTTTACCTCGGGGAATTGCGCGACAATAAAGCAATGCAGCGACGTCAGTCGTTCGCTGCGGTTTGCTGGTAGCTGGCTGAGATAGTCAGCAGGCAATTGCGGAATCTTCACCGTGCATGAAAAGTTATTGCCATTATTGCTTTAAGTGTAGCCGAGAATATGAAAATTGCCCGTCAGACGGGAGACTCCTTCCCCGCGCATCGCACCTCCTCTCCCTTCTGGCCCAACACCAAAATCCCCCCGCCCACAAAAAAGCCCCGGAAAACCGGGGCTCTGGGCTTGCCCGCAAGCAGGCACTTACGGGCAATATGGCGTGTGACGGTCAATCAGTCGACGAACACGCGGGCGTTGCGGAACAGTCGCATCCAGCCGGAATCCTCCTGCCAGTCGTCCGGGTGCCAGCTGTTGCTGACTGCGCGGGCGACCCGCTCCGGGTGCGGCATCATGATGGTGACGCGGCCGTCCTCGGAACACAGGGAGGTAATACCGTTGGCCGAGCCGTTGGGGTTGGCCGGGTAGGTCTCGGTAATCTGCTGGTTGTTGTTCAGGTAGCGCATGGCGATGGTGCCGGATTTTTCACAGGCTTCCAGTGCCTTCTGGTCGGAAAACTCCACGCGTCCTTCCCCGTGGGCTACCGCTACCGGCATCCAGGAACCGGCCATGCCCTTGAACAGTACAGACGGGGATTCCTCCACGCCCACCAGCGCGAAGCGCGCCTCGTACTGCTCGGACAGGTTGCGCACAAAGCGCGGCCAGTGGTCCGCGCCCGGGATCAGTTCCTTGATCACGGAGAACATCTGGCAGCCGTTACACACGCCCAGGCCGAAGGTGTCCTTGCGGTTGAAGAAGCCTTCGAACTGGTCGCGGGCGCGATCGTTGAACAGGATGGTCTTGGCCCAGCCCTCACCGGCGCCGAGTACGTCACCGTAGGAGAATCCACCACAACCCACCAGGCCCTTGAACTGGTCCAGTTCGACGCGGCCGGCAAGGATATCGCTCATGTGCACGTCGACGGCATTGAAGCCGGCGCGGTGGAATGAGTGCGCCATCTCCACCTGGCTGTTGACGCCCTGCTCACGCAGGATCGCCACTTTCGGACGCACACCTTTCTTGACGTACGGCGCGGCAATATCTTCGTTGATGTCGTAGGTCAGGTTTACCGACAGACCCGGATCCTGCTTCGCGGTTTTGGCGATGGCATCGAATTCCTGCTTGGCGCAGTCTGCATTGTCGCGCAGGGCCTGAATGCGGTAGCTGGTCTCGGACCAGATCTGCTGCAGTTCGGCGCGGGCACGGTTGAAGATTTCCTTGCCGTTACGGGTAATACGCAACTGTTCTTTGTCGTTCAACTCGCCGATCTGATGCGCAGCAACACCAACCGCGGCAAAACGCATCTGCAGCATATCCGCTTCCGCCGCTGGCACCTGCAGCACCGCACCCAGCTCTTCGCTGAACAGTGCGGCGATGGGGTCTTCGCCCAGGTCGAAGATTTCCACATCGATACCCACGCGGCCGGCAAAGCTCATCTCTGCCAGGGTGGCGAACAGGCCGCCGTCGGCGCGGTCGTGATAGGCGATCACCTTGTCTTCGGCGATCAGCTCCTGCATCACCTCGAAGAACCCCTTGAGACGCTTGGCATCGTCCAGGTCCGCGGGCTTGTCCCCCAGCTGGTTGTACACCTGCGCCAGGCAGGAACCACCGAGGCGGTTCTTGCCCGCGCCCAGATCAATCATGAGCAGCTCGCTCTCGCCCTTCTTGGTGCGGCGCAGTTGCGGCGTTGCCACCTTGCGCACGTCGCTCACCGGAGAGAACGCGGAAATCACCAGTGACAGCGGTGCGGTGACCGCCTTGTCGATACCGCCATCGTTCCAGGCGGTGCGCATGGACATGGAGTCCTTGCCCACCGGAATGGTGATACCCAGATCCGGGCACAACTCCATACCCACCGCTTCTACCGTGCGGTACAGCTTTTCTTCCTCGCCCGGGTGGCCCGCGGCACACATCCAGTTGGCGGAAAGCTTGATATCGGACAGCTGTTTGATTGGTGCACAGGCGATGTTGGTGATCGCCTCGCCCACCGCCAACCTACCGGACGCAGGCGCGTCCAGCAGTGCCACCGGGGTGCGCTCGCCCATGGACATGGCTTCACCGGCGGTGCTGTCGTAGGCCACAGTGGTCACGGCGCAGTCCGCCACCGGCACCTGCCAGGGGCCGACCATCTGATCGCGGCTCACCTGACCGGTTACGGTGCGGTCGCCGATGGTAATCAGGAAGTTCTTGCTGGCCACCGTGGGCAGGCGCAACACCCGCTCGGCGGCTTCATTCAGGTCGATCTTGCTGGTATCGAACGCCGTGGTCGCCACCTCGACCTTCTCCGCCTCGCGGTGCATCTTCGGCGGCTTGCCGAACAGCACGGACATGGGCAGGTCCACCGGCTTGGCGTCGAACTGCTTGTCGTTCAGGGTCAGGTGTTTCTCGCTGGTGGCCTCGCCCACCACCGCAAACGGCGCGCGCTCGCGCTCGCAGATGCTCTCGAAGCGCTTGAGGTCTTTCGGCATTACTGCCAGTACGTAGCGCTCCTGGGATTCGTTACACCAGATTTCCAGCGGGCTCATGCCGGGTTCGTCGGAGGGCACATTACGCAGCTCGAAACTGCCGCCGGTGCCGCCGTCTTTCACCAGCTCCGGGAAGGCGTTGGACAGGCCGCCGGCACCCACGTCGTGGATAAAGGCAATGGGGTTGTTGCCGCCCAACTGCCAGCACTGGTCAATGACTTCCTGGCAGCGGCGCTCGATTTCCGGGTTCTGGCGCTGTACCGAGGCGAAATCCAGGTCTTCGGAACTGGAGCCGCTCGCCATACTGGACGCGGCACCGCCGCCGAGGCCGATCAGCATCGCCGGGCCGCCGAGCACGATCAGCTTGGCACCGGGCTGGAATTCCGGCTTTTCCACGTGGTCTTCACGGATATTGCCGTAGCCACCTGCGAGCATGATCGGCTTGTGGTAGCCACGGCGCTCGCCGCCGAAGTCTTCCTCGAAGGTACGGAAATAGCCGCAGATATTGGGTCGGCCGAATTCGTTATTGAACGCAGCCCCGCCGATGGGGCCCTCGATCATGATGTCGAGGGCGGTAACGATGCGCTCGGGCTTGCCGTAGTTCACTTCCCACGGCTGCAGGTAATCGGGGATCTGCAGGTTGGACACGGTGAAGCCGGTCAGCCCCACCTTGGGCTTGGAGCCGCGGCCCACCGCGCCCTCGTCGCGGATCTCGCCGCCGGCACCGGTGCCGGCACCGGAGAATGGTGCAATGGCAGTGGGGTGGTTGTGGGTTTCCACCTTCATCAGCAGGTGGATGGCCTCCTGGCTGAAGCCGTATTCCTTGGTTTCCGGGTCCGGATAGAAGCGGCCCGCTTCGTGACCGACCACCACCGCGGCGTTATCCGCGTAGGCGGAAAGCACATTGTCTCCGCCCTTGCGGTAGGTGTTCTTGATCATGCCGAACAGGGAGTGCGGCATGTCTTCGCCATCGATGGTCCAGCTGGCATTGAAGATCTTGTGACGGCAGTGCTCGGAGTTGGCCTGGGCGAACATCATCAGTTCGACGTCGGTGGGGTTGCGCTCCAGCTCTTCAAAGCTCTTCAGCAGGTAGTCAATCTCGTCTTCCGCCAGGGCCAGGCCCAGGCTGACGTTGGCGGTTTCCAGCGCCTTGCGGCCCCCTTCGAGCACGTCGACCCGGCTCATTGGGCGGGCTTCTTCCACCTGGAACAGCTGTTCCGCCTGCTCGAACTGGGAGTAGACACTCTCTACCATGCGATCGTGCAGCAGCGCCGCCAGGTCGCCCCGTTCAGCTTCGGTTAATTTGGCTCCGGTAATGTAGTAGGCAACACCCCGCTCCAGACGGTGGATCTGGGTCAGGCCGGCGTTGTGCGCAATATCGGTGGCCTTGGAGGACCAGGGCGAGATGGTGCCCGGGCGCGGAACCACCAGTAGCAGCTCGCCTTCCGGCTGGTGCTTCTCTTCAGTGGGCCCGTATTGCAGCAGGCGCTCCAGCAGCGCCTGGTCTTTGTCGCCCAGCTTTTTGCTGTCGGCAAAGTGCACAAACTCGGCGTATACGTCGCCTATGGCAGGCTGCAGCGCGCGAAGTTGGGTGAGGAGTTTTTGATGGCGAAATTTCGACAGTGCGGGAGCACCACGCAGAACTAGCATCGCGGGAGTTGGCCTCTTGTCTGGAATTGAGCGCCTGCGGGCGGAAGCAACCGGCAAAAAGGAGCGCCGCGCAGGAACACCGGGAATCGGAGCGCGCGCATTGTACCTGAAGCACCGCCGCTCCAACACTCTAATAAAGAAGTGCGTCGCGTAAGCGGTGCCAGGTAGCCGTATCGCTGCGAAAGTGGCGCCAAAAGCTACCCCCATACACCTTGAAAGCGGAACCCGAGGGCACCAGCTACTACACTGAACGATGGGCGAAAACAAGCCGATCGATCACAAAGCGGCAAACGCCAAAACACTTCGATTGGTCAGGCGCACCGGGTTTGAGGTAAAATTCCCGCGCTTTTGCCCCGGACTGGCTAAATAATAGACAGCCAACCGGAACAGGACATACAACCGAGGCGCAAAGGATAGCGCCCGTCGCAGTGGAAGCCGCTGCCGGTGAGAACTTACAGCCCCGGATTCCGGGCTGCTCCACCGGCAACTTGCGGACCAATAATGCTAATGAACGGATTCAAGGGGAAAGCCTATGATCATGAAAAGCCGACTGTTGCGCTACAGCCGCCGCCTGGTAAAGGGCGTCGCGCTGGCCTGTTGCGCCTCGCTTTTGGTGGCCAGCAAGGCGCCCAGCACCCTGGAGAAGGTCAAGGCCGCGGGTAAACTGGTGGTTCTGTCCCAGAACGGCCCCACTACCTACTACGAAGATGCCAACGGCCAGTACACCGGCTTCGAATACGGCATGCTCGAGGCGTTCGCCAGCGAGCTCGGGGTCAAGCTGGAAATCCGCGACGTTCACGACCTCTCGCACCTGTACCTGGAGCTGGAAAATCCCGAGTCCGATGCCCACCTGGCTGCAGCGGGCCTCACCGTGACCCCGGAGCGCCGGGCGCGGGTGCGCTTCGCCCCCTCCTACTTTGAAATCCGCCAGCAGGTCATCTACCGCCTCGGCGAAGCGCGCCCGCGTACCATTTCCGACCTGGAAGGCAAGACCGTGGCGGTGATCGCCGGCAGCGCCCACGCGGAGCAGCTGCGCAAGCTGTCCACGCGCCACCCGGAACTGCTGTGGGAAGAGATCTCTGACGTGGATGCCATGGAACTGGTGGAAATGGTCAACCAGGGCAAGTACCACTACGCAGTGGTGGACTCCAACGCCTACGCGGTGCACCGCGGGCTGTATCCCAAGACCTACGTGGCGTTCAACCTGACCCAGTACCAGCCGGTTTCCTGGGCCTTCCCGAAAGGTGACGACGACACCCTGTACCGCGCCGCGCGTAACTTTATGCTGCGCGCCAACACCAGCGGCCTGGTGGCGGAACTGCGCGAACTCTACTTCGGCCACGTGAGCAAAATGAATGCGGGCGGGGCGCAGACCTTTGCCCAGCTGACCCGCGAGCGCCTGCCCCGCTGGAAGGAGGAGATGTCGCGGGTGGCCAAAGAATACGACCTCGACTGGGAACTGCTGGCGGCGCTGAGCTACCAGGAGTCCCACTGGAACCCCCGCGCCAAATCCCCCACCGGGGTGCGCGGCCTGATGATGCTGACCCGCGCCACCGCCCGCGAACTGGGCGTAAACCGCCTGGACCCGATCGAAAGCATCGAGGGCGGCGCGCGCTACTTCGTACAGGCCCGCGACAAGATCCCCGAGCGTATCCGCGAGCCGGATCGCACCTGGATGGCGCTGGCGGCCTACAACATCGGTTACGGTCACCTGGAAGACGCCCGCGTGCTGACCCAGCAACTGGGCGGCAACCCGGACCGCTGGCAGGATGTACGCGAACACCTGCCGCTGCTGGCCAAACGCCAGTACTTCAAGCACCTCAAGCACGGCTACGCCCGCGGCTGGGAACCGGTGACCTACGTGCAGAACATCCGCCACTACCAGGCCCTGCTGACCTGGAACGGCCGCATTGAAGAGCAGCGCATTGCCGCCGCGAATGACCAGCCGGAATCCCTGGCGGATGCCAGTGGCGCAGAGGCCGCCGGGTCCGCTTCCGCACTTTGACGCGGTCTCCACCAGCCCTCAAAAATCCCGGATCACTCCGGGATTTTTTTTGCGCCGTGCAAGTCGCCAAATTCCACCTATGCTTACTGGCAATTCCAAAACATTCTCCAGCAACCCCAGGCAGGCCGCTTATGAGCAGAGATCCCTGTACCCGAAACTTTCTGATCGCCGCGCTGATGTCTGCACTTGTCCTCGGTGGCTGTGGTCGCAAATCGGAAACCCACGATCCGGACAGCGCAGCTCCGCTCGATTCCCCAGCTGGCGAACCCGCCGCGGACGAGCGCAATACGGCCGAGAGCCCCAATTCCGAAGGACAGCTGATTTGTACCGACACCTGGTTCCAGTGGGTGAATGAACAGGTGCAGAGCATTCACAGCGAAGTTATCGCGGAACAGTATCCCAGCGGTTTGCCGGACGTGGGTACGGATGAATGGTTTATGGCGGTGGACAAACTCACCGGCGGCGATGGCGCCCACGGCCCGGACCCCGGCAGCGACGAGTGGTGTTTTATGATGCAGCAGCGCCTGTCCAAAACAGATAGCGGCAACTGATTGACACCGGCAAGCGCCGGTAAACTTCCAGCCTCTGGAGGAGTAATGAAAAAAACCCATTCAATACTCGCCGGACTTGTCGCCGGCACCCTGTGTTCCATCGCAGTCCTGCAGCCGGCCCTCGCGAATGATGAAAAGCCCCCGCCCGGAGCCATGGCCCTGTCAGTGATACTGACCCAGCTGGAACAGCAGGGTTACACCCCGGTTGTGGAGGTATCACTGGACAATGCGCGATGGGAAGTGGAAGCTTACAAGGAAGGGCAGAAGTACCAGCTCGAGGTGGACCCCAACAGTGGAGAAATTGTGGAGGTTCGCAAGGATTCCGACTGACAGGCTCACTCATCTATGCACAAACTGGTTCGGCAACTGACCGACCTGCTCGGCGCGGATCAGGTTCTCACCGATCCCGGACGTACCGAGCATTACCGCAAAGGATTTCGCTCCGGCGGGGGCGACGCCCTTGCGGTGCTATTCCCCCATCACCTGATCGATTTCTGGCGCGCGCTGCAATGCTGTGTGGATGCCGGGACAATCATCATTTTGCAGGCGGCCAATACCGGCCTCACCGAGGGCTCCACCCCCAGCGGCGACGACTACGACCGCGAAGTGGTGATCATCAGTACCCTGCGTATGAACGGCATTCACCTGCTGGACAGTGGCCAGCAGGCAGTCGCCCTGCCCGGCGCCACTCTGCACAGCCTGGAAAAGCTGCTGAAACCTTTGCAGCGCTCGCCGCACTCGGAGATCGGCTCTTCCTGTATCGGCGCTTCCATTGTCGGGGGCATTGCCAACAACTCTGGCGGCGCACTGTGCCAGCGCGGTCCGGCCTATACAGAACTCGCGCTCTATGCGCGGGTCGACGCCACCGGCAAGCTGGAGCTGGTCAACCACCTGGGGATCGACCTGGGGGAAACCCCGGAAGAAATCCTGCACAACCTGGAACAGGGCAACTTCCTGTCCATCGGAGACCTGCCCCGCTCGGACACCGACAGTACACCGCGGATGGCCTCCGACCGGGAGTATGTGGACAGAATCCGCGAGGTCCATGCGGAAACCCCCTCTCGTTTCAATGGCGACCCGCGACGATTGTTCGAGGCCAGTGGCTGTGCGGGAAAAGTAGCGGTGTTTGCGGTGCGCCTCGACACCTTCCCCACCGCGCAGAAAACCCAGACGTTCTATATCGGTAGCAACGACCCCGCGGTATTCGCCCGCCTGCGGCGCGGACTGCTGAGTGAATTGCCGGAGATCCCGGTGCTCGGGGAGTACCTGCACCGGGATATGTTCGATATGGCCGCAAAGTACGGCAAAGACAGTTTCTTTATGATTGAAAAGCTCGGCACCGAATATATGCCGCAGTTTTTCAGCACCAAGGGTCGCATGGACGCCTGGCTGGCGAAACGCCGATTCCTGCCGAGATTTTTGAGCGACCGCCTGTTGCAGTGGCTCGGCCGCCTGTTGCCGCAACACCTGCCGGCACGGATGCGGAAGTTCCGCCAGCAATATGATCATCACCTGATCCTGAAAATGGCGGACACCGGCATCGAGCCAGCCAGAGAATGGTTAAAGGGCTTTTTCGCCAGGCAGGAAAACAGCGGAGATTTCTTCCCGTGCAGCGATCAGGAGGCACGCAAGGCCATGCTGCACCGCTTTGTTTCCGCCGGCGCCGCCATCCGCTACCAGAGTGTTCACCACCGGGAAGTGGGGGAACTGCTGCCGCTGGATATCGCCTTGCGGCGCAACGACCTGGAGTGGCTGGAACAATTACCGCGGGAAATAGACCAGCAGATAGCGCACAAGCTCTACTACGGCCACTTCCTGTGCAACGTGTTTCACCAGGACTACATCCTGAAGAAAGATGCGGACCCCAAGGCCGTCAAGCGCGCGATGCTGGCGCATCTGCAGCAGCGCGGCGCCCGCTATCCTGCGGAACACAATGTGGGTCACCTGTATCAGGCGGCGGATGCGCAGAAGGCATTTTTTGAGGCTCTCGACCCCACCAACACCTTCAATCCCGGAGTGGGCAAACTGAGCAAATTGCACCGCAGTTGCTGCGGCGGACACTGAGGCTACCGCAACAACCACGAGCAGCTGAATATTTTTTTGGAATTCCCCGAACGCCACCCTACCAATGACTGGATAAAGGCAATTTGGGGAATGCCATGCAGTTTGCCAGTGTCACGGCAGGTCTTTTTATACCGGTGAGCGCGCTCTTGTTCTCGATTTCTGTGCTGGCCCAGCAGCCAGGTCCGTTTACCGCGCAGGATTTCCAGTTCTCCGGCCCCGCAAACGCACCCATCCCCCCCGGCCTGTACGGTCCCGATCTGGACGGCGGGCCGGATGAGCTCACCCTCAGCCTGGGGGCGGTGCAGCAGCGCCTGAAACGGCTGGGATTCCACTCGTTCAGCGAACCCCGCTTCCGCAACGGTTACTGGAATATCGCGGCGTTCCACGGCAATAAAAAACGCCTGTTGCGGGTGCACCCCCACACCGGGGTCATCCAGTCGGACCGGCCTTACTGCGGCAACTGCCGCTATCAGATGAGCGAAGAGTTCTGAGGTTCCCCTTCCGCCAGTGCTACCAGTAGCTCACTGAACGCACTGTTGGCGCTGAACGACGCGGACTCTTCCATGGTGTGATAGCCGGTCGTGGGGATTTGCAGGGTAGTGCCCTGCACAAAGCCATTGGAGGCCGCCACGATTCGCCCCAGCTCGGTACTCCCAAGGGACTGTGGTTCCTGCCCCTGGGCTAGGGCAATACTGTTCTGTTCGTCGATATAGGCATCCTTGAAGCTGAACACGGTGCCGTGCCGCAGACACAGCTTTTCCAATCTTGTGGTAGTCCCCCGATTGAACTCCGCATTGGCGTCCCGCCGCCGCAACACCACCTGTTGCTGGTCCGCCGCGCGCCGGTCGGGATACGGGCTGGTATCCACCACAATCAGCTTTTCCGTGCCGCCGTTAAAGCGGCGGAACCACTCCAGCAAGTAGCGCCAGCTACTGCCGGATTCTTCCTGTGCGGTAAAGAACGCGGTCCCTTCAAACCCGATCGAAAACAGGTGCACCAGATGCGCGGCGGTAAGCACGTTGTCCAGCTGCGCACTGAGGATGCCATCCGCTACCCGCAGGCGGTCGGTGAACGCAACCGGGGTGCCGGCTACCAGGTGTTCGAGCCCGTCCACTTCAAAAATGAGGTTGTTGCGGTATTCGCAGACGTAGGCATTTTTGATATGCCCGGCGCCAAGATAGGAGCCGGACCAGGGTTCATAGGCGGTAACCGGCACACCGGTAAAGCGGTCGACGATTTTCGTCATCAGCTTTTCCGATACCGAGTTACCCAGCAGGTCGGAACGGCGCCCGGAGACAAAGGCGGCGTACTGGAATTCGTTGGGGCCGGTGCAGATCAGGCCGTGGCGGTCGATATGTGCGGAAAACATGGCACTGCGCGGCTGTTTGCCCTGGGCCACCAGTAACCCCTCGTACCAGGTGACCTTTGCGCCCCGCTCTTCCAGCTCCCGCTGCAGTACCCGCAGGAATGAATGTTCGGCCCCCACCACACTGGGGCTACGCACCAGCAGTTTAAGCAAGTCGATGAATTGATCAGCCTGTTGCATAAATCTGAAACTCCGCGCAGTACGGGCACAAATAAAGCGGTGGCAGTGTCGCTACCGGGCACAGCCTTGTGAGACACGCCGTGCACCCATCCCTGGGGGCTCTGCACCGCCATCCATGGCGGTGAAGGTCTCACAAGGCTGTACCCGGCAGCGTCACCTTCGCATCCAACTTTTGAAGCATGAAAATTTTCCGCGAGTATATCCACGGAAAACCCGTTGGTACGAATGTTATTTCAGTGTCGTTTGCAGAAAACTGGCAACCCGTTCCGCAGTGGGCTCAAACCAGGGCTGGAACAGCCAGAAGGGGTGCGGGGTGTCGGGGTGGGTCATCACTTCGGTGGCGATACCGGCAGCCCGCAACTTGTCCCGGTACTGGTCGCGCCCGGCGTGAAAGCGCGGGTGGCTGGAATTGATGAACAGGGTTGGCGGTGACTGGTCGCCTGCGTACTCCAGCGGCGATGCCTGGTGCCAGAGATCGGGGACCTCCTGGTAGCGCCCACCGAACCAGGCGCCGGCGGCGGACGGGTTCTTGCGCGGGTCGTTTTCGTGCTTGAGGGCCATCGGCGTGGTAAAACTCACCACCCCATCCAGATTGACGATCGCCTGAATGGACTCTGCATCGCGGTCGGCCTTTTCGCCTTGTTCCACAAAATGCGCCACCCCTGGGGTTACCCCAACCAGTGTCGCCAACTGCGCGCCGGCGGAGGCACCAAGGATGGCAATCCGCGCCGGATCCACACCGTACTCATCGGCATGCCCGCGCAGCCAGCGCACGGCGGCTTTGACATCCTGGACGCCCGCCGGGTAGCGGGCCTCCAGCGACAGCCGATACTCCACCGTGGCAGAGACAAAGCCGCGGTTGGCCAGATAGGTGGCCAGGGGCTCCTGCAGCGTGCGGTTGCCGGATCGCCAGCCGCCGCCATGCACCAGCAGTACCGCCGGCCGGGCGGTATTTTCTGTAGTTTCAGGGGCAAACAGGTCCAGGTGCAGTTGCCGGGCCCCCAGTTCGCGGTAGACCAGGTTTCTCGCAACCGCTACCCCTTGCGCCGGCTCCACCCGGGCAATCTCTATCTGCGGGTACTGCTTGCGGGCTTTGGCGTAGGCCTTTTCCGCGGTAAACGAATCGTCCACCGGAAAGGCTTCTGCCTGAATGACGAACAGTAACAGCGCCAGTGCCGCTGCGGTATATCTGCAAAATATTGACATCTTCTCCCCCTGCCCGGCGTTAATCGCCACTCGCTGCAAACTATATTTAGGGCATCGATCTGGTCGCCCAATTCCACCAGACATCTAATTCCGGACTGACCAATAAGCACCCCAAGCGATGCTAACACAGTGCCTTTTTGAGGAAAAATGAACAAATACAGGCTTTTACGTCACGATTTTTGGTAATACCATTGTGTCTAGATGGCCCTAGATAGAATAAAGACAAGATGGAGGCCCATGATGAGACCGTTACAACTGACCGTCCTGCTGCTCAGCAACCTGGGCATTGTGCTCGTGGTTGCCGCCCTGCTGCCCGGCTGAAACACCTGCCTTTACACGCCAAACTTCCGCTATCTACCACCATGTCGCCAAGCTGTTGCTAGACTGGTGTCGCGCAGCGTCTCATCCTCGATGAACTGGCGGAAAAACTATGTCCCTTACCGATCGTCGCCTGCTGCTGGAACTGGGTGCCGTTCTTGTTATCAAGTTAATTCTGATCATCCTGCTCAAGATTTTCTTTTTCAGTCCCGATACTGAGAACATCGAGCCGGTAACTTCGCGCTTTCTGCATACGGAAACCTCGCCCCAACCCCTCGATCACACAGACAAGGAGCGCTAAGTGATTGATGAAGCCGTTGTCGACCTGTCCCGACTGCAATTTGCCCTCACCGCCCTCTACCACTTCCTGTTCGTTCCGCTGACACTGGGTCTGTCGTTTATCCTGGCGATCATGGAGTCCTGCTACGTCATGTCCGGGAAGACCATCTATCGGGACATGACCAAGTTCTGGGGCAAGCTGTTCGGTATCAACTTTGCCCTCGGGGTGACCACCGGCATCACCATGGAATTCCAGTTCGGCACAAACTGGAGTTACTACTCCCATTATGTCGGAGACATCTTCGGCGTGCCGCTGGCCATCGAGGGCATGATGGCGTTTTTCCTCGAGTCGACATTTATCGGACTGTTCTTCTTTGGCTGGGATCGCATGGGCAAGGTGCAACACCTTGTGTGTACCTGGCTGGTGGCCATCGGTTCCAACCTCTCGGCGCTGTGGATCCTGATTGCCAACGGCTGGATGCAGTACCCGATCGGCGCTGAATTCAACTACGACACCATGCGGATGGAACTGGCGAGCTTTGCGGACGTCCTCTTCAATCCGGTCGCCCAGGTGAAATTCGTACACACGGTAGCTGCGGGCTATGTCACCGGGGCCATGTTCGTACTCAGTGTGTCGTCTTATTACCTGCTGAAGAGGCGGGATATCCCCTTCGCCCGCCGCTCCTTCGCCATCGCTTCCAGTTTCGGCCTCGCGTCCATCCTGTCGGTGATCGTGCTCGGGGATGAAAGCGGTTACACCGTGGGCGATGTACAGAAAGTGAAACTGGCGGCGGTGGAGGCAGAGTGGGAAACACAGAAACCGCCAGCGTCCTTCACCCTGATCGCCTTTCCCGATCAGGAACAGAAAAAAAACCGCTTTGAAGTGAAGATCCCCTGGATGCTGGGCCTGATCGCCACCCGCTCCCTGGATGAAGAGGTGGTCGGATTCGACCGCATCATCCCCGACAATGAAAAGCGTATCCGCCGGGGTATCGAGGCCTATACCCTGCTGGAAAAACTGCGCAGCGGCGACACCAGCCAGGAAACCAAAAATGCCTTTTCCGATTTGCAGTACGACCTGGGCTACGGCCTTCTGCTAAAGCGCTACACGGAAAATATCACCGATGCCACTGACGAGCAGATCCGGCTCGCAGCGGAAAACTCGATTCCCAGGGTCGCCCCCCTGTTCTGGACCTTCCGCATCATGGTCGGCGCCGGCTTCATCATGCTGCTGGTGTTTATTGCCGCATTTATCCAGTCCGCCCGCCACCGCAGTTCCAGCCACCGCGGGATTCTTTACGCCTGCCTGTGGTCGCTGCCCCTGCCGTGGATCGCCGCCGAGTGTGGCTGGATCGTGGCGGAGTACGGGCGCCAGCCATGGTCCATCGCGGAAGTACTGCCCACCTACATGTCCGCATCCTCGATCAGCCGCGGCGAGGTGATCGGCAGCCTGACCGCGATCATCGCTTTTTACACCGCGCTGGCGATTGTCGAAGTCTATCTGATGCTGCGTTTTACCCGCCTCGGTCCATCGAGCCTGGGCACCGGTAAATATCACTTCGAGCTGACAGATAGCCCACGAGCGCAAGCGTAAGGAGCTCCCCGATGGATTACGAAACACTCAAGCTGATCTGGTGGGCGCTGATCGGGGTATTGCTGATCGGGTTTGCGATCACCGACGGCTTCGATATGGGCGTGGGCATGCTGCTGCGTGTCATCGGCAAGTCCGACATGGACCGGCGGGTGATGATCAATTCCATTGGCCCCCACTGGGAGGGCAACCAGGTGTGGTTTGTCACCGCCGGCGGGGCGATTTTCGCCGCCTGGCCGATGGTGTATGCCGCCGCTTTCTCGGGCCTGTATGTGGCACTGATCATCACTCTCTGCGCGATGTTTTTCCGCCCGGTAGGATTCGATTACCGGTCGAAAATTGACGACCCGCGCTGGCGAAACGCCTGGGACTGGGGGCTCACCATTGGCGGGCTGGTGCCGGCGCTGATCTTTGGCGTGGCCTTCGGCAACCTGTTTCTGGGGCTGCCGTTTGAACTGGATCCCCTGCTGCGCGCGAGCTACCACGGCTCTTTCTGGGGCCTGCTGCACCCCTTCGCGCTGCTGAGTGGACTGCTATCTGTGTCGATGCTGGCAATGCAGGGAGGCGCCTGGCTGCAGATGAAAACCCAGGGCCTGGTACTGATGCGCGCACAGTCCGTCACCCAGGTTACCGCCGCCGCGGTGATCGTGCTGTTTGTACTCGCGGGTATCTGGTTGCTGCTCGGCATCGACGGTATGCATATCGTGGATATGAAACCTGCCGGCGACAAACTCAATCCGCTGATGAAAACCGTGGCCTATGGCAACGGTGGCTGGCAGGCAAACTATCAGCAAATGCCATTGCTGTGGCTTATCCCAATACTGGCCATCGTAATGGCGGGCCTTACCCTGCTGCTGAGCCGCGCGGAAAGTGTTCTGGTTTTCATCACCAGCTCCCTGTGCGTGGCCTGTGTCATTCTCACCGCTGGCATTGCGCTGTTTCCCTTTGTGTTGCCCTCATCCCGGGATCCGAACATGAGCCTGACCATGTGGGATGCCACCTCCAGCGAACTGACCCTGGGGTTGATGTTTGCCGCCGCGGTGGTGTTTGTGCCCATCATCCTGCTCTACACCATCTGGTGTTACCGCAAGATGTTTGGCCGGGTGAGCAAGGAATATATCGAGGAAAACTCACACAGCAGTTACTGAGGAGATCAATCTATGTGGTATTTCGCCTGGATACTCGGCGTGCTGCTGGCCTGCGCCTTTGCCATCGTCAATGCGCTGTGGCTGGAAGTGACGGAAGACATGGACCGGCGGCAAGTGGAGTTCGAAGAGTGAGCGCACTGCCCGAAACTACACAACCGAACCACTCCGAGCGGCCCATGAAAGCCCTGAGACTCACCACCTTCATTATTTCGCTGATTACCGCGCTGGGCGTTACCTTCTGGCCACTGCTGTTGTATCGCGACGGCGCTGCGCCGTCACTGGCGCAGACCAGCCTGCTGCTGGCCGGCCTGTGTATCGGGGTGGTGTACGGGTCGGGCATTCTGAGCCGCACTCCGCGCAACCTGCAACTTGCCTGCGCAATACTGGCGTGGGCATCATTGCTGGTGATCGGCTGGCTTGCCCTG
>NZ_CAJXKH010000019.1 GCF_913055755.1 uncultured Microbulbifer sp.
AGTAATGTGGTGTTCTTCGAGGGCAATTACACCGAGTACCACGAAGATTTTGTGGCGCGCAACGGGGAGAATGCTACGCCGCATCGGATGCAGTACAAGAAGATCAAGACCTGATTCACACAGGCAATCAATAAAGAGCCCGCAACTTGCGGGCTTTTTTATTTCTCTCACTTTTTCTGACACAAATAAAAAAGCCCCGATCAATTGATCGGGGCTGGTAAGCGACAGCTGCCCTGAAAGGCTCCCGTTACAGGAGCGATTCAGGCAGCTGATCTGACAAGTTGCGGCTTATTAGAAGTTCAGAGTCGCAGACAGCATTGCGTAACGGGGAGTCTGGTAAGCCAGGGGCACCCGGTAAGTGTTGCTGACGGTGTACGGAGCATCTTCTGAAGTCACATCCAGCTGGGTCGCCTTGTCTTCGTTGAGAGCATTGAAGACCTGCAGGCTCAGACTCAGCTTGTTATCCATAATGGCCGGAGTGTAAGTCACGCTCAGGTCCAGGTTGCGGGTCCACGGAGTACGCTCGTCACCCGGCTCTGCCACGCTGCCGAAGCAGGTGTGGTAGCTGGCACCGTAACCAACGGGGTCACCAGCTTCGGACGCTTCGTCGATTTGGCCATTCGGATTGAAATAACCCAGGCAGCTGACCGGCATACCGGACATGATGCGCGCGTTGGCACCCACCATCAGCTCTTCGGTGATCATGTAGCTACCGCGGATCTTCAGCTGGTGGCGACGGTCGTTTGCCAGGTAGCCGTCGGAGAACTGCATCAGCTCAGCAACGTCCCAGTCCTGGGTCTTGGAGATATTGTCCTGACCGAACTCGGATTTCACCTGACCCTCGGTGTTACCCTCGAGCGTGCTGTAGGTGTAGTCAACACGCGCTTCCCACTTGCCATCGAACTCACGCTCGAGGAACAGGTCAAAAGCCTTGTACTGACGCTTCAGGTCGGGCATACCCCAGTCATCGGCGGTCATGGTTACTTCGGTACGGGTACCGTTAGGGTTACCGTTTTCGTCGAAGTTGGCCATGCTGAAGGTGTTGCTGCCACCCGGGTTGAACATGTAGCAGTACTGCCAATCCACAGTGTTGTAGTCCACGCCCATTTCGCCCAGCTTGTCGATCATGCGGTAAGGGTCGCACACATCGTCAATACCTGACTTCAGGTCACGGAAGGTGAACTTCGCACCGTAAGTCCAGTCGTCACCCAGGGTCTTCTCGAAGCCCACCAGGTACTCGTCCTGGTACATGTTTTCCAGGTCGGACGGAGCGAATGCCAGCGGATCGATTGCCTGGCCGTATTCACCGTTGGCAGAAACCGGGCCCGGGCCCAGAGCGGTCAAGCCGGTAGGCGCACCAGTCTCGGAATCCACACCGCTGTACGTGAAGTACTCACGAGTATAAGTAGAGGCGGAAGCACCACGGATCGCAACGTTATTCGGCATGGCCAGGTAATAGCGACCTGCGTTGGCGTAAACCTTCAGAGAGGAATCGCCGAATACGTCCCAAGCTGCGCCCAGGCGAGGTGCCCACTGGTCGTCAGATTCCAGGTAGGGGTCGCCATCCAGGTTGTAGTTGGTGAACTTATCGTTACGCAGACCCAGAGACAGCATTACCTCATCGGTCACCTGCCAGCGATCTTCGAAGTAGTACGCATCCTGGTCCAGCTTCATGCTGGTGGCGTCTTGGTAGATATAGCTCTGTACGTAGTAGCCATCGCCACCGGGAGCGCCGACGTTCAGGGTAGCGTTGATCGGTGCACTCGGATCCGCCGCACGGCTGTAGATCCACACATCAGTCAGCTGCGAGGTACCCTCGTTTGCGGCTTCAAACGACATATTGTCGATACCGAAAGTCAGAGCGTGGTCACCCAGTACCCATTCCAGGTTCAGGCGGTAGCCTTCGGTGGTGTCTTCACCGTCACGACCACGATAGCCACCAGCGCGGTTTGCCACCGGATTGTCACCGACAATGCTCGGGTCCTGGTTGGTGTAAGCGGAGATGTATGGGTAAACCGCGTCACCAGCCAGCTCATTTTTGTAGCTGAAGTCGCCGCGGCCGTACATCGCGTTCAGGGTCAGGTTCTCGGCCAGGAAGCCGGTATAGTTCAGGATCTGGAACGCGCTTTCATTGGTATCAGAGTTGGGCGCAGCTTCCAGTCTTTCACCACGGGACGAAGTCTCGAAATCCCACTCGGTGTAGGTACCGTCCCAGGTTTCCTTTTCACCCATGTAGGTGTATTCCAGCAGGTGATCACTGGTAATGAACCAGTCCAGCTTGGCGTAGATCTTGCTGTTTTCGCTTTCGGCGTCGGTTACCCGCGGAGCTGCTTCATAGGTCGGAGCGTTTTCCGATTCGCCCATCTCGGTTTCGGTGGAGACAAATGCAAACAGCTTGTCCTGAATCAGCGGACCGCTGAAGTAGGCGCTGTAAGTATTGCTCCAGGAGAGGTTGTTCTTGCCGGGCTCACGCAGGGCACCAACGATGCTCGGGTCGGTATATTCGTAGCCTTCCGGAAGATCCATACTCTGGAAATAGGTGTCGGGCTTGTCGGATTTCAGACCTTTCGGTTCGAATACAACCTGTGCACCGTAATGCCACTCGTTGTCGCCACGCGCACCAACCTGGTTGATTACGCCACCAGAAGAGCGGCCGTACTTGGCGCCGTAACCGCCGGTGTAGGTTTCCTGCTGGTCGATCGCACCGAACGGCAGGCTGAAGCCACCCAGGTTGGAAAGCGGATCATTGGCCAGGAAGCCGTTGATGTAATAGGCGTTTTCGGAAATACCAGAACCACCGAAAGAAACCATGTTACCGAAGTAGCCGCTGGCACCGGCGTTGGCACCCGGGGCCAGCAGAGCAATACTCTCTGCGGAACGAGCGATCGGCATGCGCTTCAGATCGTCAGAGGTAATCACGACGCGAGCGTCAGTTGAAGTAACGTCGATCGGCGGCAGGCCTGCTGTGCCGACAACTTCCACAACTTCCATCATGGCGTCTTCGCCGAAAGAAGCATCGGAGCCGGAACCAACGCGCACAGGAACGCTGCGTGTGCCAACGGATTCGCCGTCTTGTTCAGCAGTAACCACGTATTCGCCAACCGGCAGAGAACCCAGGTTATAGCGACCGGATTCATCTACGGTGACAGTGCGGCTAAAGCCACTTTTGTTCTTAACGACGATGGTAGAGCCAGCCGGCGCAGAACCGTAGATAGAGCCGGTAGTACTCTGAGCAAATACTGCCGGAGCACTGGCAATTGCTGCAGTACCGATGGCCAGAGCCAGGGCACTGCGAGCGAGGTTGTGACGCAGATTGCGAGTAGAACTCATATAGAGACCCCCTTTGGTCTTCGTTTTTTTTGAGCTTGTCGTGTATGACCGCCCCCCAGCGGCCATATACCCAACACATACCCCTAACGAGCAAAACCCCCACCCCCTCCATTTGCATTCCATCCTGTCATTTAGCCATATTCGTCCATTCCTGTGCAGATAAAAAATATATCCGTCATAAATTCAACGGCAATAAAGAAAAACTGTCACAAATAAAAGGGAAAAATTTGGCGCGACGTCCCACGCAACTGCAAAGCGCACCGCAATGAAGCGCCAAGAGCCCCACCACGAGGCGCGAGATATAAAAATTGAAATTATGGAAAAACTGGGACAAACAAAATGTAAAGAAGACCAGAAAGAAATAAATAACCTAAAATAAAGAAAAAACTGAAAAACCTTCCTTATTTTAAAAAAGTTTATTTGGCCATTAAAAAAATGTACTTTCGGCTATTTTTTACTCAAGAAAACGCACAGCAACAGAACCGGGAGCTAAATAAAACCCGCGCTTTCACCTGGTTTGTAAGGACGAAAACAAAAGCGGGAGGCTATGCCTCCCGCTTTTACTTACATCATGTATTGACGCTTACGTTACGTGACTCTTAGAAAGATACGCGTGTACCCAGGTAGAACCGACGTGGAGAAACCCACTCAACCGCCTGGCCAAAGCCGTACTGCCCGTCGCCTGCGGTCAGATCCTGCTCGCGAATACCTGCCTGGTCATCAAATACGTTGAAGATATCCAGGAAGAATTCCGCCTCGTAACCTGCCAGTTGGTAAGAGTACTTCACACGAGCGTCCAGGGTTCCATAAGAGCTGGCGACATTGGAACCAACCGCATTCTCGTCTACCCAGACTGACTCAACACCGCCGTACTCGTACGTCTCTCCCAAGTCGGGCAGGTGACGACCTGCAACCGACCAGGTATTGCTGTAGCGCAGACCTGAGTTCCAGTTGTATACCAGACCCAGCTCAATGCCATTGCTAAAGAAGTAAGAACCGGCAACCTTGAACAGGTGCTCGATATTACCCGGCTGATCGCCCCACATACCCGGCGCGCGCGGATCCAGCCAGAGTACATCGCCCTGGAAATCGGCATTACCGTCAGAGTTGGAGTTACCTTCGGCCAGGTTGTACGTATAGGAGGCCAGCATTTGCCAGTTATCACTACGACGCTTGCGGAAGGTAAATTCCACACCCTGGTACTCGCGCTTGCCACCTTCGAGGGTCGCAATTACGTAGTTGGAGTCCGGAATTTCACTGTAGCCGAAGTAAGACAGCGGCAGAGTGAAATCTCCAGCGTGCGAGGGATCAGTGTAAAGACCGAGATCGTAGTCTTCCAACAGGTCCTCGGATACGCGGTTGGTGTAGGTCACCTCGGCACTCATGTCATCACCAAAGGTCATCGCGTAACCGACCAGGAACTCGTCGGTATACGGAGTTTTAGTGCTGGGCGCGAAGAATGCGTCCTGACCAGCCTTGGTGCCGCCACGGGTACGGTATGTCAGCCAACGATCACCAACGAAAATCTGCTCCTCACGCACGGAACCGGTAAGGGTACCCGCGAAGGAAGTCATATCGGTACGAATCGGGTCGTAATAGCGACCGTAGAAGCCCCATACCTTGCTGCTGCCATCACCGTTGATGTCATAGGTTACGCCGACGCGCGGAGCGATTTCCCAATCAAACGTATGAATGTTGTCACCGGTAGTCGCGAAGTGCTCCCACTGCTCTGCGCGCAAACCGAGGTTTACGCTCCACTTGTCGTAGTTCCAGCTGTCCTGAACATAAAAGGCGGAACCTTCGGTTTTCAGGGAGTATGGTGCCGTCTCGGTCTGGGCGATACGGTACACGTTGATGGAATCACCCGGGTTACCTGCGGAGCTAGCAAAAGTCAGCGCTTCCAGTTCAGCATTGCTGATGGTACCGCTGCTATCGGTATCCAGCAGACCCAGGTAATACGCGGAATCCGCGCTCTCGGTCATGGCGTCGATGATACGTGCGTAGTCGTCAGTTACCAGCTCAACCGGACCAGTCCAGCTTCCGCCCGTCAGATCAGCCACAGTAACACCGCTGTTGGCCATCGAGATAGATGAATACTGAGCCCCATCACCACTATAGAGGCTATTAACAAAGCGCTCATTTTCCGTGAAGGTGTAACCTGCTTTCAGCTCATGGCTACCCCAATTCGTATCCAGGAAATACTCGAAGGTGGCAGCCCACATATCCTTGTTGCGGAACTGGATAGTATCGGAACCGTAACCGCCGCGTTCGATATTCTCCAGTGTCGGGTTACCGCCCATGTAGGCAACATCATTGCGGGTAGACTTGTCCGCAGCAATACTACTGATTTCGCCTTCGTGACTCGCGGCCTCCAGAGTCAGGATCATATTGTCCCAGGAGTGCGAGTACTCAAGCTTGTAGTTATCGCCACCTTGTTTCTGAGCGCGGTCGCGGTTGTTCAGAGTCGCGGTTTGCTGAGAACCGCTGATCTCTGTCGGGTCGTTGAAGAAGGTGCCAACAAGCTTATCGTTTTCGGTCGCCTGCCAGGTCAGCTTGGCAAAGCCCAGATCGCTGGTCCGCTTAACGGAGCGCATGAATTCGCTGGTATCCGGGTTGAATACGTCGTCTTCACGCTCCTTTATCTGGTAAGAAGTAAAGAACCACAGCTTGTCCTTGATGATCGGGCCACCCATGGTGAACGCGCTGTCAAAAGTCGAAAAGCTGTTACCTTCAACGTGCTTGTTGTCAGCAACCAGACTGTCATTCTGCGTATAGTAGTTCACGGAACCGTGGAACTCGTTGCTACCCGACTTGGTGACAACTCGGGAAACCAGGCCGGCACCACCTTCGTACTCCGCCGGCATACCCCCGGTCAGGACGTGCTGCTCCTGAATAATTTCGGAGTTCACGTTGGCGCCAAAAGTACCGGTCACATTGTCGGTAACATTGACGTTGTCGATGTAATAGAAGTTGTCGGAAGAAGAGCCTGAGGTGCGGCCCTTGGAGTCCACCGCATCGGAGTAGTTAACACCGGATTTGGAAGAGGGGTTCCCTCCAATTGACGGCTTGGTGCCCGGCGCCAGCTGCAGGTAAGACTGATAGTCGCGCCCTGTCGGCAGGGACTCGGTCAGATCCAGGGTAATATCCTGGCCAACAATGGTAGAGGTAGAATCCACCATCTGCACCTGCTGACCAATCACCGCAATCTCTTCTATGCTCTCACCCAGAGAATTCAGCTCATAGTTGAGCGCGTAGCTCTGCCCGGAAACCACAAGTACGTTTTCGCTCTTAACTGGCTGGTAACCGGTGCCACTAATTTCTACTTCATATTTGGCGGAAGGATCCAGCCCCATCAGGCGGATTTCGCCATTTTCGTCAGTCACCCCTTTTTTGGCGGTCAAACTCTCCGACGTGTGGACATCCACCACCGCACCTGCAACTGGATTTCCTGCCGCATCCGTAACAGTAATGCGCAGCGCACCAGTATCTGCAAACGCAGATCCGCAATAAACTGTCATGCCGATAGTTGCTGCCAGTAACCCCTTCCTGAATTTATTTTTCAATTGTAACTCTCCTGTTTTTCTATGGATCGTTAGGCTTCGCAATCACCCCTAAAGCCTGGAAGTGCAACGATATAAACAGCCACCCCCAAGTAACCGTTCACATCTCCCAACACATAAACTTCAACGAACAGGGAGCGAAAGCTCTCAATTGAGAAATGTTCAGAATTTAACCGCCCGTTTTACAAGCGACTGTGCCATTAAAGGAGCAACGATCCATTGCCCTGCCGAAAATCTAAAAACTTACTTAAAGCTCAATAAGTTACAAATAATTGCAGCAAAGGCCCGGTGAAAACCCGGATATTGATCTTTTATTACATACACCAAACCGGGAAGAATAAAAAAATCAGCAAGACAGGATATGCGATTTAAAAAATGAAATAAGTAGGGATAAGCACCTAACAATCTGACAAAATCAGTTACATTTATTGCTTATCGCAGAGTTGTTTTTATTTGCGTGCAATTAAACGCCATTTCTTGCGCGGATTTTCGTTAAAGAAGTCGCACACACAAAACCCACCCTTACCTTTCATATCGATCAACATGCGTTCTCCGAAACAAAAAAGGCAGCCCGAAGGCTGCCTGCAAGGAAGGTCGCGGTACTAGTCCACGGAGAATTTAGAAGGAGTAACGGGCGCCCAGTGCGAAGGTACGGCTGTAAATCGCGTTGCCGAAGTTGTACACGGTGGGATCCTCGTAGTAGCTCTGATACTCCTCATCCGTCAGGTTGGTTGCATCAAAGGTGAAGGTGAGGTTGTCCATTACGTCGTAGCTGGCCTGGAAGTCCAGACTGGTCTCGCCATGGCGGTATACGCCCAGCGGGTTGGCAAACTGACGAGCCTCGTAGTTGTTGAGGAAGTCATCACGCCACACGTATGAAAGACGCATATCCAGGTCGTTTTTGTCGTACGCCAGTACCACGCTGTAGGAGGTGTCGGACACACCGAACATCGGGGTGGAGTCAGTACCAACCTTCTCGCCCTCATCGTTGTATACCGGAATCTGCTGGTCGGAGTCCAGCGCGGTAAAGCTGGCCTGAATACCGAAACCGTCCAGCAGATCTGGCAGGTTCTGCGGGAAGTAAACTACACCCAGTTCCAACCCTTCGAGCACACCGTCGGAGGTGTTGTCAGGCTGGGACAGCACATACGGATAAGGCTCGCTGGCATCCGGGGCCTGGTACATCACCCGGTTGACGGAGTCGTACACCAGACCGTCGATATTGCGACGGAACAGGGTGCCGTAAAGCGCGCTGGATTCTGCGAAGTACCACTCCAGGGAGAAGTCGAAGTTCTGGGACTCCACCGGCTGCAGGTCCGGGTTGCCACCGCTGGCGGTACCGTAGCCAATGTTGGTCACGTCATCGTAGTAGTAGATGAAGGAGTTCAGCTGGAAGAACTCCGGGCGACGCACGGTTTCGGTATAGGCGAAACGGGCCATCAGGTCATCGGTCAGGTGATAGCGCATCACCAGGCTCGGCAGCAGGTTGGAAACGCTGGTGTCGGCGGTGCTCTGCGTGTCCAGGTCGATATCGTAGAACTGCATATCGGTGTCTGCGGTCACGTAGCGCAGGCCAAACTGACCGTCAAAGTCGCGGTTCAGGAACTGGGTTTCGAACTGTGCTTGCGCGTATACCGAGGTGGTGGCCTCGTCGATCTCGAAGGTCTTTTCCAGTGCCTCGGCTTCCAGGCCGTAGAGCTCGCGGAACTCATCGCGGTTGTTGTAGATGTAGTAACCGTCCGGCACTACCCAACTGGTCGGGATGTCTGCACGACCATCGAAGAATCCTTCGTTGACGTAGGCCAGGTCATCACTCAGGTCACTCATCGGGCGACCCAGGAAGGCATCCTGGCCGCGGGTGGTCTCGGAAGCACCACGGCTGTCGTGACGCAGGCCAAACTTGACCTGGTTGATCGGCCCGAACTCAACGTCCAGCTCACCATCGAAGGTAACGGTGAGCGCATCACCCTCGCGGCTACCGCCGTTGTCATACAGCTGGGCGACATTCCACTGGGAGGTGTCAGTGAGATCGCTCTCGTCGATATCCGCAGTGGTCGGATCGTCGTAGTACTCCAGCGCCGGCAGGCCACCGTTGTCGTTGAAGTCGACACCGATGCCATAGGAAACGCGGTCGATACGCATGGCGAGGAAGTCGGTGGTGTATTCACTCTCCTGGTAAACCACTTCCGACTTGATGCGGAAAGTATCGGAGATGTCCTTGTTGCCCCCCAGTGCAAACACATAGCTGTCGGTCTGGGAAACGGTCAGGTCACCGCTGGCAAAGCCGTACGGGTGATCCACGTCGCGGCGCTTGACCACATTGGTACCGGGGAACAGCTCCACTTCGCCACCCATGGGCAGACTGCTGTTGTCACCCCACCAGTCTGCAAAGGTGAAGCTGAGGGAGTTGAATGACTCGTTGCGGTAACCGTTATAGAAGGCTTCCACATAGTATTCGGAGGTTTCGTCCGGGGCCCACTGCACGGAGACGTTCGCTGCCGGGCGCTCGCGCTTACCGGTGAAGTCGCTGGCAAAGATGGCGTCACGGCCGAGGATATAGGGTACTTCCTCGCCGTTCATGGTAAGAGTGGAGCCTTCGCCGTAGGGCAGGCCGCTTTCCAGGCCCGGAGCCCAGATGGGGTTTTCCGCGATGGCTTCATTTTCAGGGGTGTCCGGGTTATCTCCCCGGGACAGGAAAACTCGCTCGTAGGCTGCCCAGTTGCCCGGTACACCGTCAACATCGGCAGTCACAAACGGCACCACGGCACCCGGGGTGATGCTCTGGTCGCGGTAGTTGGTTTCCGCGTAGGAGACGTTCACCAGTGCGCCGACGCGGCCAATACCGGTCTCCCAGGTGTTGCTGAACAGGCCGCTCAGTACCGGGTCGGTAGAATCCGCCTGTTCCTGGTTGATGCCGCGCGCGGCCAGTACAACCTTGCTGCCGTCGAAATCAAACGGGCGCTGAGTGTGAATATCGATCTGGCCGGCGATGCCGCTTTCCAGCTGGCTGGCGGAACGGGTCTTGTATACGTCCACGCCTTTCAGCAGGCTGGCAGGAATATCGGCCAGTGCCACGGAGCGGCCGGAGGCGGTAAAGATCTGGCGGCCATTCACGGTGGTGGTAACGTCGGTAAGGCCGCGAATGGACACGGTATTCACTTCGCCGGTTCCGCGGTCAGTGACCTGAACACCGGCAACCCGCTGCAGGGCCTCGACCACGTTGTTGTCGGGGAATTTACCGATATCTTCCGCAACGATGGAGTCGACGATCTCGAACTTCTGCTGCTTGATATTGATTGCTTTTTCGAGACTCGCCCGCACGCCGGTAACCACTACCTCTTCCAGCGCCGAGGATTCATCCATCTCTGCATCGTAGCTGGTGTTCTGAGCCTGAACTGCTGCACTGAAACCACCGAACGCAGTCACCATCGCAATAGATGAACTGAGTAGATGTCGCTTGAACATAGTTTCTCTCCCATCAGGGGTGTTGTTATTGTGTTGCCGGACCGCAGGGAAGGGGGTTATTGCCACCCCTGCGATCTCCGCGCAAAAACCTCAGCGCGGTATCCCGCCAGCGGCCTCCCATCTACCGAAACCTGCAACAGGTTTGCGGCAATTCGGGAAGGGGGTACTGGCACTACGGGTCAGAGAGCGCTCGTTGAACGCGTAACCCATCTCGGTTTCGGGCAGGAGAGCGCCGTTTCGGGGCACGGCCATAGAGGAAGGGCGCACGGAAACCGCCAGGATACTGGCAGCGGGCACGCGGGTGATACGCGGCTCGATCATCGCTCAACCTCTTCTCTCAGAGTCTTTATTATTTTCGGCGCCGGTTAGCCGGAGCTCGGTTTGTATTGCACCCTTTGGGTGCAGGCCCGGAGTTACCCTCCAGACCATTTGTATTATGATTGGCCATGCTAGCCACTAAATCTGGGGGCGTCAACGGGGAAAAACGCAAATTTGTTATACTTTATGACCTATTATCCTGCATAACGCGCAGTAGCTGACTTACCGACACCCGCTTCCCCCGCCAATGGTGGGGAAGTCTGCACCAAGACGGGGTTAACACCCGCTTTTCTGCCCCCTTTCGGCCAATATCTACCGTTTTCTCCGGATTCCCCGCGACCTGTGGCATCAACGGGAAAGCGTCCGGTGGCACATATTTCCTCAGAAACCGTACAAATAATCAACAGATTCTGGTTCATCACGCGCCAGACAGGTCACAACGGCCGCAAACACAGCCGTGAACGCAAGAGCTCGCCACAAAATATTATTGTAATACCATACCTCCATTGGCAAGATTGGGCCTCCCCTGGCCGGAGCGACCAGCCATCTGTGGCGATCACTGCTACCGGCGCCCTTTTACGTGCATAGGTTTTGAGCGCGGCGGGAGGGGAAATAGCGGAGAGAAACTCCAGATAATAAATACAAGAGGGACACCACCCATGAAGACCTTCAACCGGGCCAGCTGCCTGGCCGTTGTTATATCCACCCTTTTATCGACCACAGGCTGTTTCGATTCCGGCCCCGGAGGCGGCGACAACGGCGGCCCCATCCTCAAGCCTGAGCCACAACCGGAACCTGAGCCCGAGCGCGAACTGGTGCCGGATACGGCAGACCCCAGTGCCGACGCCAGCGTGATCGCCTACAACGATATGGGCGTACACGACCCATCGGTGATCCGCGATGACGACGGCACCTACTATGTGTTCGGCTCTCACCTGGCCGCGGCCAAATCCACCAACCTGATGACCTGGGACTTTGTCGCCGAAGGCGTGAACGACCAGAATCCCCTGTTCAACACCTACGCCAGTGAAATATCTGAAGGCCTGGAGTGGGTCGGCGGCCACCAGGGCTCCTGGGCGGCAGACGTCATCAAGCTGAATGACGGCAAGTACTACTTTTATTACAACCACTGCGCCAACCCGGCGAGCGAGGCCGGTGACTGCAACGCCCCGCGCTCTTACCTCGGCGTCGCGGTAGCCGACACCATCGAGGGACCCTACACCGACCTGGGTATCTTCATGCGCTCCGGTATGACGCCGGAAGAACTGGCGGCAGGTTATGGCCCCGACGGCTTCACCGGTGCCGAATACGACCCCAGGATTCACCCCAACGCCATTGACCCGGATGTCTTCTATGACAAGGAAGGCAAGCTGTGGATGACCTATGGCTCCTATTCCGGCGGTATCTTTATCCTGGAAATGGACGAAACCACCGGCAAGCCCGTGCCGGGTCAGGGCTTCGGCAAGCACCTCACCGGCGGCGACCACAGCGCCATCGAGGGCACTTACATGCTGTACAGCCCCGAGAGCGACTACTACTACCTGTTTATGTCCTTCGGCGGCTTTGTCTCCACCGATGGCTACAACATCCGCATTGCCCGCTCCAGAAACCCCGACGGCCCTTTCCTGGATGCCGAGGGCAACGACATGGCCGAGGCCCGCGGCAACTGGGACAGCATTGCGCCCTACGGCGTAAAGCTGATGGGCGGCTTTGAATTTGAATCCGATGTAGGCGACTCCGTTGCCAGTCGCGGTTACCTGGCTCCCGGCCACAACTCCGCCTACTACGACGAAGCAACCGGCCAGCACCTGCTGATCACCCACACCCGCTTCCCCAATCGCGGTGAGCAGCACTCGGTGCGGGTACACGAGCTGTACGTGAACGCGGACGGCTGGCTGGTGGCCTCGCCACAGCGCTATGCACCGATCGATGGCGACAATATCGTCGACAGCAACGACCTGAACGGCACCTACAAGTTCATCAACCACGGCAAGGACATCAACCGCACCGCCAAGCAGACCCTGTACGTCACCCTGAACGGCGACGGTACTGTCAGTGGCGAAGTGAGCGGTGGGTATGTGCACGACGTTGAGAATCCGAAGCTGATCCATTTCAGCCTCGATATCGACGGCACCACCGTGGAGTACGAAGGTGTCACCCAATGGCAGTGGAATGAAATGTCCAGCAAGCTGGTGCCGGTATTCAGTGCGGTTTCAGGCAGCGGGGAATCCATCTGGGGTTCCAGAATGGACAACCTCAGCGATTCGGAAGCCATCGCCAATATCAGCGATGCCCTCGCCCTGCCCACCAGTACCACCGACAACAGCCTGCAGCTGCCCGTCCGCGGAACCCGCGCTGCCACCATTTCCTGGAGCAGCAGCAATGAGCGGGTCATCAAGCCCGACGGCAGCGTGGTGCGCCCGAATGTGGGAGAAGGGGATCAGACGGTCACCGTTACCGCCGATATCGATCTCAACGGGGTGATCAGCAGTAAAACATTTGATGTCACCATCCCGGAACGCCAGCCCTACAACCGCACGGCCTGGTTCCCTTTCGAGAATGACCTGACCGAGTCCGCCGGCCGCCTCGACCCGGGCACGGCAACCGGTGACCGCATCCACAACAGCGGAAGCATCACCTATGCCGCCGGTCAGGATGGGCAGGCGCTGCAACTGGATGGCAGCAACGGCGTACTGCTGCCGGAAGGCCTGATCAACAACTACGAATACACGGTTTCCTTCTGGACCAACCCCACCGTGATCACCGGCTTGACCACCGCCTTCTTCGGTGCGGTAAACGAACAGACCGACGAGAACGGAGTGCCCTTCTCCAACAACTGGATCAGTTTCCTGCCCCAGAGCTGGGACGAAAACACCATGTTGTGGAGCGGCAGTGAAGCCTGGTTCGACGGCTCCGCGGGCGAACGCATCCCGGAGGGCACCTGGACCCACATGGCTTTCTCGGTCAACAAAGGGCTGGTCAGCGTTTACCTGAACGGCGAACAGAAGTTTTCCGGCGGCAACCTCAGCGACTTCTTTACCGGCCCTGACATCAATGGTTCCGGCGGCAAGTTCGCCCTCGGCGTCAATTACTGGGATCTGCCCTTCAACGGCATGATCGATGAGCTGAAAATTTATGAAGCTGCGCTCACCGCCGAGGAAGTGAGGTTCCTGGATATCGACAACAAATCCGATGCGGAACTGCTGGCTTCCGCCACTGCGATTCTCGACCTGGGCGACCTGTCCGCGGTCGCTGAAAGTCTGCAGCTGCCGGTAACCGGGCCCTACGCCGCCGCGATCAGCTGGAGCTCATCCAACCCCGCGGTCATCGAAGTGGCCGGTGACACCGCCCTGGTAACCCGCCCGGAAGGTGCGGATGCCGAGGTTACCCTCACCGCCACCCTGACCCTGAACGGCGCCCAGGACAGCAAAACCTTCAACGCCACCGTAAAATCCACCGGCCTGCCGGAACCTGTGGCCCACTACAGCTTCGAGCAGAACCTGGATGAGTCTACCGGCAACTTCGGAGCGGGCACCGTGGTCGGCAAGCTGATTACCGAGGCCGGGGGCACGATTACCTATGCCGAAGGCGTGATCGGGCAGGCTGCGAACTTTGACGGCGCTTCCGGCATCCTGCTGCCGGACGATTTGATCACAGATCACAACTACAGCTTTACCCTGTGGCTGAGCCCGTCGGCACTGACCGCCTACACCACGAGTTTCTTCGGCTGGGCCACTGACAGCAGCTGGATCAGCCTGCTGCCCAATGGCTTCGGTGAAGACACCATGTTGTGGTCTGGTACCGCCTGGTTTGACGCCAATACAGGCATCCAGATCCCGCAGGATGCCTGGAGCCAGTTGGCCGTCACCGTCGACAACGGTGAAGTCAGTGTATTCATTAACGGTGAGCGCGCGTTCTCCGGCAGCAATTTCCCGGATGTTTTCGGCCCGGCCGCGGAACGCCATTTTGCGCTGGGTGTGAACTACTGGGACACACCCTATGCCGGTATGATGGATGAAGTGAAGGTCTACGACTACGCAGTGTCCGCCGACGACGTCGTCGCCCTGTACGAAGCGGAGTTGCTCAGCGAACAGTAATGTTCCGCACTTTCAAGGGCGCTCTTCGGAGCGCCCTTTTTCGTTAAACAACAGGAACGATCAGATTCATGACTTTTGGGAAAATAACAATCACAGCGGTGTCTTTATTAATCGCCGCCAGCGCCGCCGTTCATGCGGCAGAGCCAGAACCAAAACACCAGCTACCGCAACAGTTTTCCATAAAAGAAACAAAAGACCCGCAGCAAGGAAAGGCAATAGAGAGCCTAGATACTCTACTGCAATCTTTTGTCGACGAAGAAAAGGCCAGCAGTCTCGCCGGCTTTGTGGCCGTGGGTGGTGAAATCATTTATTCCAACGCCTTTGGCTGGAAAGACAAGGAGAATCGCATCCCCGCTTCCGTGGAAGACTATTACGTCCTGTTTTCCCAGACCAAAGCCATTACCACCGTTGCCTTCATGACTCTGGTGGAACAGGGCCTGGTGGATATCAACGATCCGGTGTCCAAGTACTTTCCCGGTATCTCAGATCGGGTAATCACTGCCATCAATGACGACGGCAGCTACGAAACACGTCCCGCCACTACCCCCATGACGTTTGTCCACCTGATGTCACATACCTCTGGCTTGAATGCCGGGCTCGCCGGTCAGGCGCGCCTGGCGGACACAGGGACACCGGGTGTGCCACTGGGGTTCGATGGCAAAGAGCCGAAGATCCAGCCCAGTGGGCAGCATACCGGAGGCGGCAATTACCAGGCGCGCTTCCTGAAACAAGAAATGCTAGACCTGGCGAAATATCCCCTCGGTTTCGACCCCGGCTCTGAATGGAACTACCACGTCAGTACCAACATGCTCGGCTACCTGATCGAACGTATTTCCGGCCAGCCGCTACAGGAGTATGTCCGCGAGAAGGTGCTGGACCCGCTGGGTATGGACGAAACCGACTGGTACTACGCCCCCGAGGCGCAGGAACGCTTCGTGAAGCCCTATAGCCTGGTGGATGGCAAACTGGTGCCAGGGTCGGAGGGCTATAGCCGGGGAGCGGTTAGCGCACAGCAGCCCTACGCAGAGGGCGCCATCGGCCTGAACGGCCCCATCGAGGACTATGCCCGTTTCTGCCAGATGCTGCTCAACAAGGGGACATTCAATGGTCATCGGATCCTGAAGCCGGAAACCGTGGAGCAGATGACCAGCATCAACCGACTCCCCAAGCCCGCAGACCCGAACAATCACTTCCAGTTTGGCCTGGGGTTCGAGCTATTCAATGCGCACAAGAAACCGGTACCGGCGGTGTCCGACTCCGCCTATTCCTGGGGCGGCATGATGGGCACGGCCTATATCATCGACCCGGAACGCGATCTGATCGCACTGTTTTACCTGAATATGTACCAGCGTGACGACCTCTATACCGGGTTCCTGCGCCAGGCCTATCAACTCGCCAACCAGCAGCATTAGCGCCCAACCCCGCGCCCTGCCCTGACGCCATCCATGCTTCAGGGCAGCCGCGGGCCGGGACAGTAACATATTGCCGAGTTCCGCCGGTTTGGGTAGGGTGATAAATCACCAACACCATCACGGACCACGCCATGAAACTCGCAACATGGGTGCAGTCACCGCTCTATCGACGATTCCTTGCCAGCTGCCTGGTCGTATTTATCCTGGTGGGCGCAGGTGAGTGGTTGATCTTCACCGGTTTACCCCGAGACGCGCAATTGGCTGGATCCGCGGCAAGGGTATTGCTCGCTACCCTGCTGATGGGCATTGTCTGCTACCTGCTCCTGAGCTGGCAGCTGCGGCTGACCAGGCGCCTGGCGTCCATGCTGGTCCACCAGGAAAAGCTCAATACCCAGTATCAGCGGGAGCTGAATGAGCGGGAGGCAACCGAACAGGCGCTGTCTGACCAGCTGCAATTTCTGCAAATCCTGGTGGATGCCATTCCGGCGCCCATTTTCTACAAGGATGCCGAGGGTATTTACACCGGTTGTAACCGGGCGTTTGAGGCCTTCCTCGGCAAGCCGCGGGAAGAAATCGTTGGACGCTCGGTGTACGGCGTCTCTCCCGGCCCCCAGGCAAGCATCTATCACGAGAAAGACATCGAACTGATGCGCCAGCGAGGGAGCCAGGTCTATGAATCCCAAGTGGTCTATGCCGACGGCACCCTGCACGATGTCATTTTTAACAAAGGCGCGTACGAAACCAAGGATGGCCGCCTCGCCGGACTGATCGGGGTCATCCTGGACATTACGGAGCGCAAGACTCTGGAGCGCGAGCTGGTCCAGGCAAAAGAAAAGGCGGAGTTCTACAGTCGCTCCAAAACGCAGTTCCTGACCAATATGAGCCACGAGATCAGGACACCGCTGAACGCGATCGTCGGATTCAGCCAGGTACTCCTGAATCGCAGCGGCAGTCATAGCTTGCCCGGGGAGTTTCACGACTTCCTGGAAAAGATCGCCATCAGCGGCCAGGGCCTGGCGGAGCTGGTCAACGATGTGCTCGATATATCCCGTATCGAAGCCGGCAAGATCGAGGCGATAGACGAGGACTTCCAACTGCGCCAACTAGCAAAGTGCATTCTCATCTCCTGCGAACCCCAGGCTGCCCACAAGGGGCTCCGGCTACAGTGCGACATCGATCCAGCCCTGCCGGAATACATCCGCAGTGACCGGGGCAAATTGTCCCAGATTCTGATCAACCTGATCGGCAATGCGATCAAGTTTTCACCCGCCGGCGCGACCATTGATATCACACTCCAATACCGCAAAGACGGAGATGGTGGCCCGCAACTCGCCATCGAAGTCATCGATTACGGGATCGGTATTCCCCCGGAGCAACAGGCGATTATCTTCGAGCCGTTTGAACAGGTGGACAAGTCGGCAGCAGGTCAGTCCGGGGGAACGGGCCTGGGACTCCCGATTACCAACAGCCTGGTACAGCTCCTCGGGGGGGAAATCAGCCTGACAAGTGAGGCGAATACAGGTACCTGTTTCCGTGTACTGCTCCCATTGCGAGAGGGGTGTCAGGCGGCGCCTTTGCCCGAATCCGGCGGCGAGGTGCGCACGTCAGTACAAGGTATCAGGGCGCTGGTTTTTGAGGACAACGCCGTCAACCAGACCCTGATGCAGGCCTTCTGCGATGATCTGGGAATTACCGTGTCCTTTGTCGCGAATGGCTACGATGGTATCGCCCGCGCCACTGAACTTCGCCCCGATATTATTTTTATGGATGTGCAGTTACCCGGTATCAGCGGTATTGAGGCCACCAAGGAGATTCGCCAGACTCCGGAAATCGAACAGACACCGATCATCGGCCTGTCGGCCGCTGCTTTCAGTGAACAAAAGGATACCGCTCTCGGCGCGGGTATGGATGACTACCTGACCAAACCCGTGTCGTTACCGCAACTGATATCCACCATCCAGAAACACCTTGTTGCCCACTCATAACCAGAAGACCACTCCAGCGGGCTTTCTCGCGAAAAATACGCAGCTACCAGCACAAAGAAAAACAAAAAAGGGCAGCCTTTTGGCTGCCCTCTGGGTGCTATTGCAATCCAGTTGCTCTGTGAATCCATCCCATGGATCCATCCCGTAAAAACTGGATTACTTCAGGTCGAAACGGTCCAGGGTCATGACTTTGGTCCATGCAGCGACGAAGTCGTTCACAAACTTCTCGTCGTTGTCATTGGCCGCGTACAGCTCGGACACTGCGCGCAGTTCGGAGTTGGAGCCGAAAATCAGGTCTACCGGGGTGGCAGTCCACTTCACTTCACCAGTCTCGCGATCTTTGCCTTCGTACAGACCATCTTCCTTGAAGGACTTGGACCACTTGGTGTCCATATCCAGCAGGTTGACGAAGAAGTCGTTGCTCAGGGTGCCCGGTTTGTCGGTAAATACGCCGTGCCTGGAGTCGTCGTAGTTCGCACCCAGGGTGCGCATTCCGCCGACCAGTACGGTCATTTCCGGCACACTCAGGTCCAGCAGGTTGGCGCTGTCGATCAGCATGTCCACCGGCATCAGGTGCGCTTCCTCGCTGTAGTAGTTGCGGAAGCCGTCGGCCTTGCGCTCCAGGTAACCGAAGGACTGAACGTCGGTCATTTCCTGCGTGGTATCGTTACGCCCCGGCTTGAACGGCACGGTGATGTCGTAGCCGGCTTGCTTCGCTGCCTGCTCGATCGCCGCGGCACCGCCGAGAACAATCAGGTCAGCCATGGACACCTGCTTGTTACCCCAGGCGCTGCTGTTGAATTCCTTCTGGATCTTCTCCAGCTCGCCCAGAACCTTGTCCAGCTCCTGCGGGTTGTTCACCGCCCAGTCTTTCTGCGGTGCCAGACGAATGCGCGCACCATTGGCACCACCGCGCATGTCGGTAATACGGAAGGAAGAGGCGGACGCCCAGGCAGTACGCACCAGCTCCGCGGTGGTCAGGCCGCTGTCCAGCACTTCGGCTTTCAGCTTCTTGACGTCGCGATCGCTGATCAGCTTGTAATCCACTGCCGGAATCGGATCCTGCCAGCTCAGCATTTCGGCCGGAACCTCGTCACCCAGGTAGCGTGCGCGCGGGCCCAGGTCGCGGTGAGTCAGTTTGAACCAGGCCTTGGCGAAGGCTTTCTGGAACTCTTCCGGGTGCTTGTGGAAACGCTCGGCGATTTCCTTGTACTTCGGATCGAAGCGCATGGACAGGTCGGTGGTAAACATCATCGGCGCGTGGCGTTTGCCATCGACGTGGGCGTCCGGAACAAATTTCGCCTGCTCGGCGTTCTTCGGCTCCCACTGGGTAGCGCCCGCCGGGCTCTTGGTTTTCACCCACTCGAAGCCGAACAGGTTGTCCAGGAACTGGGAGCTCCAGGCGATCGGGTTGGCGGACCAGGCGCCTTCCAGGCCGGAGGTGATGGTGTCTTCGGAGTGGCCCTTGCCACACTTGTTTTTCCAGCCGAAGCCCTGCTGTTCGATCGGGGCTCCACCCGGTGCTGCGCCCAAACACTCTTCCGGCTTGTGCGCACCGTGCGCCTTACCGAAGGTGTGGCCACCGGCGATCAGTGCCACGGTTTCTTCGTCACTCATCGCCATGCGGCCGAAGGTGTCGCGGATGCGGTGACCGGCAGCCACCGGGTCCGGGTTGCCGTTGGGGCCTTCCGGGTTCACGTAAATCAAGCCCATGTGGTCAGCGGCCAGCGGCTTTTCCAACTTTTTGCTGTCAAAACGCTTGTCGTTGCCCAACCACTCGCGCTCGGAGCCCCAGTAAACCACGTCCGCTTCCCAGTCGTCTTCACGGCCACCGGCGTAACCGAAAGTCTCGAAGCCCATGGATTCCAGGGATACGTTACCGGCCAGTACCATCAGGTCGCCCCAGGAAATGCTGTTGCCGTACTTCTGCTTCACCGGCCATACCAGGCGGCGGGCCTTGTCCAGGCTCACGTTGTCCGGCCAGCTGTTCAGCGGCTCGAATCGCTGCTGGCCGCCACCGGCGCCACCGCGACCGTCGTAGACACGATAGGTGCCGGCACTGTGCCAGGCCATACGGATAAAGAAGGGACCGTAGTTACCGTAGTCCGCGGGCCACCAGTCCTGGGAGGTGGTGAGGACTTCCCTGAGGTCTTTCTTGACTGCCTCCAGGTCCAGCTTGCTGAAGGCTTCCGCGTAATCGAAGTCTTCGCCCAGCGGGTTGGACTTTTCTGCATTCATGCGCAGCGGTTGCAGGTCGATACGGTTTGGCCACCAGTCTTGGTTGGACATGGTCTCATTTGCCGAAGCAGCAGTGACGTTGACGGAGATGGCCGTTGCCATGGCTACCGCCAGGGAGAGGGATTTCTTGAGCATTGAATTGCGTTCCTTATAGTCTCATCAATCAAACAATGACAGGCTATAGGGTTACGCAATCACTCTGAAATTAGACGTTATTATTGTCCTTATAGCGGGAGGCAATCTTAAAAAGTACAACCATAGATTTAAAAAATAACTCTGATAGTCATACCCAATAAACAGGACGCGCTACGCCGCACGCAAAATGGTTTATTTTGCGGCTGCGGCCAGGCTCGCAACCGGCACCCGGGTAATGGTGATATCTTCCTTGTTCTCCGCGTAGGCCACGTACAGAAAATCGTTCCACACCAGTGACTTGGGGTAGCTGAATCCTTTCCGCTTGTAGCGGCCCTCATACCGCGGTGGTGCAAGCTGCAGGCCGCCGGCACGCAAAAGAAATGCGCGGTCAAATTGCTCGCCATCCTCACTCAGGCTCACAACCAGCGGCTCGCGCGTTTTCGAACCACTGGGATTATTCACCAGAAACACACTGCCGTCCGGCAGGTTACCGGCGCTCTGTTTGGCCCGGGAGTCGGGGAAATTGGTGACCTCCGCCCGGGTCCATGCCTCACCGCCATCCTCGCTGACCGCAGCCAGCACACGGAAACTGCTTTGCTGATCCCGGAACACCATCACCAGCGCACCGTCTTTCCGCTGGAAGTTGCTCGGTTCAATTTCCCGGCTGACACCGTCTTTCAGCGAACTGTTTTCAAAGGTGCCCAGTCGCCAACCGGAAAGCCCCGAAGCTTCGTCCGTATAGATCGGTATCGCTTGCAGCCCCGGCTGTCGATGCAGCGCGGTTACGATTCTGCTGCGCCCGTCTTCCCCTACCGGGTAGCGGTGGAAGTCCTGTTCGATAACTCCGTTGAGCGGCTTGCCATCGGCAAAAGTCGGGTTACCGACATTTTCCCAGTGCGCCCCGTCATCGCTTGCCAGTACTTCGACGAATCCACCGCGGGGTTCCAGGGAGTCCGGCCAGACATTCACAAACGCGTACAGGGTTCCGCCGTTGGACCACCAGCCACCACTGGTAACCACTGCGTCTTTTCGTGCGGGAGCCAGTGCCCTGGCCTCACTCCAGTGCACTCCGTCATCGCTACTGGCATACAGCACCCGCGTATCCGCTGCGTCCTCATCCCTGCGGGAGCTCTGCCACTGCACATAGAGCTTGCCCTTATGGGCAAACAGCACCGCACCGTGGTTGTACTGGCTGACAGCGGGAACCGCCTGGTAGACAATCGCGGTTTCACTTCCTGCGGCCTCAGGCAACCCGAGGGTTTCCGGCATAGCGGGATCAAACAGATCTTTCGCAATAGAGAATGGCGCAGCCATTACCAGTGCCCCCGAGAAAAGCAGGAACGCGGCCAGGGCCAGTTTCAAACCCTTGTCAGCCAATGCCGTTTTACACACGCCAGGTACCTCCCAAAAAATCGCCATATCACTCGCAGCCAGATAGTCGCATGTTTCAGAACGGATTTAGTGTATAACCGTTTTGCTGCAGTAATGCATGCGCGGTCATCGCGGACAGTGCCATTTCCACACCGGGCAGCAACTGTGTGTTATCAATCTCCTGGTAAGCGGCAGATTGTCCGCACAGGATAACCCGTACACCGTGTTTCTGCAGTTCCGCGAGCAGTGGAGCGTTGGGATTTTCCCCGCCAAATTTTTCCACAAAGAATTTGTTCCCGAGCAGGTCAAAACCGGCCTTGCCATGTACCACCAGCGCCAGCTCGACCTGTTGTGGCGGCACACCTGCCCGAGCCTGCATGTTCAGGAAACGAGCCAGGCTTTCAAACCGCCGGTTTGTTTTCCCATGCTCCCCCTGCTCAGCCACGTCGAATGCGACCTTGAAGTGTTCTTTGCCACTCAGCGGCGCAGTCTGCGTGACCTCGGCGACACCACCGTAATTCTTGATTACCGGGCCCTTGCTGAAATCTGCGGCGAATATTGCCGGAGACAAAAGGAAAAGAAGTACTGCGCTCAATGGTTTCATCATTCTCTAATCACAAATATTCATTTAAAAAAAGCTGCATCGGTGCCGACAGTTTACTGGCTTGGTGCGGTGTTCGCGTGTGCGGCAGGTGCCAACTCGAATTGCTCGACTTCCGCCCGGTTGCGCCCGGCCAGCTTTGCCCGATACAGCGCTGCATCGGCGGCCTCGAATAGCTGTACCGCGGAAGCATAATTATCCTGCGCGAAGGTTGCCACGCCGATACTCGCGGTTAACGACATTTCATCCAACTCCAGCTCGGCCACCAGGCTGACCAGCCGCTCGGCGACCGCGGCCGCCTGTTCGCCACTGGTGCGAGGCAACAGAATGGCAAATTCCTCGCCGCCATAGCGGCAGGCCAAGACCGGCTTGCGCACCTGTTTGAGAATGAGCTGACCAATGGCATGAATGGCGCGATCACCCTGGCTGTGGCCGTAGCGATCGTTGATGGATTTGAAGTGGTCCAGGTCGAGCATCAACAGTGACAGGGGAGTGCTGTTACGCGCAGCACTGCAGAACTCCCGCGGCAGCTGTTCATCGAAGTGGCGACGGTTATAAAGCCGGGAGAGCTCGTCAATATAGCCGCGCTTGTGGATTTCGCTGACCCGTGCGCCGAGCGCCAGCGACAACAGCACCATTTCAACTAGCGCGCCCACCTGAAAGGCGTTCTGGGTGAAGCCATTGTGCGGCAAAACGCCGAACGTTTTCAGCATATAAACAATCACACTTCCGAGCAGTGTAACCCAGGCCACCATAAAGTACCGGGCGGATACAGAGCCGCGCAGCAGGCTCATAGTACCCATGGCCAGCAGCAGTATGCAGATAACCAGGGTTAATGCGGAAAACACCAGGATCATCAACCGGTAACCGAACACCGGTGCCAGCAGCGTGAGCGGAACCAAGGCCCACATCAGGTTTCGCGCCACCCAGTCGAGACGGGGTGACAGTTGCCGCCCGGAGCAGATCTTGCGCGCAAACTGGATGGCGAAGATCAGGGACAGGCCGAGCAGAACGATCAGGATCTCATTGCCGAGCCAGGGATTTTGCGGCCACAGGAACTGGAATGAGACGCCGTTGTGCACACCAAAATAGAGTCCATAACTGATCGCATATCCCATGTAGTACACGTAGGCGCGGTCGCGCACGGCCAAAAACAGGAACAGGTTGTAAATCACCAGTACCAGAAAGCCGCCGTAATAGATACCCAGCAGAAACTGCTCCAGTCCCAGTTCTGGGAGGAAGGCTGTTTCGCCGCTGACCGAGAGACCGATATTGAGCGAGCCCTGTGTGGCAAAGCGCATGTAGTAGGTGCGTTCACTGTGAGGTGGCAGCAGCACCGGAAATACAAAGTCCCGCAGAGGCAGCGCGCGGCTGGCAAATGGCTCACGGTCACCGGTAGCGGTGTGCTGCCACTGGCCCGAGGCATCCTCGGCCCAGAACTCCAGGTAGTCAATCAGGGGGTAGTCCTGGCGAATCACCAGCGGCAGAGGTTGCTCAGAGTCATTGCGCAGGGTAAAAGTGGCCCAATAGGCCGCGGAGGAAAAACCGAAGTTGGCAGCGTTGCCGGATACCGGCTGGAAGGCTTGCTGTGCCTGAGGCTGCAGGACTTCGCGGAACTGTAGCTGTCCCTGCGGATCCTGAAGCAGGCGGAGATGGGGGGTCAGGGACACGGTTCCACTATTCGGCGCCACCGTCAGTGGCTCGGCCCGGCACCAGGCCACCAATAACACGAGACAGGCTCCCAAAAGCACTCTGGCGATATTCATCGCGATTCCGGTCCACTTTATTGTTATTTGCGCTGCCGGGATGGTACCACAGTCGCAACCGGTACCAGTTGACTGGTAGCCCACCTGTCGCAGTGATCACAAAAAAGCGGATGGCAGTATCTCCCCTACCATCCGCCGGTATCATCTGATCGACGTTACTTTCAGGAGCTCAGTGCCACCACCAGTACAGATTTTGCGGGCACCTCCAGCTGCAGGTTACCGTTGTCTTCATCCGCGCGGTAAGCTGCAGGTTCCACCCGCGCTGGGGAGTCGAAGCTGTTGTGCGCGTCCATGGCGTCAGCGGTCACCAGTCGCCCAGACGCAGCAACCACTTCTGCACCTTTAACTCGTACCGCTATGCTCTGTGCCTGGTTCGGATTCAGGTTGACCAGTGACAGGTAGAGCTTGCCATCTTTGCCCCGCGCCGCAGACGCGCTGATTCCCGGCAGGGATTGATCGCCCACGGAATAGGTGCGGGGGTTCTCGATCTCCAATGGAAGTGACGTCGCATCCTGGAAAACCTGGTACAGGTCGTAAACGTGGTAGGTCGGGGTCAGGACCATTTTGTCCTCATCGGTGAGAATCATGGCCTGCAGCACATTTACCATCTGCGCGATATTGGTCATGTGTACCCGGTCCGCATGGGCGTGGAAAATATTGAAGTTGATCGCCGCGACCAGGGCATCCCGCAGGGTATTCTGCTGGTACAGGAAGCCAGGCTCCCGCCCCTCTTCCGGGTTGTACCAGGTGCCCCACTCGTCCACATAGAAGCCGAGCTTTTTCTCCGGATCGTTTTTGTCCAGTACCTTTTTGTTGGCCCGGATAAACTCGTCCATGCGCATGGTCTGCCACAGGGTGGAGAACCACTGCTCTTCACCAAACCCCGTAGACTCTCCCTTGTCCTCCCATTCACCGGTGGGCAGGGTATAAAAGTGGAAACTGATTCCATCCATCTGCCGCTGGATATTCCTGCTGAGCTCATCGGTCCAGGAAGTGTCTGTGGTGTGACCACCACTGGCAACATACCTGGGCTCGCTGCCGCGGGGTGTTTTCAGGAAGGTGGCAAAGTGGTTGTAGAGGTCGGCATAGTAATCTGGCTGCATATGCCCGCCGCAACCCCAGGCTTCGTTACCGATACCGAAATAGGCCACTTTCCAGGGTTTATCGCGACCGTTGTTGCGGCGCTCTTCCACCACCGCAGATTTGCTGGTACCGGTAATGTACTCCAGCCACTCGGCCATCTCCCGCGGATTGCCGGTGCCCAGATTGCCGTTGACATAGGCCTCTGCACCGAGCAGTTCCACCAGCTCAAAGAACTCGTGGGTACCGAAGGCATTGTCTTCTTCCACCCCACCCCAGTGGGTATTCACCCGCACCGGGCGCTGATCCCGCGGGCCTATGCCGTCGCGCCAGCGGTATTCATCGGCAAAACAGCCACCGGGCCAGCGCACCAGGGGCACGTGGATATCGCGCAGGGCTTCGACCACGTCGGTGCGGAAACTGTTGATGTTATCGATCTCCGAGTCCTTCCCCACCCAGATGCCGCCGTAGATACCGCGCCCGAGATGCTCGGCAAACTGCCCGTAGATATCGCGGTGAATGGTGGCGCCCGGTCGGGTGGCGTCAATGGTGACCTGAGGAATATCATCGGCAGCGACTGCCGAAATTGAAAGGGCGCTTGCAAGCGCGGCGAGGTACTTTCTCAGTTTTACAGGTTTCAGCTCCATGCGTTTTCTCCACTATTTTTATAGTTAGACGTTTCAGAATAAAAAAAGGGGTGGTCTACATCGCTGCAGCCACCCAAGCCCGATAAAACTCGGTATACACACTCACTAACAACAAAACTCGGAACGGGTGCGAATTCGCTCAGAAAACAATACTTCAATGCGAAGGCGCCGATGCCGGGGACAGCCTTGTGAGACCTTCAAAAACAGGATGTTTTTGCAGAGCCCCCAGGGATGGGTTCACGGCGTGTCTCACAAGGCTGTCCCCGGCAGCGGTGCCGCCACGTAATGCTTCGAAAGCACTCTTCTGGAATCCAGTGTTTTATCCCTGCGCAGGCACCTCCCGCAGCTGGAACTTCTGGCAGTCGCTATCCGCCGCCGGTGCCTGGGCGAACGTAGTGCCTTCGGCGAGACCGCAATGGGCCAGGTCCAGATTGTGCTTGCTCTCACGATTCTGAATCTGCAGGTTGCCATCTGCCAGCGGCTGCAAACGCCACTGACTGCTGGTGCCATCACAGCTGCCCAGTACCGCGGGGGCGCCCGGAACAATCGCGCTGTCGGCAATGGTCATGCACTGGTCGCCGGTCTGGATTTTCACAAAGCCCTCTTCCGCGGGCTGGATGCTCCAGCGCTGGCAGGACTGCCCTTTCCAGGCACCCTGGCTGATATCCGCACCGCTTGCGCAGCCCGGCACCTGCAGTACGCGGCCGCTCTGCACGCTGGCGATGGCCACTTCCTGCGCCGGTTGCAGGGCCCACTGTTCACAGCCGTCGCCACTGCAATCCTTCGCTGCCAGCGGCTTGCCGGTGTCGCGGTTGACCAGCTGCACCCAGCCGTTTTCATTCTGGTTCAGCGTCCAGCGCTGGGCCTCAGTATTGGTCCAGGGTGCCAGCTCGCTGCTGGCATTGAGGAAATTGCCCGTGGCGGCACTGGCGAGGCGGTAGGCGCCGTCGGCGGTGTTGTCCAGCACCCACTGGCTGTCGCCGGCACTGCATACTTCAGTACCGGAACCGGTCAGGCACTGTCCGCTGGCGGCATTGCTGAGTTGCCACTTCGCGCCCTGTACTTCGGTAGTGATGGGGCCATTTTCGCCGGATGGCAACTTCTGGAATTCACCTTCCGGTACCGGGATCCCGAAGTTCGGGGTGCCGTCTTCATTCCAGGTGAACTTCTGTGCGCGCACCGAGCGGGTTGCACTGCAGCCGTCGGTCTCCCTGGAGTTGCCGTGGTACACAATCCAGTCTTCACTGCCGTCCGGCGATTTGAAGAAGCCGTTGTGACCGGGGCCGAATACGCCGTTACCGCGTTCGAAGACCGGTTTGTCGTACTTGGTCCAGGAGGCCGGATCCATCGGATCGTCGCCGGTGAGTTCCTTCATCGCCAGCTTGTAGTCCGGGGTATCACAGAAGCTGGCGGAATAGATCAGGAAGGTGCGACCGTCCTTTTTCAGGATCTCGGCGCCCTCGTTCACCTTGCGGCCACTCTGCTCCCACTCCGCCTCCGGGCGGGTAATCACCACCCGCGGCCCCTCGATGGACCAGGGATTGGTCATCCTGGAAATCCAGTTCAGCTGTTCATCGCCGACCCACTCGGACCACAACAGGTACAGCTGGCCGTTGTGTTCGAGATAGGTACCGTCGATATTCCAGCTATCCGGCATCGGCGAGCCCTTGTAGACGTAGGGGCCCATGGGATCGTCGCCGACACTTTCCAGCACCGACAGGTGCTGGTGGTCCAGGGTGCCGTGCTGGCCGGAGGTGTACATCAGGTACCAGCGCGGACCACTGGGGCCATTCAGGCGGTGGAATTCAAACGCCCAGAAATTGCAACAGCGATCCGGGTCGGTATCGGACCAGATGTTGACCGGGGCGGCGGTAGCGAGGCCATCCAGTGTCGGGGATTTACGCATCACCAGCTGTGAGGTCCAGGTGGTGGTGGTGAGGTAGTAGTTGCCGTCCCAATATTCCAGCCACGGATCCGCGCCGTTGGCAAACAGCGGGTTGGCGAACATGCCCTCCGGGGCGCCCGCCTGGGCATTTGCAGCTTGTGCTGGCTGTGTGGATGCAGCCGCATTTTCCGCCTTGGCCGCGGTCTTTTCCACACCGTCCACCGGGGGCTGACAGGCGGTGAGCGCCGCCAGCGCCACCCCGGCGAAGATCCCCTTGGGGGTAAAACCGGAGAGAGATTTCTTGTGCATTGTTCTACCTCGTTTTAATTTTTAACCAGGGAGTCCGCGGGAAAAGCCATTGCAAACCCGCCGTTGGCATTCATGGAAATTTTTACATTGGTGCCGCTTTCGATTTCGCGGTGTGTCAGGGTGCGCGCATCGCTTCCGTCGCCGATCACAGTGCCGAGACGGGCGCCCATAAATGACAGGTCCAGCGACAGCACTTTGTCGTTCTGTGTTGCATTGATGCCGGACACATACCAGGTATCGTCGCTGCGGCGGGCAATGACCACATATTGCCCCGGGTAACCGTCCAGCAGACGGCTCTCATCCCAGACTGCGGGGATTTCCCGCAGGTAATCACGCACGAATTGCGGTTCCGCGGCCATGCCGGTATCGCTCTCGGCAATATGCTGCAGACCGGACAGGAACAGCACCGGCAATGCCAGCTCGAAGCCGTTGCTGGTGCGGCGGTCGATATTGGGGATTTCGGAAAATACCGTGGGGGTAAAATCCATTGGATCGAAGGCGTTACGGGTGAACGGCAGCATCGCCATATGCGCGGCAGCCCTGTCCGCAGACGCTTGCATAAAGGTGATCATCTCGAAGCCGTGCACCGCTTCCGCGGTCATGAAATTGGGGAAGGTGCGCTGCAGCCCGCGCGGCAAGGAGGCGCCATGAAAATTTACCAGCAGCTGGAAATCCGCGGCATCGGCGAGAATCTGCCGGTAGTAATCAACCATCGACGCACCGTCACCGGCAAAGAAATCCACCTTGATACCCGCAATGCCCATCTGCTGCAGGCGGCCAAACTCTGAACGCCGCTGTTCGCGGGTCAGCAGTTTGCTTTTCGGGGTGTATTCGGTCTTGTTCCAGGCACCGGAAGAGTTGTACCACAGCAACAGGCGCACATTTTTTTCCGCCCCATAATCCGCCAGCTCGGCCATTTTTTCGTAACCGATATTCTGGTCCCAGTTCACGTCCACCAGTACGTAGGGCCAGCCCATGTCTGCCGCATAGTCGATAAAGCGCACCTGGGTGTCGTAGTTTACCGAGTCGTCTTTCCGCAGCGCCCAGCTCCAGCTGGCAGTACCCGGCCTTACCCACTCCATCGGCGCGATTGCAGGTTGCGCCAGGTCGGTACCCAGGGTGGACGCGGCGATGGTGTCCAGGCCGCCCACCGCAATAATTCGCCAGGGAGATCTAAAAGGCAGCTGCGACCGGGCCATCAGCGCGCCGTCGGTGTAGCGCTCCGCATCCGTGGGATACCCGATACGAAATTCACCAGCGTGCGCCTCACCCTGCAGGCGCGAGGCGTGGTAGCGGCCATCCATACCGGCTTCGCTGATCAGCACCCAGCCCCCTTCAGTTTTAAACAGTGCCGGAAAAGCCCAGCCCGCCTCGCTGGCCGGAAGTTCATTTACCGGCACATCCCTGCGGTAATGCTCTTCGTAGGATGGATTGGTATTCATCCAGCCAGTCTGGGCTACCGCCACCGGTTGCAGCCAGGCGCGAGTATTTTCGGTAAAGGCAAAGCTGGTGGTTTCGGCCTCGACGGTTTTTATTTCGGAGGACTGACCGGGAAGACTGTAGCGGAAGGCAATGCCGTCGTTGGAGATCCGGAAGGCGATATCCAGTTTTTGCCCGTTACCGTTCTGCAGGTGGAAAACCTGCTCCATCGCAGTGTAGGTATTGTGGCGACGTTTGCCGTGACGCAGAGTGTACTCGTCGTGTACCAGGGTCGGCTTGCCTGCGGAGACCAGCTGCAGATCCGAACTCAGGTCGCGGTCATTCAACACAATGCCCAACTCGGAATTGTGCAGCACCGTTACCTGATTGCGGCTCACGGCATAGCGCGCCTCACCGGTTTCGGTGAGGGAAAAGGTCACCTGCAGGCTGCCGTCGGGGCTCTGCAGGCTGTAACGCGGGTTGTGCTCGCAGGCAGTGATGACCAGCAGGTAGGTCAGCATCAGCGCCGGAATCAGGTATTTTTTCATCGCGATAGTGTCGGCTTATAAATTATTTTCCAGTAACACTGTCTTTTTCCGGCCGGAGCCTGCTTGCGGGCTCCGGCAACAGGGTAGGTTTACTTTACCGGTGCAACCCCCTCGGAAGTCATCACCACCCGCTTGATGGTGCCGTCTTCGTTGTAGTGGAGATCGTCGATGCACACCGAACGGCGGAAGCTGCCACCTTCCGGGGTGCCGCCGTTGTGATAGATAAAGAACGAACGACCCTTGTAATCGATGATGGACTGGTGGTTGGTATTCGAGTTGCCCGCCAGTTCGTTGAGAATACCCTTGTACTCCCACGGCCCCTCGATGGACTTGCTCATGGCATAGCCGATTTTCTCCGGGAAGCCCATGGCGTAGGTCAGGTAATAGTAATCACCGTGCTTATGCGCGTAGAGGGCTTCGGTGAAGTTCGGCAGGTCCAGGCTGTGGATCGGGCCGTCCAGCTCGATCATATTGTCTTTGAGCTTGGCCCAGCGCGGTTTGCTGTTGCCCCAGAACAGGTAGGCCTGGCCGTTGTCATCGATAAATACCGCCGGGTCCAGGTCGTCCCAGTCGATTTCGGTATCGGTGGTCATGTCGTTACTGACCAGTGCCTTGCCCAGGGCATCCTTGAACGGGCCGGTGGGGCTGTCGGACACGGCGACGCCGATAGCAAAACCGGGCTTGCTCTCATCGTGACGCACAGTGGTGTAGAAATAGAACTTTCCGTCTTTTTCCACTACATGGCTGGCCCAGGCATCGCCCCTGGCCCACTTGAAATTTTTTACCGCCAGCGGAGAACCTTCGTTTTTCCAGTTCACCATATCGGTGGAGGAGAACACCAGCCACTTGTGCATTTCGTAGAAGCCCTTGTTGTCTTTGGCTTCGTCGTGGCCGGTATACAGGTACACGGTATCGTCGTAAACCATCGCTGCCGGGTCGGCAGTGAGCACTTCGGTGATGGCAGGGTTGGCCGCTTGACTGGAGGCGGTGATCATCACCCCTGCAGCGGCCATAGCGGTCAAAATTCTGTTTTTCATACTCTCACTCACTTCTGCGTATTCTGCTTTTATTCGCGTCTGGTTCGGTAAACTTCAGTCTGCGGCCCGCTGGCGGAAATCCGGCATACCGTTTTCATCCCAGTACAACACTCGCACCCGGGTGGCACGATTGCCGTCCGACAACGGGTTGCCTTTGATTTCGCGGTAGTCCCGCGCGTGGTACACCAGCAGGTCCGTCACACCATCTTCGGCCAGGGTAAAGCTGTTGTGGCCGGGGCCGAAGCGCTTTACATCGGCATTGGTGGAAAACACCGGCTCCGGCGATTTATGCCAGATTTTCGGGTTCATCAGTTCCGCATCTGTATTCGCCCACAGCAGCCCCATCGCGTAATTGGCGTCGGTGGCACTGGCGGAATAACTGATGAATATGCGGCCGTTCTTTTTCAGCACCGCCGGGCCTTCATTGACCTTGTGCCCGCGGGTCTCCCACGCCAGCGTCGGCACCGACAGCACAATCACCGGTTGCCGGATTTTCGTCGGCGATGCCATTTCCGCCATCAGCAGCATCGAACCGCGGTCGCTCTCGGTGTCATACTGCGCCCACACCAGGTAGCGTTTGCCGGCGTGTTCGAAGGTGGTGGCGTCCAGGGAGAAACTGTCGACGGGTGTGGCAATGCGCCCCATCTCCTGCCAGTCACCCAGTAACGGGTTGGCGGACTCGTTGCGCAGGGCGTACATACGGATCTTCCACGGGTCTTCAACGTCACCCGCAGCAAAATAGATATACCAGGTGCTGTCTATGTAGTGCAGTTCCGGGGCCCATATATGGGCACCCATGGGGCCGGCAGCGTGCCTGCGCCAGATAACCTCGGCCTCGGCATCCGCGAGCCCGGCAACGGTGCGGGAACGGCGCAGTTCGATGCGGTCGTATTCCGGGACGGTAGCGATGAAGTAGTAATAGTCGTCGTGACGCAGCACCCACGGATCGGCCCTGCGGTCCACCAATGGCGAGGGAAGGTCCACTTGCAGGGTATCGCCCTGGGTCGCCGGCACTGCCGCCGCACTGGCGGAGAGCCAGACGCAGGCGCAGCCGAGCGCCCGGGTAAACAGGCTTCGGAATGTCATCGCTGCTTTCGTTATCGTTGTAGTCTTATGTTTATCCGCAGTCTGCCGGTGAGGAGCAAATACTCCCGGCCGGTTGCTGCGTCGGGAACAATATTATTATACTACTAATAACCTAACAACCCCGCTGTGGCCCTCTGACCGATTGGCCATACGACCGACGGAAGTCGGTGAGTTCCGCGGCATGGTTGCCGGGATGAGAGAAGCACAATAGATATAAGAGAAGCCGTTATGTTCCGACTTCCCGCTACCCAGCGGTCGCATTCCCGTGCCCTGGCCGCACTACTCGCAACTTGCATCGCCCTCCCCCTCACCGCCTGCGCCGACAGCGATGACAAACCGCAGCGCCAGATCGATGTGCACGACCCGGTGATGGCAAAGGAAGGGGATACCTATTACCTGTTCAGCACCGGTCCCGGTATCACCATCTACAGCTCGCAGGACATGCAGCATTGGAAGTATTCCGGTCGCGGTTTCGATGGCGAACCAGCCTGGGCGAAAAATGTCTCTGCCACTTTCAACGGCCACCTGTGGGCACCGGACATCGTCGAGCACGATGGCCGCTTCTACCTGTATTACTCGGTTTCCGCCTTCGGCAAGAACACCTCCGCCATCGGCGTAACCGTGTCCCCCACCCTGGACCCGAACTCTGCAGAGTACGGCTGGAAGGATCAGGGTATCGTGGTGCGATCCATTCCACACCGGGACCACTGGAACGCGATTGACCCGGCGGTGATATTCGACGAAGGCGGCACACCGTGGATGAGTTTCGGCTCTTTCTGGGAGGGTTTGAAGCTGGTGAAGCTGGATCCTTCCCTGACCAAGCTGGCAGAACCCCAGGAGTGGCACACCATCGCCCGCGGCGACCGGCCCAAATTCCAGCCTGTGGATAAAGCCGGCCCCGAGGAACTGGAAGCGCCGTTTATCTTCCACAAGAACGGTTACTACTACCTGTTTATTTCCCGCGGCCTTTGTTGCAAGGGCGACGACAGCACTTACCGTCTGGCCGTGGGCCGCGCCAAATCCGTAACCGGGCCTTACCTGGATAAAGATGGCGTGGATATGGCAAATGGCGGTGGCACACCCCTGATTGCCGGCAACAAGGCCTGGCCGGGGCTTGGACACAACAGTGCCTACACCTTTGATGGCAAAGATTATCTCGTCCTGCACGCCTATGAGTCTGCGGACAACGGACTACAGAAACTGAAGATCATGAACCTCAAGTGGGATAAAGATCTCTGGCCGATTGTTGATTCTGCTGAGCTGGATTCTTATCAGGGGTTCAAGGTTAGATAATTTGCTGGCGGGTTGTTTCGTGGTCTGTTTTTGCGCTAGTCCGGTAGCAACGCCGCCACAGTACTTGCTACAAAGCACACCATTGGATCAAAGCTTGGCTCCAAAAAATAAAAGCACCCAGAGGTAGCGATGAAAAAAATAATCCTGAGCCTGGCAATCAGTTCGATTGCGCTCACCGGCTGCACCAGCAAAAACGAACCCGGCGAAATGGAAGCCTTTCCACTCGACCAGGTGCGCCTGCTGGAAAGTCCGTTCAAACACGCCCAGGACACCAATATCCAGTACATCCTTGCGATGGATCCGGACAGGCTGCTGGCACCCTACCTCAAGGAAGCCGGCCTAAAGCCCAAAGCGGACAATTACGGCAACTGGGAAAACACCGGTCTCGATGGACATATCGGCGGACATTACATCACCGCCCTGAGCCTCGCCTGGGCCGCCACCGGCAATGAAGAAGTCAAGCAGCGCCTGGACTACATGCTCGATGAACTTAAGAGAGCGCAGGATAACAATGGCAACGGCTACCTGAGCGGCGTGCCCGGCGGCAAAGCCATGTGGAACGAACTGACCGAAGGAAGTATTCGCTCAGACCTGTTTACCCTCAACGACAAATGGGTACCGCTGTACAACATCCACAAAGTGTACGCCGGCCTGCGCGATGCCTACCTGCATGCAGACAGCCAGCAGGCACTGGACATGCTCATCGCCCTGTCCGACTGGGGTGCAAAGCTGATCGCCAAGTTCTCTGATGAGCAGGTGCAACTGATCCTGAAAAGTGAACACGGCGGCCTCAACGAGGTGTATGCCGACGTGGCGGCAATAACCGGGGACAGCAAGTATCTGGAAGTTGCCAAGCGCCTGTCTCACCGGGAAATACTGAACCCGCTGCAACAGCACCAGGACAAGCTCACCGGCCTGCACGCCAACACCCAGATCCCCAAAGTCATCGGCTACAAGCGGGTCGGCGACCTGGCCCACGACCAACAGTGGCAGGATGCGGCAGAGTATTTCTGGTACGAAGTGGTAGAGCATCGCACCGTCGCTATTGGCGGCAACAGCGTGCGCGAACACTTCCACCCCACCGACGATTTTGCCCCCATGATCGAGGACGTCGAAGGTCCGGAGACCTGCAATACCTACAACATGCTCAAGCTTACCGGGATGTTGTACCTGAGCAAGCCGGATACCCGTTACATCCGCTACTACGAACGCGCGCTCTACAACCACATCCTCTCATCCCAGAACCCGGACACCGGCGGCCTGGTGTATTTCACACCCATGCGCCCCAACCACTACCGCATGTATTCACAACCACAGGATGCCATGTGGTGTTGTGTCGGTTCCGGGATCGAGAATCACAGTAAATATGGAGAAATGATTTACGCCCATCGCGGCGACGAACTGTTCGTGAACCTGTTTATCCCCTCCACCCTGAACTGGGAGGAAAAAGGCATTCAGATCACCCAGGAAAACCATATCCCCGACACGGAAAACACCGCGCTTACGGTGACCGGTGACGGTGAGTTCAGCCTGAAACTGCGCTATCCGGCCTGGGTCAATGAAGGCGAACTGAGCATTGCGCTCAATGGCAAAAAGATTGCCGTCCAGGACAAGCCCGGCAGCTACATCACCATTCAGCGCGAATGGAAAAGCGGCGACCGCATTGAAGTAAACCTGCCCATGCACCCGGAAGCGGAGCAGCTTCCGGACAAATCCGATTACTACGCACTGACTTATGGCCCGGTGGTACTGGCGGCCAGGACTCAGCCTTTTGCCCACGAGCAACTGAACTTTTTCGCCGACGACAGCCGCATGGGGCATATCGCCAGCGGCCCAATGTGCCCTCAGGAAATGACGCCAACCTTCGTCAGTGAAGATCGCGACTTTATCCGCGGGCTGGAACGCCTGCCCGGTGAGGAACTGCGTTTTGCCGCTCCGGACAGTCTGCAGACCGCGGATATCCAGGCGCTGAAAACCGGCACTGCTGCCGCGACCCTACCCGCGCTGAACCCAAATGCCGGCAGCGGCCTGGAACTGATCCCGTTCTTCCGCGTGCACGAATCTCGCTACAGTGTTTACTGGCCCTACAGCACTCCGCAAGGCCTTGCGGAAAAGCAAAAACAACAGGAAGCGGAAGACCGTGCGCGACTGGCACTGGTACGGCAGACCATCGACAAGGTGGCACCGGGAGAGCAGCAGCCGGAAGCGGATCATTTCTTTGCCGGCTCCGGCACCGAAGCGGGCATTCACCACGGCCGCCACTGGCGCCACGCCAATGACTGGTTCGGTTACCAGCTGAAAGACCCCGGGCAGGAAGCACAAATGCTGCGCATTACCTACTACGGCCTGGACAGCGGCCGCAGCTTTCGCATCCTCGCCAATGATGTGGAAGTCGCCCAGGTAAAGCTGGATGGCAGTCGTGGTGACGACTTCTTCAGTGTGGATTACCCGGTCCCCCCTGCGGTGCTGGAGAGATCGGAAAATGGCTTGATCGCACTGCGCTTCGAGGCTGCGGAAAACTCCGTCGCCGGCGGCATCTACGGTGTACGACTGCTACGAGACAATCACTGAATCAGCGCAGCACCAGGCCGGCCACGGCCAGTGCTGCAGGCCCTACCCTCTTTGCCCGGAAATTCCGGGCTTTTTTATTCCCACAAGATTTTCCCTGCAAAGTTACACGCATAAAAAACGGGCCTCGCAGCCCGTTGTTGTGTCTGAATAGCTGACGAGCGCAGCTCAATCAGGCTTGTCAGGCGGTTTCCGCCAGCTTTTGTAACAACTGAACGGTACTGAAACGGAAGCCCATAATGCCCTTGAATGGCGTCTTGAACACAAACAGGTTACCCGCCTGCCACTCCCGATCCAGGGTCCATTCATTGAGGGATTCCTTCGCGGTGGTAACAAACATCAGGTCCATGTTGGCACCACCAAAGGTTACACAGGTAGGCTGGCTGACCGGCACCGGCACTGCGCCGGCGAGTTTGCCGTCCGGCGTATAGCGCTGGATACGCGCGCCGCGCCACTGCGCGGACCACAGATAGCCATCGGCGTCCACGGTGGCACCGTCCGGGTAGATACCGAACATGGTGCGGGCAAAGAGTTCGCGCTCGCCGAGGTCACCACGGCGGGCATCGAATTTGTAGCGGTAGATACTGCGGCGCGGGGAATCGGCGAAATAGAAGTGACTGGAATCCACGTCCCAGCAGCAACCATTGGAGATAAAGACGTTTTTCTCCTGTTCGCTGACCACGCCGTTTGGCTCCAGGCAGTAAAGTACCCCCGCAGCATCCTCGCGGCCGTCTTCCGCCATGGTGCCCGCCCAAAAGCGGCCCTGGCGGTCGATCTTGCCATCGTTGAAACGCAAACCGCTGCCCTTTTCCAGCAGGGTTTTCTGCCACAGGATCTGTCCGCGGCGATAGTCATACAGGGCGAAACCGGTCTCGAACGCAGCGACAATGCAGTCGTCGCGATCGGTAAAGGCGAAGGCACACAGGCGCTCGGGCGTATCAAACACCTCCAGCTCGCGACCCGGCCAGGTGAGCCGATAGAGTTTGCATTCGTGGATATCGGTCCACCAGACACTCTGCTCCTTCGAGTTCCACAGCACCCCCTCTCCGAGCGTGTTGCCGACTTCGATTGCGTCTATCCGCTGTACTTCAAGCATCGGTGCCCTCTCTTTTTCTCCGCGCGCCGCGATTTATTCTAGTCTCAACTACTGCTGGAGGTCCTTGACCAGGGTCAAGCAATTAGCGTGCCGCCAAGCAATCAATGCGCCACAGCGCTGGCCTGGCGCCGGGTCAGCAGGCGCTGCATGCCGATAAAGGCAAACAACAACAGGCCGATAACAATTTTGGTCCACCAGCTGTTGAGGGTGCCATCAAACGAGATATAGGTCTGGATAACACCCATGATCAATACGCCGATCAGCGTCCCCACCACATAGCCAGAGCCGCCGGTCAACAGGGTACCACCAATCACCACTGCCGCAATGGCATCCAGTTCCATTCCCACCGCCGCCAGAGAATATCCTGAGAATGTGTAAAAGGAGTAGACGATTCCACCAAGCGCAGACAGGAATCCACTGATCGCGTAGATGCTAATGGTCGTGCGGGCCACGGGTACCCCCATCAGCTGCGCGGACTGGGCACTGCCCCCGAGCGCGTAGATAAAGCCACCGAGGCGGGTGAAATGGGCCAGTGCAATGGCCGCGATCAGTACCGCGAACAGGATCAGCGTGGAGGAACCCAGCCAGGCGCCGCCGGGCAGCAGCACACCGAAATCCGCAACCGCATCGTAGAACGGATGGTCGATGGGGATCGACTCCTCGCTCAGAGTGGTGGCCAGGCCACGAGCGAGGAACATGCCCGCGAGGGTGACGATAAACGGCTGCAATTTGTAGTAGTGGATCAGTGCCCCCATGGATGCACCGAACAGGCTGCCACCGATCAGCACCAGCGGGAACACAATCAGCGGGTGCATCTGCAGTTCGCCAATCAGCAGGCCGCAAACTACCCCGGTCAGAGCAATCACAGCGCCCACGGACAGGTCGATACCGCCGGAGATGATTACAAAGGTCATGCCGATGGCAGTAATCACCAGGAAAGCATTGTCGGAAAACAGGTTGGCTACCACTCGGGTGCTGCCGAAACCTTCAAACTGAAAGGCTCCCACCAGGAACAACAGCACAAACAGTGCGGTCGTCACATACAGCGAGGCAAACCTGGAATTGGCGAGAGAATGCATCATGCCTGCGCCCCTCCGTTTTGTTTTTTCTTGAGCAGCGAAAATAGCGCAGCCATCTGCTGCTGGAAGCGCGGAGATTGCAGCAGCAATACAAAGATCACCACCACCGCCTTGATCAGCAGGTTAAACTTCGCCGGCAGACCACTCATGATAATCGTGGTGCTGAGACACTGGATCACCAGTACACCAACAATGGACAGCAAAATAGAGAAGCGCCCGCCCATCAGTGAGGCGCCGCCGATCACCACCGCCAGAATCGCGTCCAGTTCCAGCCACAGTCCGGCATTATTCGCGTCCGCGCCCTGAATATCCGCCGCCGCAATCATGCCCGCCAGCGCCGCGCAGACACCGGCAATGCAGTACACCATCATCTTGACCGCGCGCTGGTTGATGCCCAGGTAGTAGCTGGCACCGGCATTACAGCCGACACTTTCCACAAACAGGCCCAGTGCGGTTTTGCGCATCAGTAGCTGTACCAGCGCAAATACAATCAGCACCAGCACAATCGGAAACGGCAGGCCGAGGAAGGATCCGGTACCGATAAACGCAAAGGCGTCATTCTGGAAGGTGACAATCTGGCCGGCATTGATCAGCTGCGCGATACCGCGCCCGGCCACCATCAGGATCAGTGTGGCCACAATGGGCTGGATGCCCATATAGCTCACCAGGCCGCCATTGACCGCCCCGGCCACCAGGCCGGCGGCAAGTCCCGCGGCAACCAGCAGGAAGATGTTTTCCATCCCACCGACGATCAGGTTGGCACACACCGCGCCGGCGATCGCCATGGTGGCCCCCACGGACAGGTCGATACCGCCGGTTGCGATCACCAGAGTCATGCCGATGGCCAGCAGCGCCACAGGTGCACTGCGGTTCAGCACATCGATCAGGCTGCCGTAGAGACGGCCGTCCTGGATTTCGATATGGAAAAACTCCGGAGCCAGCACCAGGTTGATTGCCAGCAGGCAGAACAGGCCCAGTAGCGGCCACAGGTAGCGCCCCGAAAATTTGAACGGTTGTTTTTCTTTCTGCGCAGGCACAGGTCGCGCCACGGCAGCGGATTGAAGATTACTCACGTTACGCCTCCGCAATCGCCTGCATGATGTTGCCTTCGGTAATATCCTCGCCTTCGATCTCCGCCACCTTGCGGCGGTCGCGCATCACCGCGACGCGATCTGAAAAGGCCACCAGCTCGTCGAGCTCGGAAGAGGTCACCAGCAGGGACATGCCCTCACTGCAGAATTTTTTGATCAGTTTGAGAATTTCCGCGTGCGCGCCGATATCCACCCCGCGGGTGGGTTCATCCAGCACCAGCAACTGGGGATTGGTGGCCAGCCAGCGGGCCAGAATGACCTTCTGCTGGTTACCGCCACTCAGTTGTTCAATGGGCTTTTCAGCGTCCGGCGTGGCGATCTGCAGCTCGGCGATAAACTTGTCTGCGAGTTGCTGCTGCTCCGCGCGGCTCATGGGACGCCACCAGCCGCGGCGCGCCTGCAGTGCCAGCGCGATGTTCTCGCGGATGGACAGCGGGCCAACGATTCCGCTGGTCTTGCGGTCTTCCGGACACAGCGCCAGCCCTTCCGCAATGGCCTCCGTCGGCTGGCGAAAATTCTGTTCGCTGTCTTTGAATGTCAGGGTACCAGCGGTCTTTTTGTCCACGCCGAAGACCGCCCGACACACTTCCGAACGCCCGGAACCCAGCAGGCCGGCGAGACCCACGGCTTCGCCGCGGCGCACGATAAGAGACGTAGGATGCAGGGAGCCTTTTACCTCGACACCAGTCAGCTCCAGCAGCGGCTCCGACAGCGCCTTTTCCTCGCGCGCCTCGGAGCGGTGTGCCTGGGCCTGCAGTTCCTTGCCGAGCATATGCCCGACCAGCTCACTGCGGGACAGTTTCGCAGCCTCGAATTCACCCACCAGCTGACCATTGCGCAGCACGGTAATGCGATCACACACCGCGTAGACCTGGTCGAGGAAGTGGGTGATAAACACGATACCGATGCCCTTGGCTTTCAGTTCGCGCATCACGCTGAACAGCTGTTCGCACTCGTCGGCATCGAGACTGGCGGTGGGCTCGTCGAGCACCAGCACCCTGGCGGACATATCCACACCGCGGGCGATGGCGATGAGCTGCTGTACTGCAATGGAAAAAGTCGACAGCGGGCGAGTCACGTCGATATCGAGGTCGAAGCGCTTCAGCACTTCCCGCGACTGGCAATTGATGCGCTTCCAGTCGATCAGCCCGAACTTTTTCGGCTCGCGCCCCAGGTACAGGTTCTGTGCCACGGTGAGATTGGGCAGCAGGTTTACTTCCTGGTACACGGTGCTGATACCCACGGTTTGCGCGTGGGCGGTGCTTTTCAGTTTCAGGGGCTGATTCAGGTAAGTCATGCTGCCGCCGTCGCCTTCCAGCGCACCGGTCATGACTTTTACCAGCGTGGACTTGCCAGCCCCATTTTCCCCCAGCAGCGCGTGGATCTCGCCCTCGCGCAGCTGGAAGTCGACGCCATCCAGGGCTTTCACCCCCGGATAACGCTTTTCGACTTTGCTCAGACTCAACAACGTCATGGCTCACACCCAACTGTTATTTTTTCGCGCGCTTCGCGTATTCTTCCGCGGCGGTTTCCTGGGTAAACAGGTCGCCGGTGGTGGTAATCAGTTTTTCCACCTTGCGATCGCCTTTCAGATAGGCCTCAATAACATCAAACGCCGGTGCGCCAAGGTGCGGGTTCAGTTCCACGGTGGCATTGGCTTCGCCGTCGGCCATGGCCTTGAAGTAGTCGGGCACACCGTCCACCGACACCACCAGCATGTCTTCGCCGGGCTTCAGGCCCGCTTCCTTGATGGCCTGGATGGCACCGATGGCCATTTCGTCGTTGTGGGACCAGAGCGCGCAGATCTCCTTGCCACTATTCTCGGCCTTGAGCATGGCTTCCATCACTTCTTTACCCTTGGTACGGGTAAATTCGCCGGTCTGGCTGCGCACAATCTCGGCATTGGGATACTTGCCGATGACTTCGTTGAAGCCTTTCATGCGATCGATGGCGGCGGTGGCGCCTACGGTACCCTGCAGTTCAAGAATTTTGCAGTTACCTTCGGTCTCGTCCATCAGCCACTGCGCGGCGCGGCGGCCCTCTTCGACGAAGTCGGAGGCGATGCGGGTGAGGAACAGGGATTTGTTGTTTACGTCGATATTGCGGTCGAGAATAACCACGGGGATGCGCGCGCGCTTGGCCTCACGCAATACCGGTTTCCAGCCGGTTTCCACCACCGGGGCGATCATGATCGCGTCGACACCCTGGGCGATAAAGCTGCGTACGGCTTTGATCTGGTTTTCCTGCTTTTGTTGCGCATCGGAAAACTTGAGATTGATACCGCGTTTTTCGGCTTCGGCCTTTACCGACTCACTGAAGCTGGTACGCCAGCCGCTTTCGGAGCCAACCTGGGAAAAACCGATGGTGGTTGCGAGTACGCTCTGGCTGGCACACAGGGCCAGTGCAAAAGCGCCGGACAGGATTCGAGAGATCTTCATTATCGGACTCCTCATCACTTTGGTTTGTTTATATTTATTCTTGGGAGCAAGCTCCCTTATACAGTCCGCCCAACTATCCTGAACGAACAATATGCACTTCGATGCGAAGCTCCCGATACCGGGAAGCGGTTCGCGAGACCTTCCGCGAGAGGGACCTCGCGGAAGAGCCCCCAGGGATGGGTTTACGGCGTGTCTCGCGAACCGCTTACCGGTAGCGGGGGCGCCACTAAAGCCAGCTGGCGCGTACCCCGTAGCCTAAAAGCGGCACAGAACCAGATCAGTGGCGCCCGGCACCCGGTATGGGTTTCCGGGACACGCCGTAAACCCATCCATGGGGGCTTGTCGAAAAGGTCCCTCTTTTCGACAGTCCCGGAAACCCATACCGGGTCCCGGGCTTATCGGAAAGTTCAGATTTCTTTACTGAACTCGAAAGTATTTACTCCGCAGAAAACTGATAAATCGTCGTCTGCCGGTACTCTTCGCCCTTCTTCAAAATGACAGAAGGGAAATTCTTGTGGTTGGGCGCGTCCGGGAAACCGTGGGTCTCCAGGCACAACCCCGCATACTGGTTCATGGGTGAACCGTCATCGCGGTTGCGGCTGCCATCCAGGAAATTGCCGCTGTAGAACTGTACACCCGCCTCGCTGGAAACAATTTTCACCGAACGACCGGAAGCCGGGTCGACCAGAGAAGCAATGGGCTTCAGCGCCTTGTTCGCAGTCTCGTCCACCACCCAAAAATTGTCGTAACCGCCCGGCCACCAGTCGATATCGCGACCGATTTTCTTGCGCTTGCGGAAATCCACCGGCGTATCGGAAACATTGAGCAGCTCACCAGTAGGGATCAGCTGCTCATTCAAGCGCAACAGCTGATCCGCGTGGATCTCCAGTTCATGCTCGAGGATTCCATTGCGCCCCGCCAGGTTCCAGTAGCAGTGGTTGGTCAGGGCCACCGGGGTATCGACATCGGTAACCGCACGGTATTCCAGCGTCAGCGCGTCGTCTTCGTCCAGGCAGTAGGTCAGCTCAATTTCCAGTTTGCCGGGATAGCCGCCCTCGCCGTCTTCACTCACACAGCGAAAGGTCACCGACTGGAAGCGTGGGGAGGATTCGCTCTGTACCACCTGCCAGCGCTTGGTGTGCAGACCCTGGGGGCCGCCGTGCAGATGGTTTTCACCATCATTTGCCGGCAGCAGGTATGTCTCGTCACCGAGCTGGAACTGCGCCGCGCCGATACGGTTGGCAACGCGGCCCGCGGTTACGCCCAGGTACCAGTTGTTGTCCAGCCAGTGCTGGGGATCGGCGTAGGTCAGCAGGATATTATCGCTGTGACCGTAGCGATCCCTGGTGTGGATTGAATACAGGCTGGCGCCCAGGTCACACAGGGTGACCCGGGTGCCGCGGCTGTTTTCCAGCGTGACCAGTTGCAGCGGGCGGTTGCCGCTGCCCTCTTGTTGAGGAAGGGCCAGCTCGGAAGTCTCAATTCCGCTGGGCACGGTCAGTTCAGATTGCATCACTGGTCTTTTCACCGTTCACGAGACGCGCAATGTTCAGCGGGTTGCTGTTTTTCAGGGCGTCCGGCAGCAGTGCTTCCGGGTAGTTCTGGAAGCAGATCGGGCGCACGAAGCGGGCGATGGACATAGTGCCCACGGAAGTGAAGCGCGCGTCGGTGGCTGCCGGGAAAGGACCGCCGTGCATCATGGAGTGGCACACTTCTACGCCGGTGGGGAAGTTGTTGCATACAACACGGCCCACTTTCTGGCGCAGGACCTCAACCAGATCGGCGTAACCCGCCAGCTCGGATTCGGTGCACTGCAGGGTGCCGGTGAGCTGGCCCTGCAAGGAGGAAATCGCCTGCAGCAGTTCGGCGCGGTCGCGGCACTTCACTACCAGAGACATGGGGCCGAATACTTCTTCCTGCAGTTCTTTGTTGGCGAGGAAGTTCTTGCCGTCGACGGTCAGCAGGCCTGCCTGACAGGTGAAACCCTTGTCGTCGCCGGCGGGCTCGCCGCAACCAACCTGCTCGACGCCTTCCTGGTCGCGCAGGCGGGCAACGCCGCTCTGGTAACCGGCCAGGGTGTTTTCGTTCAGCATCACACCGCAGCCCACTTTGGACAGGGCTTCACAGGTAGCGCTGATGAAGCGGTCCAGTTCTTCGCCCTCTACCGCCAGAACCAGACCCGGGTTTACACAGAACTGGCCGGTGCCCAGGGTCAGGGAACCGACAAAACCTTCGGCGATGGTTTCGGCTTTTTCTTTCAGTGCTTCCGGCAACAGCACCACCGGGTTGATACTGCCCATTTCCGCAAATACCGGGATCGGCTCGGGGCGTGCGTTGGCCAGGTTGAACAGTGCCATACCGCCCTGCAGGGAACCGGTAAAGCCGACGGCCTTGATGCCGGGCGCTTTTACCAGCTCGGCGCCGACCCGACGGCCGGAACCCATGATCAGGGAGAAAACGCCGGCGGGCATGCCGGTGGCTTTTACGGCTTTGTCGATGGCC
>NZ_CAJXKH010000020.1 GCF_913055755.1 uncultured Microbulbifer sp.
AATATCGGCCCGTACCCGCTGGTTGCCTATCCGATCCAGCACCGCAAAGAACTGGGCGGTGAATGGACCAACGTTTTTATGCTGGCCAAAAACGGAAAAATTGTCGCCGACAATCTCTCTAAAGTGACCTTTGAAAAGATCGGTGAGCAAACAGTGCCAGGCAGTGATCTTAAACTGCCTCAGGAATTAAAATTTACCTATGAGGATGGCGATACCAGATATGTCAGTGAGTGGAAATCATACAAGGCTTCTTTACTGGTCAATTCACTCTACGATACGCCCCTGGGTGACAAGGAAAAATGGAGGCGAAACGAGGCGAACTACACCCGCTTCGTAAGCACGATGACCCTCGAAAAATTTAGCCGGGGCAAGTCGGTGGAAAAACATGAGGCCAAAGATGCCATGTGGGAATACATGGGGTTCGGGCACTGGGCTGACTGAGGGACTCTTAAGACCGCGCATCCACATACCCCGGGACTTCAATAAAAAATCAGGATATTTGAACATCAAACTTTGGCCGCGCGGCTGCCACAGCCAAAGTGTGGCTATCACTTTAAATACTAAGAATTACTTTGCCGATGGAATGGCCGCTGCGCAAACACTCAATCGCGTCATGGGCCTGGGCAAATGCAAACTCGTGACCTACATGAGGTGCAGATAGCGCCAGCTCCGCGCAGCCGCTCAGCAGCTGATCAAACATGGCCTGCTCCTGCCACAACCAAATGAGATTAAATGCCAGCACCGACTTGTTGATGCTGATCATATCCATCACATCGTAGCGGGGCCTTTTCAGGTATAGCCGCAGGGCCTTCAGCCAGTTGGCGCGGTCGCCCGGGGTAAATTCCGCGGCTCCGAAAACCACCAGCCTGCCGGTGGGCGCCAGGGCCTCGAAGCACTGGGTCTGGATCTTGCCGCCGATGGCGTCCAATACCAGGTGCAGGGGCCGATAGCCGAGCTGGATCGCCAGCTCTTCGGCAAAATCCTCGCCGCGGACGATCACCTCGTCGAAACCCTGCTCCGCCAAAAATTGTTTTTTCGCCGGCGTACCCACCGTGCCGATAGGGGTCGCCCCCAGCTCCCGCGCCATGCGCATCGCCTGCAGGCCGACACCGCCGGCGGCGCTCTGGATCAATACCACCTGCCCCCGCTTGAGCGCACCGAGTTCGGTCAGTGCGTAATAGGCGGTGAGGCTTTGTGCGGGGAATGCGGCACCCTGGGCAAAGGTCCAGTCCCGAGGCATTTTACGGCAGTGCTGGGGCAGTACGTCCACGGTATCCGCATAGCCGCCAAATCTTGTGCAGCCGTAAACGTGGTCACCAATTTTCAATTCGGTATTGGCGGATGCCCCCATCTCAACGACCACACCAGAGAACTCCAGGCCCGGGATAAAGCTGTCTTCGGGGGTCGCAGAATACAGCCCGGTGAGGGCAAAAATATCGGCAAAGTTAAGCCCTACGCACCGGGTACTGATGCGGATGCATTCGTCAGACAGCGGCTGCAACGGCTCATCCACCAGTTGCAGGTTACTGATGGCACCGGCCTTGGGCGTGCGCCAGACTCTTCGGCTATTCGAAACAGGCATGAAACTTCCGATAGCGGACACGGGTAGAAAAGCGTAGCGCGCCGGGTGACTCCGCGCTATTTGAAGTTGAGACGTAATTCACAGCCCGGCAATTTTTGCCCGGGCTGTGAGTCCCGAAGGGATTATTGCGGCGCCCTACCCCTGGTTTTTTTGCAGGGATTTCGCCACTGCCTGCACCTCGCCCATGACCCGCATCAGGTTGCCACTCCAGAGTTTGGCAATTTCCTCCTCGCTGTATCCGCGCTTGAGCAGCTCCTCGGTCACCGCGGCTGTCTGCGAGGCATCGTTCCAGCCGGCGACGCCGCCGCCACCGTCGAAGTCGGAGCTGATGCCCACGTGCTCGATACCGATTTTTTTCACCAGGTAATCGATGTGGTCGACAAAGTCCTGCACGTTAACCGGCGGTACCAGCGGGTCCACTTCCTGCTCGATCATGGGAGCCACCTCGGCGCGCAGCTTCATGAAGCTGGCCATGTATTCATGGCGGGCATCGCTATCCAGTTCACCCACCGCCTTCCAGTCCATCATCTGGAAACCGGTCTTGTGGGCTTCACGGGCCATCACCTCCATGGCCTTGTCCTTCCACGCGTCGTATTTCCCGGTGTTGAGGTAGGAAGCAAACGCCACGGTCTGCACCACGCCGCCGTTTTCCTTGATCGCCAGCAACTCCTCGTCATCCAGGTTGCGGCTGACGTCGTTCAGCGCCCTGGCGGAGGAGTGCGAGGCAATTACCGGCGCCTTGCTCAGGCTCAGCATTTCCAGGTTGGCGGCCTTGGAGGGATGAGACAGGTCGATGATGATGCCGACCCGGTTCATCTCCGCAACCAGCTCGCGTCCCAGATCACTGAGGCCGTTGTACAGCCAGACATCGTCGCTCTCTCCGGTATTGGAATCGGCAAACTGGCTGTGACCATTGTGTGCCAGCGACATATAGCGCGCACCGCGGTCGTAGAACTCCTGCACCAGGCTCAGGTCGGTACCGAGGGGATAGGCGTTTTCCACCCCGATCAGTGCCGCCAGCTTGCCTTCGGCAATCAGGCTCTGCACCTGTTCCGGAGTGGTCGCCAGACCGATGCGGTCCGGGGCAATTTCCTCGGTCAGGCGATGTATCGCGTCGAACTTGGCCAGCGCATTTTCCAGTGCCGCGGCATAGCCTGCTTCGCTGAGTTCACCCTGGCCGGTGTAGACACTGAACCAGACCGCGTCGAGCCCGCCCTGCTCCAGCTTGCCCAGGTCAACCTGGGTCTGCAGGTCCTGGGTGTAATTTTTCTCCGCGGTGAAATTGTCCACATCCAGGTCCACATGGGTATCCATGGTGAGCAGTTTCTGGTGCAGCGTCTCGACACTGATATTTTCATTCTTCGGTGCCTCGGCTGCGGCCTTTTCCGCCGACGCCACTGTCTCGCTGGATTCCGGTGCGCAGCCTGCGAGTATGGCACTCATCACACAGGCAGCCAGATTAAGTTTTTTCAACATGATTTCCCCTAACTCAGAAACTGTAGGTAAGTGTGCCCTGGAACGTGCGCGGACTCAGGGGACGGTAATACGGTGAACCCGCATAGACGAATGACATTACCTGTTTATCGAATACGTTGTCGAGGTTGAGGCGCAGGCTGGTGTTGGCGAAGCCAAAGGAGTCGCCACTGAAATCCACGTAGGCACTGGCCACGATGTAGTCATCCATCTCGAAAATCTCGGCGTAATCCGCGTAGCGCTTGCCGGTATATTTGACCGAAAAGTTGGCGACCATCCAGTCGCTGGGCTCCCAGGTCACGCCGCCGGTCAGCAGCCACTCCGGGCTGTCTGCCAGCACGCTGCCCGCGGGATTGCTGCCAAAGCCGTCCTTCAGTTCCGCGTGGTTGTAACTCAGGTTGGCATTGAAGTAGAGCGCCTGATCGAACACCGCTGGCATGTACACACCGGACAGTTCCATACCCCAGGCAGTGGTTTCACCGGCATTGGTGTAGAAAGCCTCGGGCTCGCCGGTGGCCGGGTTCAGTACGTTGCCGGCAACCAGGCGATTGTCAAAACTGGTGTAGTACATGGAGAGGGCACCGTTGTACTGCGCGCGGCTGGTGCGGAAACCGAATTCGATATTGTCCGCGGTTTCCCCGGCGGGTGCCGGCGCGTCGAAACTGGTGGCGACAGAGAAAATATCGTCGGCGCCTTTCGGCAACGCAAAGCTCTCGGACCAGGAGCCGAACAGCTGATCGGTATCATTCAGGTTGTACACCGCACCGATCATGGGCAGGAAATTTTCCGAGTAATCGGCGCTGACGGACTGCGGTCCGTAACCGGGCATGCCACCGATTTCGTAGTCGGCATAATCGCGATAACCCTCGAGCGTGTAGTCGATGCTGAGGGACTTGGCTCCGAGCTCCACATTCAGGCGCTCGTCCAGCAGGGCGATGGTGTCTTTCACATACAACTGCACGGTTTCGCGGTTACTGGTGTAGTTGCGGCGGTAGTAGGCCACCTCATCCCAGATCACGTTGCCATCCGCGCTGCCGGCGGTCTTGTTGTAGCGCAGCTGGGTGCGGTTGTAGGTTTCGTCCTCGAACCAGCCACCGAATTCCACCCTGTGCAGCCCGAGCTGCCACTCGAGCCCGGCGAGAAAACCTTCCCGCTCCCCGCCCACACCGGAGTAACCGTACTGCACCCCCCGCGGGTGGGTAACGTCGAGGCCGGCGGCGGCCTGGCGCTGGTAAATAGACAGGGAATTGCCGTAGCTATCCGGAGACACGCCGAAGCCGTCCTTGTCTTCGTAATACCAGGTTGACGTCAGGTAGAGGTCACTGGTGATGTCGCTGCCCATGGACACTGAGTAGAGGGCATCCTCGCGAATATTCACCCGGTCTTCGTAGTAGCTGGTACAGCTGCTGTCGGTAAACACCGGGGTGAAATCCTGGTCGTCGATGCTGCCGTCGCCATTGAAGTCGTACACCCCGGACAGCGGATTGCTGCAACCCTCGGGAATGGCATCCAGGTAGGCGTAGTAGTAGTCCGCGTCGAAACTGCTTTCCAGCCCGGATGGGGAATCGTAATCGTGGAAGTCGTTGCTGACGAAGCTCGCCTCGATATATGTGTCCTCGTCAAAATCGTATTTCGCCTTGCCCTCCAGGTGCTCGCGATCGATGGTGCCGGGACCGCGCCAGAGATCGCTATCGGTTTTGGAGCGACTTAAATAGGCCGCGAAACCGTTGATATCCCCGGTTTCCAGGCGCACAAAACTGCGCAACAGGTTGTCGTCACCGGAGGTCAGGGAAACCATACCGCCCGCCTCTTCCGACGGGTCGGTGGAGTTGTAGGATACAATCGGGCCGAGGGAGGAATAGCTTGGCAGCGATACATCGCCGGCACCGGGAGAGGCCAGTACCGATGCCAGGTTTTCGTTATCCACATAGCGGAAAATCGGGCTGCCACCAAAAGCGTCCGAGCGCCCCATCGGCACGCCGTCGCGCACGAACCCGACTTGGGAGAGACTGAACGCACGCACCTGCACCGAGTTGCCGAATTCATACAGGCCTAGCGCGCCGTCGGTCTGCACGTTGAATCCGGGCAGGCTTTCCAGCATTTTCAATCCGGAAATACCGGCGGGCGCGGACAGCAGCTCTTCGCGGGTCACGCCGACGGTATTGCTGGTTTCGTTTTCGCCGATGGCGATGTCCGCCTGGGAGGTGCGCTTTGCCTGCACCACCACCTCTTCCATTTCCCCCGCCGCGGGGTTCGCGTCGGCAGCGATGGTAGGTAGTGCCGTTAAAGCTCCGGAAACTGCCAGCAGATAGGCCGCCGAATGGTATTTGCTCGTCATATGTCTGCACCGTTCTTATTGATGATCCTTTCAACGCAACGCGCAGCCCCGATACGAGACCGTCTCTATCAATATCGAATCTCGCTGGCGGGGATTGCTAACAGGGGATCAGCAACTTGTGTGCCACCAGGCTGCTGGCGGGATGAAATGACGATTGGGAGAGGTGAACGGCGATGGAAACGGACTCGGGAGGGGGATACAGAAGTGGCAGGCATGGGCCCCGATGGAAATATCGGGGCCCGCAGGGTTCACTGTTTGTTTTTTTGTATGAAACGATTCATCTGCGCCTGCAGCATTTCCATCGGCAGTGCACCGTTGGCGAGCACCGCATCGTGGAATGCACGTAGGTCGAAACTGTCTCCCAGTTCCTTTTCCGCCTTTGCACGCAACTCGCGGATTTTGATCTCGCCCATCTTGTAGGACAGCGCCTGCCCGGGCCAGGAGATATAGCGGTCCACCTCCGCGCGCACGTTCGCTTTGGACAGGGAGGTGTTATCGGCGAGGAAGTCCAGTGCCCGCTGGCGGGTCCAGCCCTGGGAGTGGATACCGGTATCGATGACCAGGCGGCAGGCGCGCCACATCTCGTAGCTGAGGCGGCCGAACTGCTGGTAGGCATTTTCATAGACCCCCATCTCGACTCCCAGGCGCTCGGAATAAAGGCCCCAGCCTTCGCCGAAAGCACTCAGGTACAGGTTGCGGCGGAAATCGGGAACGTCTTCCAGCTCCTGGCTAAGCGCGCCCTGCAGGTGATGGCCCGGCACCGACTCGTGCAGGGTCAACGCCACAAGTTCGTACAGCGGGCGCTGGTCCAGGGCGTAGGTATTCACCCAGTAGGCACCGCCGCGAGTACCGCCGATGGCCGCGGGATTGTAGGAGGCGGTGGTGTAGTTGGGGGCAATTTCCGCCGGCACCGGCACCACGCCATAGGGCAGGCGCGGCAGCTTGCCGAAGAATTCCGGCAGGCGGTAATCAATGCGCTTGGCGATATAGGAGGCTTCCTTGAGCAGCTCCCGCGGGGTCTTGGCATAGAACTGCGGGTCGGTGCGCAGGAATTCGGTAAATTCGTCAAAGCCTCCATCGAAGTCGGTTTCTTTATTTACCTGTTTGATCAGCTCGTCCATCTCGCCGCGAATGCGCTTAACTTCCGCCAGACCGATATTGTGGATTTCTGCCGGGTCCATATCCACCGTGACATAGGTGCGAATGGCGTGGCGGTAATAATCCTTACCGCCGGGCAGGTCTTCCGCGGCCAAGGATACGGTGGCCGCGTTCAGGTAGTCCCCCTCGAGGAAGGTAGCTACGCGGTCAAAGGCGGGAATGGCGTGTTCCCTAATCGCTTTGGCACCCGCAGTTTGCAGGCGCTTTTTGTCCGCCGGCGAGAAGGAGTCCGGCAGATTCTCGAAGGGTTCATACAGGCTGCTCTTTGTCGGGTCGTCATATACCTGGGCGCGCACGGTGGGGGCAATACCCTCCACCACGATTTTCGGCAGCACGAAGCCGTCCTTGATACCCGCGCGCATATTTGCCAGGTTCTCGTCGAAATAGCGCCCGAAATCCCGAATCCGCTTGATGTAGTCCTGGTAGTCGGCCACCCGGGGCATGCTGAGGCCATTGCTGGCATCCAGCGCCAAACTCCAGAAGCTGTAAAAGGTATTCACCGGAATACGCTCGAGATACAGCTCGTTTGATTCAATGGAATTTTTCAACACCCAGGTGAGCAGATCCTTGTTGACCCGCTCCGAGGTATCCAGCTGCTGACTGTCGATCTTGTTGAGGCGTGCGACGAACTGCTTTTCTGCCCGGAGGCGGCGGGCGCGGTCCCTCTCCGCCACACCGGGCAGGCGATCGGCGTAGCCCTTCTCGCCCATGCGGCTTGCGGTGATGGGATCTTCGCGCAGGCTGTATTGCCAGTGATCGTCGATCACCTGCTGCAGTTGTTCACCGGGGGTGGCGGCCCAGACTGCTGATGTCATCAAGACGGCAATAATGGTGATGATTGGGGGCAGAATTGCGAAGATTCGCAATGGATTTGCCGTTGTTCTACCGGGCATGCTCTCGAGCTCCTCAGTTTTTTCCTTGGCTAGCCGGCAACCATACCATGGCGCCTCACTTTCTCGACAAATTTAGCGTCGGCGCCTCCCCGAAAGGGTCAACACAGCATAGCGACTACACTCAATAGCGCAAAGATCGGATTTTCTCGGGGCCCGTTATGCGTTTAATTGCTTCCTGTTCTCTCCTGTGGCGGCGCTATTTGTGGCGCATATTGTTGTCGATGTTCCTGCTGCCAATGTGTCCGCTTGCCGCCCATGCAACCGAAGGCGGTATCGGGTACTACGTGCCAGGAATGGCAGCAACCCTGATCGATCGCGCGCCGGTGCAGACCGGATGGGTATTCGAGCCCATGTACCTGAACTACAGCGGTGATTTCGGTGCCGAGATTGATACCCCCATTGCCGGACTGATCGCCGCCGGCATAGACGTGAGAATAAACAGCGTGGTTGGCGGAGCCTTGTATACCTTCGATACCCCCGTGCTTGGCGCAAAATATACTGCGGGCGCCTACCTTTCATGGGCGGATGTGAAAGTCAGCGGCAGCATCGAAAGCGCTGTGGGTTCAATTAGCCGTAGTCAGTCGGAGTCCGGTCTGGGCGACACCACGCTAATCCCGCTGATGCTCGCCTGGGTGGACGGCAACTGGCAATACAACGCTTTTCTGCCGATACACGCCCCCACCGGAGATTATGAGACCGGTCGCCTGGCCAACCCGGGCCTCAATTACTGGTCTGCGGACCCAACCTTCGGCATTGCCTATAGCAATATGGAATCGGGCTTCAACGCGACACTGTTCACCGGGCTTACTCTCAACGAACAAAATCCCGATACCGATTACCGCAGCGGCCGCCTGTTCCACCTCGATGGCAGCCTGCAGCAAATGGTCAAGGCCGGGGATGGCTTCGTCACCATGGGCGTCAACGCCTTCTGGGGCAACCAGATCAGTGACGACAAAATCCAGGGCGGAATCCTCGGGCCATTTCGCCAGAAAACTGCAGGGATCGGCCCCGTCATCGGTTACATGCTGCCAAAGGGCAAGGACAATATTGTGGTTGAGTTTCGCTGGCTGCCCCAGCTGGATTCCACCAACACAACGGAAGGAGATTACTTCTGGTTGAAGTTTGTGTATCAGATGGGCACGGGAAAAAATAAGTAATCCCGCCAACCAGATTGCGCACAATGGCTACCACAAGGTAGCCTTTTTATTGGGCGTTTCATCGAAAAAAGTGGCGGAGGCTCGAGCCGTGAAAGATATTTGTGTAGCCGCAGTGCAAATGGTCAGTGGTGATAGAGTTTCGGATAACCTGGCACGGGCATACGCACTGCTCAAACAAGCGTCCGAGCGCGGTGCGCAGCTGGTACTGCTGCCGGAAAATTTCGCCCACCTTTCCGATCACGGCAGCTACTCTGCCGCAGAACCCTATGCCGCGGGCGGCGCTGCCGATGCCAGCCTGCAGCCGGTGCAGCACGCCTTGCAAAATTGGGCCGCGGAGCTGGGTATCTGGATCGTCGCCGGCGCCACGCCATTACTGGAGCGACCGGACGGCAGCGCCATCGCGGAGAAGCGCAGCCGCTCCGCCTGCCTGGTTTATGACGACACCGGTGCACTGCGTGCCCGTTACGACAAGTTGCACCTGTTCGATGTGGAAGTGGAAGATGCCGCAGGCAGTTACCGGGAGTCCGCCAGTATCGAGCCCGGCGAGGAGACAAAAGTCGCCTCCACCCCCTGGGCGAAACTGGGGCTCAGCATCTGTTTTGACCTGCGCTTTCCCGAACTCTACCGGCAGCTGGCAGCGGCGGCTGCCGAGATTTTTCTGGTGCCGGCAGCCTTCACCCACACCACCGGGCAGGCACACTGGCTGACACTGCTGCGCGCCCGCGCGATCGAAAATGGATGCTATGTAATTGCAGCAAACCAGGGTGGGCAACATTCGCCCAAAAGACACACCTGGGGGCACTCGGTGATTATCGATCCCTGGGGGGATGTGCTCGCCGAGGCCGGTCTCGGGGAAGCAGTGATTACCGCCACGCTGGATGGACAGAAGCTGGCAAAAGTGCGCAGAAACATGCCGCTGTTGTCCATGCGCAAGCTGTGAATAGCACCTGTTGCGGATTTAGGCCAGCCATCCATTTCTCTCGCCTGAATAAACCGCACTGGCCCTGGATCAGGCGGGCAAATCGCTGTGCTTCGATATCGCCCGCCGCAACAACACCCGCTTACTGAATGGTTACGATGGTTTCTGCGAACTGCGATTCATCGAGAAATGCACCCTGGCCAGAGCCGACACTGAGCTTCAGTCGCCCCCGGTAAGGGTGGGACTTGCCGTCGTTATCCACGTAGCGCATATCAGCCGCGGCAATATTGAATTGCAGTTGGGTGGATGCGCCCGCGGCCAATTCGGAGCGCCTGAATGCCTTGAGTTCGCGAATCGGAACATCCACCGGCGCATCCGGCAGGCTCAGGTAAACCTGGCTTACCTCCCCTCCATCTCGTTCACCGCTATTGGTAAGTTTGACCGCAAAGGATAAATCCTCACCCGCCTGCACGCTGTCCGGCACACTCAGATTGCTGTAACTGAAGTTGCTGTAGCTCAGGCCGTAGCCAAAGGGGTAGAGCACATCGCCGGTAAAATAGCGGTAGGTGCGATTGGCCAGGGCGTAGCCCTTGAAGTCGGGAAGATCGTCAACGCTGTGATAGAAGGTAACCGGCAGCCTGCCCGACGGGTTGGCATCCCCCCAGAGTATGCGCGCCAGCGCGGTTCCGGTGGCTTCGCCGGGATAAAAAGCCTGCACGATGGCATCGAGATTTTTATCCTCCCAGTTCAGGGCCATGGCGCTACCACTGAAATTCACCATCACCACCGGCTTACCCAGTGCTTTGAGTTTGTGCAGCAGCGCCTGCTGGTTGGCCGGCAGCTGGATACTGGTGCGGTCGCCGTGGTCAAAGCCGTCCAGCTCCACGCGCATTTCCTCACCCTCCAGCTCGGCAGAAATGCCACCGGTATAGACGATGACATCGGCCGTGCGCGCAGCATCAATTGCTTCAGCCAGGTAGTCTGTGGACGTGTTGACCCAGCTCAACTGCACACTCGGTTCCAGTGGACTGCCTGTCAGGCTGCGCAGGAAAACCCGGGACATTTCCAGCGGGTATCGCTGCCCTGCCTGCAGCTCGATTGCGCCATGGACGTCTGCACCATCGATCTTCAGGTTGCCGCCGGACTTGAACAGGTAACTGCCACTGGTTTCCGGCACCAGCACACCACTCCAGACCACGCCGAAATCGCCGTTTACCGTGTCGTCCAGCGGTGAGCGTGTCCAGTAGGCGTCGACCTGCGACTCGATACGGCTGAATGCGGGCGCCTCCGCCAGGGTAGTCTGCGGAATCAGTTTGAAATCGCGAGTCTTTTTGCCTCGGGAGATATCCACCGGGTAATAACCGGCGTGCAACCCCGGCTGCAGTGCGCCGTCACTGTCGATATGGAAAACATTGCCGGCGGCTACCGTTTCATAATTTCCGTACTGATCGGCGATCAGCGATGTGCCCGCCGCATAAACCACGTTGCCGGCACCGGCGCGCGTGCGGATACCCTCCAGTGGAGTAACCGGTTTTATCGGATACCCGTGGTAGTTGCCGACCAGCACGGAAAAGTTGCTCGCGTTCGGACCGATTACCGCAACCCGGGTGCCCTCTGCCAGCGGCAGAATACCGTTGTTTTTCAACAGCACCATGGACTGTTCGGCAGTTTTTACCGCCAGTTCCAGGTGTTGTTCCGAACCTACTGCGGACATGGGAATGCTGGTGTAGGGGACCGCTTCCGCCGGATCGAACATGCCGAGTTTGAAACGGGTGGTGAACGTGCGTTTGACCGCCGCATCGATTTCACTCTCGTCGACCATATTCCGCTGCAGGGAAAAACCCAGGTTGGCAAAGGTACTGAGCCGCCGGGTACCGCAGTTGATGTCGGTGCCCGCCTTCAGTGCCCAGGCCGCGGCCTCCGCCGGCGCGCGTACCAGGTTGTGCGCATCGGGCTCGTAAAAATCGGCGATGGCGCCACAGTCCGAAACCACATGGCCGTCGAAACCCCACTGCTCACGCAGGGTATCCTGCAACAGCATTTCACTGCCGCAGGCCGGATCGCCATTGACGCGATTGTAGGCACACATCACCGATTCGACCTTGGCCTCCATTACCGCGGTTTTAAACGCCGGGAAGTAGGTTTCCGCCAGGTCTTTGGCGGTCGCCTCATAATCGTCCGAGTGGCGGGATTTTTCCGGGCCGCTGTGCACCGCAAAATGCTTGGCCATCGCTGCGGTTTTCAGGTACCTGGGGTCATCGCCCTGCAGGCCCTTGATAAAGGCAACCGCCATGCGGCCGGTGAGGTGGGGGTCTTCACCATAGGTTTCCTGGCCCCGCCCCCAGCGCGGGTCGCGGAATATATTGATATTGGGCGACCAGAACGTGAGCCCGGCGTAGCGAAATGCGAGATCGTTGTCCGCGAAATAGTGGTGTTTGGCCCGCGCCTCATCGGAGATGGCAGTGGCCACCTCGCCCAGTAACTGGTCGTCAAACGTGGCCGCCAGACCAATGGCCTGGGGGAATACCGTGGCCTTGCCGGCGCGCGCGACACCGTGCAGCGCCTCATTCCACCAGTTGTATCGCGGCACCCCCAAACGCTCGATGGCGGGTGCCTCGTTGTACAGCTGGCTTATTTTTTCCGACAGGGTCATACGCCCTACCAGGTCATCGACCCGGCGCTCGATGGGCAGGGATGTATCCAGGTAGGGGTATGTGCTGGCTGAGTTCACCGGTGCTTCGTCGGTGGCCAGTGGCGTGGTCGTATCTGCCGGCCCCTTGCTGCAGGCGGCCAACACCAGGGTGCACAGACCGAGGGATAGATATTTTTTCATCTTGTTATTCTCATCGCGCTTTTCGGCAACCATAGCGAACACACACCGACATGTAAACGATTACATTTTGACTAATAAAGCCGTGCTTGCGAGAAGCGTCGCGCAGGCAGGCACAAAAAAAGCGAGCCTCTCTCGAGGCTCGCTTTTTTGACCCGGGCTTCAGGGCAGTCCGGAGCGGTTGTGCGCAATGGCTCAGGCCTGCTCCACCGTCTGCTCGATGCGCCCGAAAATGGACTGGCCGTTACTGTCCAGCATTTCGATCGCAATCCTGTCGCCGAACTGCATAAAGCCGGTGCTCGGCTTGCCGTCCTGGATGGTCTCGATCATGCGGATCTCGGCGATACAGCTGTAACCCACTCCGCCCTCTTTCACCGGCTTGCCGGGGCCGCCGTCGAGTTTGTTGGATACGGTGCCGGAACCGATGATGGTGCCGGCGCCCAGCGGGCGGGTTTTCGCCGCGTGGGCGATCAGCTGGCCAAAGTGGAAGGTCATGTCGATGCCGGCGTTCGGCTCGCCAAACTTGTCGCCGTTCAGCTCGGATACCAGCGGCAGGTGCAGCTTGCCTTCTCTCCAGTTGTCGCCCAGTTGCGCCGGGGTCACGCACACCGGGGAAAAGGCACTGGAGGGTTTGGACTGGTAGAAACCAAAGCCCTTACCCAGTTCGTTGGGGATCAGGCCGCGCAGGGACACGTCGTTTACCAGCATCACCAGTTTGATGTGCTTGAGTGCTTCCTCCGGGGAAACCCCCATCGGCACGTCGTCGGTGATCACCGCGATTTCCGCCTCGAAGTCGATGCCGAAGCCCTCGGACTGCGGCATTTTTACCGGCTCGCGCGGGGCCAGGAAGGTATCGGAACCGCCCTGGTACATCAGCGGGTCGGTCCAGAAGCTTTCCGGCATTTCCGCGCCTCTAGCCTTGCGCACCAGCTCTACATGATTGACGTAGGCGCTGCCGTCAGCCCAGTGGTAGGCACGCGGCAGCGGCGAGTGGCACCGGGCCTGGTCGAAGGCTTCGCCCTCGATTTCACCGCGGTTAAGTTTTGCCTGCAGATCTTCAAGCTGGGCAGATTTTTCTGCCCAGTCGTCCAGTGCGCTCTGCAGGGTGGGCGCGATCTCGGCGGCGGATGCCATGCGGGTCAGGTCGTCGCTGACCACGACGAGCTTGCCGTCGCGTCCGTTTTTCAGGCTGGCTAACTTCACTGTGCCTTCCTCTTACGTTAAATCTTTGGGTTTAGGGATCCAGAGCCTTGAACTCTTCGTCGCCGTGCATCCAGGCCGCGTGCCGCGGTGCCTTCTTGGTGCGGGACCACTCTTCCAGCATATCCTCCGCCACGCGCTTCAGCTCCCTGTGCATACCGGGCTTGGCGGTGTTGGCGGCGAGCTCGATGCGGTGACCGTTCGGGTCGAAGAAATAGATCGACTTGAAAATGGTGTGGTCGGTGGGGCCGAGCACGTCGATGCCGGCATCCTCGAGCTTCTGCTTCATTGCCAGCAGCTCGTCCATGCTTTCCACTTCCAGTGCGATGTGCTGCACCCACTGGGGGGTGTTTTCATCGCGGCCCATATCCGGGGAGTTGGGCAGCTCGAAGAACGCCAGCACATTGCCCTGTCCTGCATCGAGAAAAATATGCATGTAGGGATCCGGTGCCCCGGTAGAGGGCACCTTGTCTTCGGCGATGGCGAGCTGGAAGTCCATGCCCAGCAGATCGCGGTAAAACTCCACGGTCTCCTTGGCATCGCGACAGCGGTAGGCCACGTGATGGATGCGTTGTATAGCCATTATGGGCCTCCGTACTCTCGTTGCAGACCGCCGATCAGGCTGCGTCTTCGCCCTTGTTTTTATCCCCGATCACGCCGCGCTTCAGCTGGTCGCGCTCGATGGATTCGAACAGGGCCTTGAAGTTGCCTTCACCGAAGCCTTCGTCTTCCTTGCGCTGGATGAATTCGAAGAATACCGGGCCCAGCATGTTGGCGGAGAAGATCTGCAGCAGCAGGCGCGGCTGGCCACCCTCGGTGGTGCCGTCCAGCAGCAGGCCGCGCTTCTTCAGCTCGGCAGTGGGCTCACCGTGGCCCGGCAGGCGCTCTTCCAGCATTTCGTAGTAGGTTTCCGGGGGCGGGGTCATGAACTCCATACCCTGGGCTTTCAGGCGGTCCCAACAGGCGATCAGGTCGTCACAGGCAAAGGCGATGTGCTGGATGCCCTCACCGTTGTACTTCATCAGGAACTCTTCGATCTGGCCGCCGCCACCGGCCGCCTCTTCGTTCAGCGGAATGCGGATCTTGCCGTCCGGCGCGGTCATCGCCTTGGACAGCAGGCCGGTGTACTCGCCCTTGATGTCGAAATAGCGGATCTCGCGGAAGTTGAACAGGTCTTCGTAGTAGCTGGCCCAGTAGTCCATGCGACCGCGGTACACGTTGTGGGTCAGGTGATCCAGGGTGTGGAAGCCACAGCCTTCGGGGTGCTTGTCCACACCTTCCAGCCAGTGGAAGTCGATGTCGTAGATGGTTTCGCCTTCCTTATAGCGGTCGATCAGGTACAGGGTGGCACCGCCGATGCCCTTGATCGCCGGCAGGCGCAGTTCCATCGGGCCGGTTTCCACTTCTACCGGCTGTGCGCCCTTGTTGATCGCTTCGTTGTAGGCGAAGGTGGCATCTTTCACGCGGAACGCCAGGCCACAAGCAGACGGGCCGTGCTCGCGGGCGTAGTAGTCCGCGTGGCTGCCGGGCTCGTAGTTGGTGATGAAGTTGATGTCGCCCTGGCGCCACAGCTCCACATCTTTGGTGCGGTGACGGGCCACCTTGGTGAAGCCCATGGCCTCGAAAACAGTCTCCAGAATGCCTTTCTCCGGCGCGGTGAATTCCACGAACTCGAAGCCGTCCAGGCCCATGGGGTTCTCAAACAAATCGGCCATGCGATCCTCCATTATTCAGTTACATCGGGCTGCACCCTTTCGGTGCAACGCATTATTAGTTTCAGGCGCAACGAATTTAGTTACGCGTGTAACCAATGTCAAGCACCGGACACAGAGCGCTGCGAAAACGGCCCTAAAGTAATAGGCCCGATAGGGGCAATTGACCGGTAAAGAGGTGACCGATAGGTGGGGTTGGGTGCCAATCTACGGCGGCAGGGAGGGTTCCGGGCCCACAGCGTGACCCGGAACAAGGGAGTGGTCAGGCTTCGGTTTCCGCGACCTTGGACAGGTCGCCGACGCCGGCTTCCTTAAGTAGGGAATCCACCAGCGGCGCCATGGCACGGTGCTTGAGAGCGCTGCCAACCAGTGCTTCCGGCAGGCTCTGGCTCTTGGATTCGCCATCGCTGTCGAGGATGCCGCCACTGGCACGACCATCGAGCCCGTTCAGACCTTCCACCGAAATGATCTTCATGCCCTCGATGTTCTCCAGCGGACGCACGCTCTCGCGCACAATGTTCGGCAGGCTTTCGTGCAGGCTGAGTACCCGCTTGAGGGCGATCTGCGCATCGCTGAGGCTGTTCATGGCCTCGTTCATCAGGCGCTGGCCTTCCGCGTCCACCGCGTACTTCTCACGGTCGGCCTCGACCTTGATCCGCACCGCTTCGGCTTCCGCAGAGGCCTGCAGGCGCAGGGCCTCGGCCTTGTCTTCCGCCGCGGCCTTTTCCGCTTCCGCCGCAACCTTGATCGAGGTGGCCTGGCGCTCGGCCTCTTTTTCCGCCTCGATGATCTCGATGCGCTTGTCACGCTCGGCCACTTCCACGTCCTGGGCGGTGCGCACCTGTTCCTCCGCCTTCACCGCTTCGGCGCGGGCGACGTTGGCCTGCTGGTCGGCGACGGACTGTTCCTTGGATTTTTCCGCTACCGCAATCGCGCGTTCCTGTTCGGCAATCTCGACGGATTTCTGTTTGGAAATGCGCTGCTCGTCGAGAATTCGCTCGCGCTCGATTTCCTGCTCCTGCAACCGTTTTTCTTTTTCGATTTCCAGCAGGCGGGTGGCCTGCTCGGCGGCGATGCGGGACTGGTCGATTTCGCGCTCGGCTTCAATTTCTGCCTGGCGTGCGGCGCGCTCCTGCGCGGCGGTTTCTTTCGCCATATCCGCTTTCTGGGCCGCTTCGCGGTTTTCCAGTTCGCGCTGCTGCTCCAGATAGGCGTAGCGCTTTTCTTTTTCGATCTCGAGACGCTGGCGCTCGGCTTCCAGGTTTTTGGTCTCGATCTGGACCCGGGTTTCCTGCTCGACGTCGTTCACTTCCTTGCGGCGCGCTTCGATGGAGCGGGTCATGCTGGCGAGACCTTCCGCATCGAACACGTTGTCCTGGTTGAAGAACTCCTTGTGGGTCTGGTCGAGACCGGTCAGGGACACGGATTCCAGCTCGAGACCGTTCTTCAACAGGTCTTCCGACACCACCTGCTGCACTTTCTGTACGAACTGGCTGCGCTGTTCGTGCAGTTCTGCCATCTGCATTTCCGCGGCCACCGAGCGCAGGGCGTCGACAAACTTGCCCTCGATCATGTCTTTCAGCGCTTCCGGATCCAGGGTGCGGATACCCAGGGTCTGCGCCGCATTGGCAATGGCATCGGTATCCGGTTTAACCCGCAGATAAAATTCCGCCAGTACATCCACGCGCATGCGGTCCTTGGTGATCAGCGCCTGGTGCTCCTTGCGGGAAACCGCGAGGCGCAGGGTGTTCATGTTTACCGGAATGATTTCGTGCAGCACCGGCAGTACCAGCGCGCCACCGTTCATGATGACTTTCTGCCCGCCCATACCGGTGCGTACGAAAGAGCGCTCTTTGGAGGCGCGGGTATACAGCCGCGCAAAAATGGTACCGATGACGATCAGGCCGACGAGTACGGACCCCGCCATGATCGCGATGCTGGAAAGATTCTGAATCACTACTGTATCTCCAATTTAATTGTTTTCCGTCAGGTGCTTGTTGGTGGGCTTGATCACGCGGAAATTGGCTCCGCGCTCTTCCACCAGCAGCACCTGCTGTCCCTGTGTAAAGGTTTCCCCATCATCCGGCTCCACCATCACGTAGTGGGTGGTACCAAATTCGTCACTGAAACGCGCCTCCGCCGGCGAGCCCGCCGCGGCCTCACCAACGGTGATAACCCCGACGCGACCGATAAATGTACTGCGGCCCACGGATTCGGTTTCATCCCCCACCGCAAACTTGCGCAGCAGGTTGCCGACAAACCGCACCTGCGGCAGCGCCAGCATGAATACCGGAACCGCCAGCAGCCAACCCGGTAGCAGCTTGCCGAACAGCTCGTCCACAAACATCTGGATCAGCAGACCGCAGACCCCGAAACTCACCAGAAATGCCACCAGCAGGATCAGCGCCGGTACTTCGCCAAAGCGCAACCAGCCAAGCAACTTGGTGAGCACACCACCGGGCTCGGTATCCGGCGTATCCAGATCGATATCCATATCCGGCAGCAGGTTGTCCAGCATGTCCGAGATACCGACGCCGATCAGGGTCATTACCCCTTCGAGTACGGCAATCATCAGCATCAGTACCAGCGCGCCGGTAAACAGCTGGTTGCCGTCTTGCAGCAGAAAAGCCATCAGGCCTCCGTCTGGGATTTGATTTTCGCCAGCCGTTCCTTGATGCGGTTACTGCGCGCCAGGTCTTCCAGCTCCGCCAGCTTGCTGGCATCGGCACTGGATTCAGAAGTGGGCACGCCGGCACCCTCGAGAATACGATTGAAGGCACCCGTGGCCTGGTCGACCTTGTCTGCGGTGGCTCGACTGTTGCCTTTCTGTTCGCCGGTGGTGCCATTGCTGATGTGTTCGCTGGCCTTGATGAATTCCTTCAGCTGTTCGCGCATTTCGCGCTTCTTGCCCTGTAGTGCGCTGATGTAGGCATTGAGTTCGCTGATCTCCTGGTCGGTTTCGGCGATGGCTTTTTCCAGTACCGGAATCTGCGCTTCGATATCCATCTGCTTGGCGATGGCCGCTTCCGCCAGATCGTCGCGCTCCTGCTGCACTGCGACTTCAATCTGCTCACTCAGCGCCGCATGACGGCTGTTTTCATCGTTGAGGGTTTTGCTGCTCAGGTACTTGGCTGCTTCCGCCTTGCCCAGTTGATCGCGCACCTCGACAATGGCGTCGTCGATTTCGCGGATGGCCTGCTCCATCACCAGTTGTGGTGAAGCGCTTTCCACCGCGTCGACAACCGCATTGGCGGAGGCGGATATGATGCGGGAGATACGTTTGATCAGTCCTTCTTTCATTTTTTCCTTCCTTTCTCTACTGTCGTTTGTCGGTTAGCGGTTCAGGAGACCGTCGAGCCGCTGCTGGATTTTTTGTTTGACTTTGGGATCGATTACCCGGGGATCCTGTTGCACCGCCAGCAACAAAATCTTCTCCAGGAAGGCTTCCGCCGCGGGCAATAATTTCTGCTCCAGCGCCGGAGCGAAGTCTTCCTGGTCGGCGCAGACCTGTATCGCCGCGGCACCTTCGGTGACGATTTCCAGTAGCGCCTCCACCAGCAGGCTGCGGTGGTTTTCATCCGCGTAGCGGGCCTTGATCGGCAGCATGGTTTCGCCGGAGGCGATATATGCGCGGGGAAAGCTCTCCACGCCCACGGATTCCCGCGCCATGGCGATCAGCTCGCGGATCTTTTCGCTCTGGGTGACGGCGCCGTTGCGGTCGATGGACATGAGGTAGGCGTAATCATCCGCTGAAAGTCGCGCCGAAATGGATTGGGTTTTGTTGAGCATGGCATTCCCTGTCTAGCGATGTATACAAAAGTACACACGCTTTCCCGGGGGGTCAATTACAAGCGCTTACACCGATGTTTTGGCGACAAAACCGCCCGCAATGACAGCAAAGTCACCACCTAACAGACGGTTTGTTGCCGTATCTCCCGCCACTTGCCCGCAAAGGCACCAAAATTGCACCGGTTGTGGGGCCAATCGCGACCTGGTGCGCACAACCATTCAGCCGCACCAGATGTCCATTCAACGACTTGTCGCTTTACAAAATGTCCCGCGCGCGATTACCTGTAGGGCTTACCCGCCGCGATCCGGCGGCAATAACAATAAACAGTCTTCCGACGCCCCCACTTATCCGGTGGGTGAGCATACCGGAAGTCCGGGGAGGACAATGGACAGACGCAATTTCATCAAGCTCGCCGGCGTCGGTGCCAGCGGTATCCTGCTGCCGGTAACCGGGGTGGCCGTTTCCGCCGAGCAACTCGCCAGCAACGGTATGGACGTGGGCCAGAAGAAACGCCTCGCCGATATCGTCCTCAACGCCGCACGCAAGGCCGGCGCTTCCTATACCGATGTGCGCATCGGCCGCTACCTCAACCAGTTCGTCATCACCCGCGAAACCAACGTCGAGAATATCGTGAACACCGAATCCTTCGGCGCCGGTATCCGCGTGATCGCCAACGGCACCTGGGGTTTTGCGGCCACCAATGACCTGACCGCGGACGGCATCGCCAAGGCGGCCCACCAGGCGGTTGCGGTGGCCAAGGCCAACGCCAGATACCAGACCGAGCCGGTGCAGCTGGCGCCGGTGAAAGGCGTCGGTGAGGTTTCCTGGCAGACGCCAATCCAGAAGAATGCCATCGAAGTGCCCATCAGCGAGAAGGTGGACTTCCTGATGGACGTCAACAACGCGGCGCTGAAGGCCGGGGCCAGTTTTATCAACTCGGCCCTGTACCTGGTGAACGAGCAGAAGTACTTCGCCTCCAGCGACGGCTCCTATATCGATCAGGATGTGCACCGCCTGTGGGCGCCGATGCAGGTCACGGTGGTGGACAAGGACAGCGGGCAGTTCAAGACCCGCGAGGGCCTGAGCACACCGGTGGGTATGGGCTTCGAATATCTCGCGGGGCGCGACGAGGACAAGATTTCCGGTCCCACCACCCTGTACAAGAACTCCTACGATATGGTCGAGGACGCCGCGCTCGCAGCGGAACAGGCAAAAGCCAAGCTGTCGGCCAAATCCATTGAACCCGGCAAGTACGATCTGGTGCTCGAACCCCTGCACCTGCGCCTGACCATCCACGAATCCGTCGGCCACCCGCTGGAGCTGGACCGGGTGCTCGGCTATGAGGCCAACTACGCCGGCACGTCTTTCGCAACCCTGGACAAATGGCGCAGCGGCAAATTCCAGTACGGCAGCGACAAGGTGAATATTTTCGCCGACCGCACCCAGCCGGGATCCCTGGGAGCCATCGGCTACGACGACGAAGGCGTCAAAGCCAAGCGCTGGGACCTGATCAAGAACGGCGTTCTGATGAACTACCAGGCGACCCGGGACCAGGTGCACATGATCGACCAGAAGGAATCCCAGGGTTGCTCCTATGCCGATAGCTGGTCCAGCGTGCAGTTCCAGCGCATGCCCAACGTATCCCTGGCCCCGGGGGAGGAAAAATACTCGGTCAAGGACATGATCGGCGACGTGGAAAAAGGCATTTACATCGTCGGCCGCGGTTCCTACTCCATCGACCAGCAGCGTTACAACTTCCAGTTCGGCGGCCAGCTGTTCTACGAAATCAAGGATGGCGAAATTGTCGGGCAGGTAGAGGATGTCGCCTACCAGTCGAATACCCAGGAATTCTGGAATTCCTGTTCCGCTATCTGCGACAGCAGCGATTATCGTCTCGGCGGCACCTTCTTCGATGGCAAGGGACAGCCCAGCCAGGTAAGCGCGGTTTCCCACGGCTGTGCGACCAGCCGCTTCGACAAGATCAACGTTATCAACACAAAGCGCAAAATCGGCTAAGCAAAAAAATAAATTTTTGGAGCAAACAAAATGGCAATTTTATCCAGAAGTGAAGCCAAGAAAATTCTCGACAAGGTGCTGAAGTACAGCAAGGCGGAAGCCGCAAGTGCGCAGCTGAGCGGCGCGGAAACCGGCAATATCCGCTACGCACGCAACAGCGTGTCCACCAGCGGTATCGTCAACGATATCGAGCTGGCGGTGGAGGCGCGTTTCGGCAAAAAATCCGGCATCGCCACCATCAACGAATTCAGCGATGCCTCGCTGGAAAAGGTCATGCGTCGCGCGGAGGAGCTGGCCAAGCTGTCGCCGGACAACCCGGAATCCATGCCACTGCTGGGCGAGCAGAAATATATGCCGGTGGACGGCTTCGCCGAGTCCACCGCAGACATCACTCCAGACCAGCGCGCCAAGGCCGCGGCCGACTCCATCGTGGCTGCAAAAAAGAAAGACGTGGTTGCCGCCGGTTACCTGGAGGATGCGCGCTCCTTTGCCGCAGTGGCCAACACCAACGGCCTGTTCGGCTACCACGCCGCCACTTCTGCCAACTTTACCGTCACCATGCGCACCGAAAACGGCCTGGGTTCCGGCTGGGCGCAGAGTGACGTGACCGATTTCGGCAAGATGAATACCGCGGCCAGCTCCGGCATCGCCATCGACAAGGCGGTGCTGTCCCAGGAAGCGCGCGCGCTGGAACCGGGCAAATACACCGTGATCCTGGAACCCAGTGCGGTTTCCGGCCTGGTGGCCTACATGATGGGCAACTTCGACGCGCGCAGCGCCGATGAAGGCCGCAGCTTTATGAGCAAGAAAGGCGGCGGCAACCGCACCGGCGAGAAGATGTTCGACAAGCGCGTCAATATCTACTCCGACCCCTCCAGCCCGAGTGTGCCGGCACAGCCCTGGTCCGACGACGACCATATGGCGCTGCAGCGGGTCGACTGGATCAAGGACGGGGTGGTGCAGAACCTGCCCTGCAGCCGCTACTGGGCCGAGCAGTCCAAGGGTACCGCGATCCCCTCCCCCAACAACCTGATCATGGTGGGCGGCGACAAGTCCACCGCGGACCTGATCAAGAAAACCCGCCGCGGCGTACTGGTGACCCGCACCTGGTATATCCGCATGGTGGATCCGCAGTCGCTGCTGCTCACCGGCCTTACCCGTGACGGTACCTTCTACATCGAGAACGGCAAGATCAAATACCCGATCAAGAATTTCCGCTTCAACGAAAGCCCGGTCATCATGCTGAACAACATCGAAGACATGGGTCGCCCGGAGCGCGTGAGCATGTGGGGCGGCCCGGCCATGATCCCGGCGCTGAAAGTGCGCGACTTCACCTTCAGCAGCCTGTCCGACGCTGTTTGATCAACTGCAGAAAAAGAGGAACACATTATGGACCGTAGAAAATTCCTGCAGTTGAGCGGCGCCGGTGTCGGCGCATCCATGTTGCCGCTGTCCGGCAATGTGATTGCAGAAAGCAAGCTGACCCAGAGCGGTATGGATGTCGCGGTGAAAAAAGAATTCGCCGATGCCGCCCTGAACACCGCCACCAAACTGGGGGCGTCCTACGCGGACGTGCGTATCGGTCGCTACCTGAACCAGTATGTGGTGACCCGCGAGATGAAGGTACAGAACGTGGTCAATACCGAGTCTATCGGTATGGGCGTACGCGTGATCGCCAACGGTACCTGGGGCTTTGCCGCCACCAACGACATGACCACCGACGGTATCGCCCGCGCCACCGCACAGGCCGTGGCCACCGCCAAGGCCAACTCCAGGTACCAGCAGGAGCCGGTCGAACTGGCACCGGTAAAAGGCCACGGGGAAGTCAGCTGGAAAACGCCGATCCAGAAAAACGCCATGACCATCCCGCTGGCGGAGAAAGTCGACCTGCTGATGGAAGTCAACAAGGCGGCACTGGACGCCGGTGCCAGCTTCGTCAATTCCATGCTGTTCCTGGTCAACGAGCAGAAATATTTCGCCTCCACCGACGGTTCCTACATCGACCAGGATGTGCACCGCCTGTGGTCGCCGTTCAGCGTGACCGCGGTGGACAAGAAGGACGGTGGTTTCCGCACCCGCGACGGCCTCGGCATGCCGGTAGGCCGCGGTTTTGAATACCTGGACGGGCGCGCCGAACACAAGGTGCAGTCACAGACTGTGCTCTACGGCGATTCCTATGACATGGTCGAGGACGCGAAACTCGCCGCGCAACAGGCACAGGAAAAACTCACCGCGAAATCCGTCAAGCCGGGCAAGTACGATCTGGTGCTGGACCCCTCGCACCTGTGGCTTACCATCCACGAATCCGTCGGCCACCCGCTGGAGCTCGACCGCGTACTGGGCTACGAGGCCAATTACGCGGGCACCTCCTTCGCCACCATCGACAAATGGAAGAGTGGCAAATTCAAGTACGGCAGCGACAAGGTCAACCTGTTTGCAGACAAGGTCCAGCCCGGTTCACTGGGCGCCGTCGGCTACGACGACGAGGGCGTGCAGACCGGCAGCTGGGACCTGGTGAAAGAAGGTGTTCTCACCAATTATCAGGCGATCCGCGACCAGGTCCATATGCTCGGCCAGAAAGAATCCCACGGCTGCTGCTATGCGGATAGCTGGTCCAGTGTGCAGTTCCAGCGCATGGCCAATGTTTCCCTGCTGCCGGGCAAGGAAGAGCTGAGCGTCGACGATATGATCAAGGATGTGGAAAAAGGCATCTATATCGTGGGGGATGGCTCCTTCTCCATCGACCAGCAGCGCTACAACTTCCAGTTTGGCGGCCAGCTGTTCTATGAGATCGAGGACGGCAAGATCACCGGCATGCTGGAGGACGTTGCCTACCAGTCGAATACCCAGGAATTCTGGAATTCCTGTTCACAGGTCTGCGACAAGCGCGATTATCGCCTGGGTGGTTCCTTCTTCGATGGCAAGGGTCAACCCAGCCAGGTAAGTGCGGTATCCCACGGCAGTTCCACCACGCGCTTTGACGGGGTGAACGTAATAAACACCAAACGCAAGCTCGGTTAATTCCGCAGCGCTGACCACAGTGCCGCGCTACCCGCGAAGGTGGTGATGCCGGGTGTGGCTTTGCGAGACCTTCACCGCCATGGATGGCGGTGCAGAGCCCCCATGGATGGGTTTACGGCGCGTCTCGCAAAGCCACACCCGGTAGCACCACCGCCACCGGCCTCGCTGTGTGGATCGCACCGGAATAATCGATGTATCGCGGACATTTTTGAGCAGTACCCGTGTCTTTTACCCGCAAACAATTTCTACAGCACCTGTTGCTGACCGGATGTGGTTTCGCACTACCGGGAGTAGTGCGTGCGCAGGGTAACGGTGCGCCTCACTACGATTTTTACTTTACCCGCCTGATGTATGAATCCGGCGACTGGGATGTGGACCAGCGCATGCCCTCCAATGTGCTGAATTCACTGATCGAATACACCAGCCTGCAAGTGGATCCCAAGGAGCGCATCGTGCCCCTTGCCGATACAAAAATGCTGCTGGCGCCCTTCTGCTATATGGCGGGCCACAAGCTGGTGGAGTTCTCCGAAGCGGAAGCGCGTAATTTCCGTGACTATGTCAATCGCGGCGGATTCGTGTTCGTGGATGACTGCAATCACGATATCGACGGGCTATTCGCCAAGTCATTCGAAGCGCAGATGGTGAAACTGTTCGGGGAAGACTGCCTGCAGAAACTGCCGCAAGACCACGACCTGTACCGCTGTTTTTTCGAGTTCGACGAGCTGCCGGTCACCAGTTTCGAACTGAATGGCTGGGGTGACGACCTGGTACACGATTACCTAAAGGCCATAATGGTCAATGGCCGCATTGCGGTCCTCTACAGCAACAAGGATTTTGGCTGCGAGTGGGACTACGACTATCGCAACAAGCGCTGGCTTGCGATCGACAATACCAAGTTTGCGGTCAATATCGTTATCTACGCACTGACTTCCTGAGCACCAAATATCCGAGCACAGACTGGCTGAACTGACATGCACACCACGACACCAGACAAGACCGAACAGATGATCGAACAACAGCAGCAGGCGCTGGCACAACTGCGCACCGAAATCGGCAAGGTGATTGTCGGCCAGCAGGATGTGGTGGAACAGATGCTGATCTGCCTGCTGGCGAAAGGCCATGCGCTGCTCGAAGGGGTACCGGGGCTGGGCAAGACACTGCTGGTGAAAACCCTGGCGGATGCCTCCAGCCTGGCATTCAAGCGGGTGCAGTTCACGCCGGACCTGATGCCCGGGGATATTCTCGGCAGTGAAATACTGGAAGAGGACCACTCAACCGGGAAGCGGTTTTTCAAATTCCAGGCGGGGCCGATATTCACCAATATTCTGCTGGCAGATGAAATCAACCGCACACCGCCCAAGACCCAGGCCGCGCTGCTGGAATCCATGCAGGAATATTCGGTGACGGTGGCGGGCGAAACCATGGCGCTGCCGGACCCCTACTTTGTACTCGCCACCCAGAACCCCATCGAGCAGGCCGGTACCTACCCGCTGCCGGAGGCGCAGCTGGACCGCTTTCTGCTGAATATCCACATCGACTATCCACAGGAGCAGGAAGAGGTGGCAATTCTGCGCGCGACCACCGGCGGCGCGCCAGAAAAACCACAGCCCTGCCTTGACGCCGCGCAGTTGCAGGCACTGCAGAAACTGGTGCGCGAAGTTTCGGTCAGCGATGATCTTTACCACTATGTCGCGCAACTGGTACGCGCCACCCGCGCCGGAGACAATGCCGCGGCGCAGCCGGGGCAGTGGATCAAGTGGGGTGCCGGGCCCCGCGCCGGCCAGGCTCTGATTCTGGCAGCCAAGGCCCGCGCCTTCCTGCAGCAGCGCCTCGCGGTTACCCGCGCGGATATCCAGGCACTGCTGTTGCCGGTACTGCGCCATCGCATTCTGCTCAGCTTCCACGCCCAGGCGGACGGCGTCACCGTGCAGCAGGTGATCGACGAACTGGTACGTGCAGTGCCGGAACCCGGCAAAGACTGATCACCGCGGAGTCTGGCAGTGCAACAACTGATCGATCCCCTGACGCTGGCGGCAACCCGCGACCTGGCGTGGCTTTCGCGGCATATCGCCGAAGGCATGTTGCTGGGTGTGCAACACAGCCAGCGTCGCGGCGCCGGCGTTGAGTTCCAGCAGTACCGCAGCTACGAACCCGGCGATTCCATTCGCAATATCGACTGGAAGCTGTATGCCCGCTCGGACCGCTACTACGTGCGCGAAGCAGATCAGGAGAGCCAGATGCATGTGTGTATCGTGCTGGATACCAGTGCCTCGATGCAGCAGCCCAGTTTTACCTATCCGGCGCTTCGCAAACTGCAGTATGCCAAATGCTGGATCGCCACACTGTGCTGGCTGCTGTACCGCCAGGGCGACCGCTTCTCCCTGCTGGCGCTGAACGATGCCGGCATCCGGCGCGTGCCGGAGGGCCAGGGTGAAAGCCATCACCGGCGCATTGCGCTGGAACTGGAGCAACTCGAAGCCCATGGTCACTGGCCGGACGAGTCCCGGCTCGCCGCGGTGTGGCAGTATTTCGAACAGCCCTGCCAGGTGGTGCTGGTGAGCGACTTTTTCGAACAGCATGAAGGCGCTGCACAGTCCGCGTTTGCCGCCCGCCTGCACGCCGCCAACCGCCCCTGCCTGCCGCTGCAGATTCTGGTGGAGGCAGAAGAGACCTTTCCGTTCACCGGCGAACTGAAAATCCTCGACCCCGAGGGCAGCGGCATCCGCGAACTGGGCGCGCGACAACAGCGACAGGAATACCTGCGCGCATTTGCCGCGGCCCAAAGCCGGCTTCGCGCCCGCTTTGCCGCGCGGGAATGTCCGCTGACCACCAGCACCGTGGAAACACCGGTGGAGCAGTCGCTGCGCGCGTTTATCGGTGCCCACGGGAGGATTGGCTGAGATGCCCGGCTATACCGCCCTGCAGTGGCTGTCTCCCCAGTGGCTGTGGTTGCTGCTGGCCCTCACGGTTCCCGTGGCGATACACCTGGTACGCCGCAGCAAACCACGTGAGATCACCTTTGCCGCCGCGCAATGGTTGCTGGCAAAACACCAGCGCCGTCTCAACCGCTTGTTACTGCGCGACAAATGGCTACTGCTGCTGCGGCTGCTGTTGTTCATACTGCTGGCACTGCTACTGGCGCAGCCACTGCTGCAACGCGGCGCGCCGCCCACCGGGGATATCCTGCTGATAGATCCGCGCATTGAGCGCGCGGCGGCGGAAGAATTCCTCACCCGGCATCCGCAGTTTACAAACCCGCTGTGGCTACAGCGCCACCCGGCGCACTTTGCCGATTCCCCCCCGCAGGCTACCGATCTCTGGTCGGCGTTGTCGCTCCTGGCAGGCCAGGGAAAGTTCCGACGGGCACATATCCTGCTGCGGGATTCGACGAACCCCAGCGGCCATGACGCCCTGCGGGTGAGCCCGCACTGGCAGTGGCACGCACTGCACAGAAACACACTGCACAGAAACACACTACACAATGACGCGCTCGCGGCACCCGATGGACTGCCGCGGATTGGCATTATTGGCTCCCCCCCGCCGTGGCTGCCAGCGGCCATCGAGCAGCTGGGCAAGTCACTGGGTACAGATCTTGCGGTGCAGGGATTAGATGAAAACACCCTGCCCGCTGCCACCGAGGTCGACTGGCTGATCTACGACGGTGCCGGTGCTCTACCCGACGGCGTGCGCAGTTTTGTCGAGCGGGGAGGCTTGTTGATTACCGACCAGCGGATACAGGGAGAAAATCTGCCGGTATTCTCCCGCCTCGAATCCGACCCGCCGTTGGAAACCCTGACCCTCGGTCGCGGCAGCTGGTTGCGCTATGTGGACGACTGGCACAGCGTGGCATTTTTCCAGCGCACCGACCTGCCGTATCAGCTCTGGCAGCAGTGGCGCGCACAGGACTGGCCCCTGCAGCACCGCACGCGCGGCAATTGGTCCCTCGACAGCAATCCCGGCATTCCGGTGGCGGATACAGAAGTCGATAACGAAGAAAATGTGCCGGGTACGCAAGCTTTGCTGCTGCTCCTGGCGTTACTGTTACTGATCGAGCGCGGCGCGGTGCTGTTGCGCCGGCCAGCGGCGGCCACCGAATCAGTTCACGCTGGAGCGAGTGCCGATGTCCACTGATTCAATCCTGTTGCGACAAGTGGCACGGCGCTGGCGGGTCGCCAGCCTGCTGCCCTATTTCTGGTTTGCGCTTGCGATCTCGGCACTTGTATTTGCTGCCTGTCAGTTGCTCGCCTGGCCCAGCTGGCCGCTATTTGCGGTGGCAGGTTTCTCGCTGGTGGCGGCGCTGCTGGACCGGCACTGGCGTCTACCGCTGAAAACGCTGTGCGCAAAACTGGATGCCAACTTTCCCGAACTGCAGGATAGCTGTGCGCTGCTGCTGGACCCGGTAAATGATCGTTCATATGCGCTGGTGCAACTGCAGCGGCGCCGCACCGCGAAAGCCCTGCGGGCACTGCGTGATGCGGGAAAGCTGCGCGGCTTTCGCCCCACCCCTTTGCGCAGCCCGCTGCTGGCGGCAACCGGTGCCTGTATCGGGCTGCTGTTGTATGTGGCACTGCAACAGTTTTCCGGCGCAGGTAATGCCGCCGTGCAGAGCGCGGATGGCGATGACGGCAGCGCGCGTGTCGGGGGTAGCGGAGCAATTGTCGCGGCGGTAACCGATATCGAGCCCCCGCCCTATACCGGCCTTGCGCCAAACAGCCAATCCCTGCACGTGAAGGCAGCGGAACTGTCGCAGGGAACCTGGCACCTGACTCTGGATTCCGCGGTATTCGGGGTGCAGATGGTTGCCGCTCGCAAAAATTACGGATTTTCCCCGGTGGACCCGCTGCCCAGCCGCCGCTGGAACCTGACCCGCACCCTTCGGGAAACGGACTTTTACCAGCTGAGCCTGCTGGCTGCCCGGGGTACTGGCGAGGACGCCGAATATGTCGTGCTGCCGGAGATTTACAATATTGAAATTGTCCCCGACCAGCCGCCAGAATTTTCCTTCGACTACCCGCGCGACACTGTCACCGTGGTCAATGTGGCCGCCGATAAGCAGTCCTCACCGCTCAATGTCAGTGTCCGGGTCAGTGACGACTTTGGCGTGCAGCAGACCGATCTGCTGCTCACCCTGGCGAGCGGCAGTGGGGAAAATGTGCGCTTCCGCAATGAGCGCATTCCGTTGCAGGTCACAAGCGGTGAGCCGGCCAGTGCGCACTACCGTTTTAGCATTCCGGCGCAGCGCTACCAGATTGAACCCGGCGACGAACTTTACTGGTATCTGGAGTCCAGGGACAACCGCGCCCCGGATGCCAATGTGCAGAAGAGCCAGCACTTTATCGTACGCTGGCCCCAGCAGGAAATTTTCGGCCTCAGCGACACCGAGGGCATGGCAATAAAAATATTGCCGGAGTATTTCCGCAGCCAGCGCCAGCTGATCATCGATACCGAAGCACTGCTGGAGGATGAAAACAACATCGGCGAAGACGAATTTCGCAAGCGTTCCGAATCACTGGCGTACGAACAGAATTTACTGCGTATGCGCTACGGCCGCTTTCTCGGTGAAGAAGATTCGGAACTGGAGCACGGCGGAGAATCCGGCGCGGCAGAAGCGCATTCGGAAGAACACACAGAAGGCGGGGCCGAGCGTGAAACAGAGCACCGCGGGCACGCTGACCATTCCGGGCACGATAATGATGGCGCAACGCAGCAGTTCGGTGATTCCGCCGGCGTCGTTGCCGCTGCCGGCCACCAGCACGACAGCTCGGAACACGCAACGCTGTTTGACCCCGAGACCAAGGAGCTGCTGCGCAATGCCCTGAATGCCATGTGGAGCTCCTGGCGCGACCTGTCCATTGTCGAGCCGCGCGCGTCTCTCCCGGACCAACACGCCGCCCTGCGGTATATCAAGGAAGTGCAACAGGCTTCGCGCATCTACCTGCAGCGGGTGGGCTTCGAGGCGCCGGCACTGGACGAATCCCGTCGCCTGTCCGGCGAACACGAACCGGCAGACCCGCCCCGGGTCAGCGGACAGCGGGACGAAAGCGAGCAACAGCAACTGCTTGCACTGCTGAAAAATCTGCGCAGTGGAGAGCCGATCGCGGAAAGCGCGGCAGCGGACCTGCAGCAATTGCCCGCGCTGCGGGAAGAGCCATCGATCCGGGTCGAGCTGGCCAAGCAATTGCGGCGCTACCGGCAACAGCCCGGGTGCGCCAATTGCCGTCGCGAACTGGCCGCACTGTTGTATCAGTTACTGCCCCCACCGCAGCCGCAACCGTCGCTGCCGCGCTTCACACAGGAAGGCGCCTCCTATCGCAACTGGTTGCAACAGCAGGGAGGTGAAGGCCGATGATGTTCTGGTTCAATCTCCTGTGCTTCGCGGGCATTTTGCTGTCGCTGGTTTTGATCGCGCGCCGGCGTACCGGCGTCGCAAAGCGACTGACCGCGGGGCTGATTCACGGTGCCATCTGGACCCTGCTGTGGTTCCTGGCGCAGCCACCCCTGTGGTTGCCCCGGGAAACGAAAGCCCTGTTACACAGCGAGCCGTTGGCACGGACAGAACTGCTCGCTGCAATTTCTCCGACACAGCTGCAGGCACTGCAGGCGCTCGAGGTTGCCGGTAACGGCTTCACTACCGACGCCCTGCGCGATCTGCCACCCGTGCGCCTCGCACTCTCGCCGGACTGGGATGCCGAAGCCTGGACTCTCGACTGGAACCGGGAACTCACTCTCGGTGACACCCTCGCGCTTGAAATCAGCCTGGTGGAAGGCCCAGCCACCACCCGCAGCCTGACCCTCGAGGATCCGTTTGGCAATGCGGTAGATAGCGGAATTCTCTCGGCAGAAAATCCGCAGCTGGTACTGCGCGACCGACCCAGGATTGCGGGGCGCTGGGAATACCGCGTGCGCATCGAGCCCGCAGAAAGCGCAGTCGCTACAGACGAGACGACAGACGCGGAACCCCGCAGCGAGGTCCTGCCCCTGGTAGTACATCCACCGGAACGGCCCGCGGTGCTGCTGTGGTCCGCACGCCCCGGGTTCGAGACCGCCGCTCTGGCGCGCTGGCTGCGGCAGTCGGGCACCCCCGCACAGGTGGTGACACAACTGGCACCGGAAATGGTGCGCACCGAGACATTCAATGAATTTCAATTGCGCGAGGCCGGGCTCCTGGACGCGGATACGCCGTTTGACCTGTTGATTCTCGACAGCCGCCTGTGGCCGCAATTATCCCCACGCCAGCGCACCCGGTTGCGCACGCTTGCCAGCAAAAAATCCCTGCTGTGGCTGGTGCACAATGATTCCGGGACCGGCTTTGCCGATTACGCTCGTGCACAGGGTATGGAACTGCGGGGCGCTGCCGCGGCAAGTATCAGTTACCAATCCCTACCCGGATCCGCGCCAACGGAAATCCCGGAATTGAAACTGGTATCGTTTGAGCCGGCACAACGGGCTGGCGGGGACGCGCGCACAGTGGTGGGCGCACGGGATCTTTACTGGGCCCGCGTCCGGCCGCAGCAGTCACTGGGGTTTGTATTTTTCAACAACAGCTATCGCTGGCAGACTGCCGGCTTCGCCAATGAATTTTCCCACTTGTGGTCGCAGATTATTCGCCAGCAGCTCGCCTGGCGCGGCACCGAAGCCGCTACCCGCATGCGCGCCCCGCTACCCCGGACACACCAGCGTACAACCATTTGCAGCGGTGATTTTTCTGCGTCACAGCCACCGGAGTTATTTTCACTAGCCATTGAAAATGCCAACCCGGATAAACGTCCGCTGCCCACTGCGCGAGCAAACACTGACACATCCGGGCAGTGTTACGATTTCTGGCCACAGCAATCCGGTTGGCACGAGAGCGATGACGGTTTTGCATTTTATGTTTTTGATAAAACCAGCTGGCCCGAATGGCAGACGCGGCTCGCGCGCCAGGATTCCATGGGAATGGCCAGCGCAAGGCTGGGGACGGCAGAAAAAATCGAGTTATCCGGTCGCCCGATTCCGCGCTACTGGATTGCACTGGTACTGCTGGCGTTACTGACAGCCACCTGGTGGCGGGAGCGCATCTACCTGCGCTGAAGCAAAATCATTCAGAAAATTTGGCACAAAAAAAACCACCCGCAGGGTGGCTGTCAATACAGGGTTGGCCGTTCACCGGTGCCCTGCCATTGCAGGGCACCGGATGATTACTTCTCTACAAAGGCCCGCTCTATCACATACTCGTGGGGCACCCCGGCGCGGGTTTCCCTGAAGCCCCAGTCGTCAAGAATCCTGGTGAGGTCTTTCAGCATTGCCGGCGAGCCGCACAGCATAAAGCGGTCTTCTTCCACATTCGGCGTGGGCAGGCCCAGGTCGCTGAAGATCTTGCCGGACAGCATCAGGTCGGTGAGGCGGCCGTTGTTGCGGTAGGGTTCGCGGGTCACTGTGGGGTAATACAGCAGGCCCTGTTTGACCATCTCGCCGAAGTACTCGTGCTCCGGCAGTTCCTTCTCAATGTAATCCTGGTACGCCAGCTCGGACTGGAAGCGCACACCGTGGGTCAGGATCACCTGGTCGAAGCGCTCGTATACGTCCGGATCCTTGATGATGCTCATAAACGGCGCCAGACCGGTGCCGGTAGACAGCAGCCACAGGCGCTTGCCCGGCAGCAGGTGGTCGGCAACCAGGGTTCCGGTGGGCTTGCGGCTGACAAAGATCTCGTCGCCGGGTTTGATTTTCTGCAGCTGCGAGGTCAGCGGGCCGTCCGGTACCTTGATGCTGAAAAACTCCAGCTCGTCCTCGTAATTGGCGCTGGCGATGGAATAGGCGCGCAACAGCGGGCGGCCATTGGGCTGCTCGAGGCCAATCATGGTGAAGTGGCCGTTTTCGAAACGAAAACCGGGGTCGCGACTGGTCTTGAAGCTGAACAGGGTGTCATTCCAATGATGGACTTCGAGCACCGTTTCCTTATTCAAATTCGACATAACAATATAACCACTTATTCCTGACCTTTTTGCTGGGTGAATTCTAGCGCTGGCATATCTATTGGCAAAATGGGATATTTCGATATTCGTTATCTGTTTTATTGATTATCCGCCAGGCCATTCTCATGCGCTATTCCCTGCGCCAGCTCGAGGTTTTCCTCGCCTGCGCCCACCACGAAAATGTCAGCCGTGCCGCCGAGAGTCTCAATATGTCGCAGTCGGCGGCGTCCACCGCACTGAAGGAGTTCGAACAGCAGTTTGACCTGCGCCTGTTCGAACGCACCGGCAAGCGCCTGCGCCTCAACGAGCTGGGGCGCCAGCTGTGGCCGCGGGCCGAGGAACTGCTGGAGCGGGCGCGGGAACTGGAGGGGACACTGCTGGCCCACGGCGACCTGGGCCGCTTGAAGATCGGCGCCACCCTGACCATCGGCAATTATCTCGCCGCGGGTATCATGGCCCGATATATGGAGGAGCAACCGGGGGCGCGGGTAGAACTGGAGGTGGGCAATACTTCCGCCATCGCCCAGGGAGTCGTGAACTTCGAGCTGGACCTGGGCCTGATCGAGGGCGAACTGAATCACCCGGATCTGGAAATGATCCGCTGGCGCGACGATGAGCAGGTGGTGTTCTGCGCCCCGGACCACCCGCTGGCGGGGCGCGCAAAGCTGAGTGACGACGACCTGCGTCGGGCCACCTGGATACTGCGGGAAACCGGCTCCGGCACCCGCCAGACCTTCGAGCGCGCGCTGGCCGGGCTGCTGCCGGAACTCAATATCCGCCTGGAACTGCAGCATACCGAGGCGATCAAGCGCGCGGTGGAGGCCGGGCTCGGCATCAGCTGCCTGTCCCGGGTCTCCCTCAGCGACGCCTTCAAACGGGGCACGTTAATAGAACTGCCGGTGCCACAGCGGGACTTCAGCCGCGAATTCTACTTCGCCCTGCACCGGCAGAAATACCGCAGTGCCGGTATCCAGCGCTGGCTGGAACTGTGCCGACAGGCGCCCTGAGTTCCCTCTATTTCGCCCAGCCTACCTATTATTCTGCCGCCTGCCCCGCGCGGCGCGCATCCAGGCGGCGGATGAATTCCTGCAGGATCAGGCGGTAGAGCTCCCGGCCCAGGTATTTGTCCTCCACGCCGCTGTCGATGGAGGGGTTGTCGTTCACCTCGATCACGTAGCCCTTGCCCGCGGACTCCTTCACATCCACACCGTAGAAACCGCGGCCGATGGGCTTGGTGGCCTTGAGCGCGGCCTGCAACACGGCCTTGGGCACCTCGAACGTGGGCAGGGTGGTGAAACCGCCGCTGACATTCTTCTTGCTGCCGTGGTTGTAGATCTGCCAGTGGTTCTTGGCCATGTAGTAGCGGCAGGCGTACAGGGGCTTGTTGTCCAGCACGCCAATGCGCCAGTCGAACTCCGTGTACAGGAACTCCTGGGCCAGCAGCAGGCTGGATTCCGCAAACAGCTCTGCCAGTTGCTGGTGGAACTCCTCTTCGGTCTTTACCTTCACCACCCCGCGGGAGAAAGAGCCGTCGGGGATCTTCACCACCATCGGCAGGCCCAGCTCTTCCAGTGCCACCTGCAGGCTCTCTTCGTCGCCGCGGCGCAGGATGCGGGTGCGCGGCGCCGGCACCTTGTGAGTATTGAACAGGTCCGCCAGGTAGATCTTGTTGGTGCAGCGCACGATACTGGTGGGGTCATCCAGCACCACCAGTCCCTCCGCTTCCGCCTTTTTCGCAAAGCGGTAGGTGTGGTGGTCGATGGCGGTGGTCTCGCGGATAAACAGGCCGTCGAATTCCGACAGGCGCATGTAGTCCCCGGGCCCGATCAGTTCCACCGACAGCCCCAGTTCGCGCCCGGCGGACACAAACTTCTTGATCGCAGCGCCATCCGACGGCGGCAGCTGCTCCTCCGGGTTAACCAGAATCGCAAGGTCGTAGCGGCTGTTGCTGGCCTTCTTGTGCTGGCGCCAGACCTTGTTGCTGAAATTGTCCAGCGCCTCGGCGAACTCGGTTTCCTCCGCCTCGCTCAGGTCGCGGTGGGAGCAGATCTTCAACTCCACGATTTCCCAGCGGGGGTCGGCGCGCAGGTGGATCTCCAGTACCGGGCAGGCAAAGCGGTCGAACAGCGCCCGCGCCAGCGGTTGCAGTGCCGGATCGCTGCAGCGTCCGAAATAGGTTTTTACCACCCGCTCCGCACCCGCTTCCGCGGATGGCAGTTTCGCCAGCGCCGGCATCGCCTGCGCCATCTGCAACTTGTACAGCTGCGGCAGCGCCAGGTCGTTGAGGGTACGCACGCTCGGCAGCACGTTGTGGCTGCGGGCCTCCGCCAATAGCGAGCAGTAATAGCCCTCACCGCGGTAATCGTAGCTGGCGCACAGGTTGATCACCCGCACCCGCTGCTGGCGGGCAGGCAACGCGAGGTAGTCGGCAAAGGTAATTACCCGCTCGCTGGGGTAGTAGGGAGCCCAGTCATCGGGCTCGTCGATCACAATCAGGACCTGCGACATGGATTCGGGATATGCCTCGGAGGGAAAGAGGTCGGTAAAACAGGGCCTGGAGAAGGCCCCGGTGAATGTGCGAAAGATAGAAGAGTTTCGCCCTCCCGCCTAATAATTTTTTGTGTCGCTATCTGGTTTTTTTTGAACGATTTGCTAACGTTGCCACGCCGTACCTTTGCGGTGCCCTGCCCCGGTGATCCACCCCGCCATGTCCCGAGATCTTTCCGACGATTCCGCCCCTGCGGACACCTCCGGCCTGCGCCTGCGCGCCGCCGGCGAGACCGACATCAGTGCCCTGTCAGCACTGGAACAGGCCAGCTTCCGCGGCGACCGCCTGAGCCCGCGCCGTCTGCGCCACTGGGTGCGCGCCGACAACCGGGTATTCCTGGTGGCGGAACGCGATGGTCTTCTGCTGGGCTACGCGCTGGTCCTGCTGCGCCGCGGTACCCGGCTGGCGCGACTGTATTCCCTCGCCGTGAGTCCCGCCGGTCGCGGCCAGGGTATCGGTCAGGCACTGCTCACCGCCGCGGAGGACGCCAGCAGCCGCAGTGGCCGCCTGTATATGCGCCTGGAAGTGGCGGAGCAGAACAGCGCCGCCATCGCCCTGTACCAGAAGCTCGGTTACCGCACCTTCGGCAGCTACGCCAATTACTACGAGGATGCAGGCGCGGCGCTGCGCATGCAGAAGCGCATCCGCTACCGCCCGCAAAACCTGTGTACCGCGGAGGTGCCCTGGTACGGCCAGACCACAGATTTCACCTGCGGCCCCGCCGCGGCGATGATGGCCATGACGGGACTGGACCCGGAGTACCAGCCGGGCCCGAGCGAGGAGCTGGCGCTGTGGCGGGAAGCCACCACCATCTTTATGACCTCCGGCCACGGTGGCTGCCATCCCATCGGCCTGGCACTGGCGATGCAAAAACGCGGCTTCCAGTGTGAGGTGTATCTGAACCAGGCCGGTCCGCTGTTTGTGGACAGCGTGCGCAGTGCAGAAAAGAAGACGGTGATCGAGCTGGTGGATGCGGACTTCCGCAACGCGGCCGCCGCAACCGGGTTGCCGGTGATCGAACGGGAATTTACCCAGACCCAGTGCCAGCAGTGGCTCGAGCAGGGCGCACTTGTGCTGCTGCTGATCAGCACCTACCGCCTGGATGGCAAGAAGATACCCCACTGGGTGACGCTGAGCGGAATGGATGAGCAGTGCTTCTATGTCCACGACCCGGACGTGGACGATGAGGACAACCCACTGGACAGCCAGTACCTGCCGATTGCGCGCGAGGATTTTGCAGCGATGTCGATGTTCGGGCGGGATCGCCTGCGCACCGCCATCGTGGTCGGGCTGGCGGAGTCGTCATAATCGCGGAAAGGTAAAAGGTTCTTGTATAAAACTGTCTTTGCCCTGCAACTTTTGTCAGAATTGCAGCGGCGTATGTATCAAGAACATGGAGAAATCAGGATGTTGCGCCTATTCAAATTTTCACTGCTTATCTGCACCGTGTGGCTTACCGCCTGCACCAGCCACCCGGTAATGAATGTTTTCGACCGCCCGGTGCCGGATCGTCTCGACGGCAAGCCCCAGACCATGGAATCGGTAGCAAAGGGCATTATTGCCGGCTGCATGGACAAGGGCTGGACCTGCAAGAAAGTGGCACCGGGAAAAATTGATGCATCCCTGGCTCTGCGAAAGCACCGCGCCACAACAGAAATCAATTTCGATACCAACCGCTACAGCATCGTTTACAAAGACAGCTACCTGCTGGACTACAACGCCAGGCGCAACACCATCCATCGCAATTACAACAACTGGATCAATAACCTTGATCACGCGATTGCCAAGAATCTGGCAATCTGAATAAAAAAGGCCCTTTAAGGGCCTTTTTTATTGTTACTGCAATTTGCAGCTTTTACGCAGCGTTTTCATTTTCGATCGCTTTCAGCAGCGCAGTTTTCTGCAACAACTGATCTACCAGCTCACGAATTTTGGTTTCCGCATCAATAAACTTGCTCATGTTTGCGCCACCGCGAGTGGAGTCATAAACAGCGCTACCATCCGGCGCGCCATTGCGGTAGACCTTGATTTCAGCAAATGACATGTAAAGAGCGAGATCCCAGGTCCAACGTGCTGTATAGGTAGCCGTCCACTCGCACTCCACCAGTGATGAATTGGCAGGCAGGACTTTATAGTGCACACCGTTGGCTGCTAAAGAAGATTGCAACTCCGCCAGAAACCCTTCGCGCACCGCAGAGTTTTCTACAATACACAGCTCGCCACCGGTAGATACACTGGACGGCTCTACCGTCTGCTGAATGGAACAGCCGGCCACCAAAAGCAGTGCCCCCAGGAGAAGTGAAAATTTTTTGTACATTTAATACCCCATTTTCTTTTGTTGATGTTGTGACACACATTTCAACACAGAAATAGCGATATTAAAATCTCCTGAAAGTCTCTTATTCGGTCAATTATTCCTGATCGGCACACTAAGCGCGGCGGTTCCGGCGCAGGGTACGAACAAAATCCCCTGCCATATTGGCATGCGGAAAAGTGTCTTCTGGTACAGGAAAACCCAGAAACTGGCACAGGGGAACCCAGCCCTGCTGCAGGTCAATAAACAGAATCTGCTCGGAGGGCACCAGCTCAGCGATTTGCTGCCGGTGCTGCTCGTAAACAAGCTTCAGACTGTCACGATCCAGTTTTCCCTGAAAACTTGTACCCAGCACTTCATGGTTGGCCAGCTCGATAAATGGTGAACGTTTGCCAGACGCGATCTGTGTTGACCATTGCAAAGCAGGAACAATGGTCTGACGGATGCTACTGTACCAATCCTCAAAGGTGCGCTCGGTATAGATAACCGTCGCATTGGGAAAACACTGCAGAAATTCCGCTACATGATTACATGCGGGCCAATCGACCACCGCGCGATAACCATTCAGCAGCGCAGGCCAATCCGGAAAGCCTGAATCCAGCGCCCGTATCCATTTGCGGCAAAGCGCCGGGTTCGAGGAGAAGTCGCTCATATGCAGACACGGGGCAAATCCTAGCCTTTCCAATGCCAACTTCAGCGAGTAGGTGCCGGTCCGCCCCAGGCTGGCACCGATGATCGGGGAGTTCACTTATTCTTTATTAAAAATTCAGCCCCACATTAACCACGAACGGCATATCGATACCGTCGTTGTCGCTGAACAGATTGGCGTTGGAGAAGTGCTTCCAGGAAACCATCACCACCAGGTCTTCCCGGTCCTGCCAGTTGATACGCGCGGCGTAGCCGACCTGGGCCTGGAAGGCGAAGTGGTTGTCCTGGTGGCGGTCGCCCAGCTGGTTGCTGCTGATGTAGCTCGGTCCCAGGGCGCGCACAAAAAAGTACGGCTGACCCCAGCTCTGTTTGCGCGGGTACAGGTTTAGCTGCGGATAAATAGAGACGGCCTGGAAGGAGCGGTGGCTATCCGCATCGGTTGTCACCTTGGTGTAGCTAACCCCCAGGTGGATATGCTGGCGGTAACTCTTCTCGAATTTTTTGAAAGAGTAATCGATACCGTAGGTGCGGTTGCTCTGCGGCGAATCCGGCTGCGGGCCGCCGCCGGCGCTGAACAGTAATTCATTGGCCGCCGCCTGCTGAACAAAAAAGACTGAAATCAGAAATGCGAGCAAACGAAAAGCCAATGTATTCACCTGTTTATGTTGTTATCAGTGTGATTCCGATATTTAACTGGGCCGCTTGAAAATCAGCGAGGTATTGATACCGCCAAACGCAAAGTTATTGCTCATGACGTACTCGGTATCGATGGCCCGGCCATCCCCCACAATGTAGTCCAGATCCGCGCACTCGGGATCCACCTGCTGCAGGTTGATGGTGGGGTGGAACCAGCCCCGGTGCATCATCTGAATGCTGGCCCAGGCTTCCAGCGCGCCGCAGGCGCCCAGGGTGTGACCGGTATAGCTTTTCATGGAACTGATCGGCACCGCGCGGCCGAAGGCCGCGCGGGTTGCCCGGCTCTCGGCCACGTCGCCGCGGTCGGTAGCGGTGCCGTGGGCGCTGACATAGCCGACGGCACTACCGTCGATGCCGGCCTGGCCCATGGCCTGCTTGAGCGCAATCTGCATGGTCTCTGCCTGCGGCTGGGTGACGTGCTGGCCATCGGAGTTGGTGCCAAAGCCGACGATTTCCGCATAGATGTGCGCGCCGCGCGCCGTGGCGTGCTGGTACTCCTCCAGGATCAGGGTGCCGGCGCCCTCGCCGATCACCAGGCCGTCGCGCTCGCGGTCGAACGGACGCGGGGTGGTACCCGGGGCGTCGTTGCTGGTGGAGGTGGCAAACAGGGTATCGAACACCGCCGCTTCCGTCGCACACAGTTCTTCCGCGCCGCCCGCTACCATCACCGTCTGGCTGCCGTTGCGGATCGCCTCGAAGGCGTAGCCGATACCCTGGCTGCCGGAGGTACAGGCGGAACTGGTGGTATAGATACGCCCGCACATGCCGAAGAACACGCCGATGTTCACCGGCGCGGTGTGCGCCATCATCTTGATATAGCTGGTGGCATTGAGGCCGTCGGTGCGGTGGTTCAGCAGCATATTGCCGAAGTCCCCCATGGCCGCTGGAGTACCCGCGGAGGAACCGTAGGCGATGCCCGCCATGCCACTGGTGATAATCGGGTCTTCCAGCAGGCCGGCGTCTTGCAGCGCCAGTTCGGTGGCGCGCACCGCCAGCAGGGAAACGCGGCCCATGCTACGCACGCGCTTGCGGTGGTAGTGCGCGGGTTTTGTAAAGTCTTTCACCGGGGCGCCCAGGCGGGTGTTCAGGCCCTCGTATTTGTCCCAGTCGTCCATGTACACCACGCCGGACTCGCGTCCGCGCAGGGAGGCTTCGACTTCCTCCCAACCCTGACCGATCGGCGACAGTCCGGCCATACCGGTTACCACTACACGTTTCATCAGCACAGCCCACCGTTAACGGAAATCACCTGGCGGGTGATATAGCCCGCGTGTTCGCCCATCAGGAAGGCCACGGTTGCGGCCACTTCCTCGGGTTTGCCGAGACGGCGGGCGGGGATCATTTTCTTGATTTCCTCCACCGGCAGCTCGTCGCTCACCATGTCGGTGTCGATCAGTCCCGGGGCCACGCAGTTGACGGTGATCTTGCGCTTGGCCAGCTCCAGCGCCAGCGCCTTGCTGGCGCCGATCAGGCCGGCCTTGGAGGCGGAGTAATTCACCTGGCCGCGGTTGCCGGCGATACCGGACACCGAGGTCATCACCACAATGCGGCCGCCGCTCTTGCGCCGTACCATGGGCATGGTGAGCGGGTGCAGCACGTTGTAGAAGCCATCCAGATTGGTGTGCACCACCCGGTCCCAGTCTGCCGCGGGCATCGCCGGGAAGGCGTTGTCGGCGGTGAGGCCGGCATTGCACACCACACCGTAATAGGCGCCGTGGGCTTCCACATCCCCTTCCAGCGCGGCGCGGGCGGCATCGCGATCGAGAATATCGAACTGCAGAATGCGGCTTTCGCGGCCCAGTGCCGCAACCTCACTGCCCACCTGCTCCGCCTCTTCGCGGCGGCTGCGGCAGTGCAACACGATATTGAATCCGTCGTTGGCCAGGCGCAGCGCGATGGCGCGCCCGATGCCGCGGCTGGAGCCGGTTACCAGTACCCAATCAGACATTCAGCGTTTTTCCTTCAGGTATTCTTCGATGTTGTCCGGCTGATACACATTCAGCCGCGCGGTCTGTTCGATGCCCTCGCCGGTGAGGCGGCACTCGAACGTCGCCATGCCGTTGTCCGCCTGCAGCAGGCGCTCCACCGCGATCTGCAGTTGGCAGCCGCACTCAAACCAGGCCACATTGCTGGCGAAGCGGCGGGTGCCGAGCAGGAATCCCAACTGCACCGGTTGCCCGGCCTCGCGCGCGTGGTAGCCGGAGAAAGCGGCTACTGCTTGAGCCATATATTCGATACCCACATAGGCGGGCACGCGCCGGTTGCGGCTGAAGATGTCGTCATCACGCACGGTCAGTCGCGCGCGCAGACTCTCCTCGGCCACCTCCAGCACCTCGTCCACCAGCGACATGTCGCCACTGTGGGGTACCAGTTCCTCAGCACTGTAGGGCTGGGACGGGGATGATGGATTCTGTTCCATTAGCTTCCCAGTATCAGTGAACAGTTACTCCCGCCAAAGGCGAAGGAGTTACTCATTACAAAGCGCGGCGCGCTCGCGGTATCACCCGTGCGCACCAGATTGATTGGCGGCAGTGCGGGGTCGCGGTCGCTGCCATTGCAGTGGGGGGGCAGTTGGCCACGGCTGAGTGCCAGCCAGCAGAATGCCGCCTCCAGTGCGCCCGCCGCACCCAGGGTGTGCCCGGTCATGGGTTTGGTAGACGAACAGGGTGTCGCCTCCCCCAATAGCCGGCTCACCGCCAGCGCTTCCATGATGTCGTTCTGCGGAGTGCCGGTGCCATGCAGATTGAGATAGCTGATATCCGCGGGCTGCAGGCCGGCGTCTTTCAGCGCTCCGGCCATGGCCGCTTCCGCACCGCGACCCTCCGGGTCCGGCGCCGACATATGGTGGGCATCGGAGCTCGCGGCCACACCGCACAGGCGCACCGGGCCCGGCTCGCGGCTCATGATAAACACCGCGCCCGCCTCACCCAAATTGATGCCGTCGCGGTCGGCGCTGAACGGGCTTGTATGGCCAGCGCTCAGGGCACCCAGGCCATTAAAGCCGGTGACGGTCATGCCGCACAGGGTGTCTACACCGCCGACCACGACTGCGTCGCACACGTCCATGGCCAACAGCCTGCGCGCACTGGCGAAGGCGTTGGCACTGGAGGAGCAGGCAGTGGACACCGTCAGGCGCGGTCCATCCAGCTGTAAATAGCGGGCGACGTATTCTGCCAGCGCCGCCATCTGTTGTTGATAGCGATAGCGATAATTTTTCTGCCCCGGACTGGCCAGGCGCTGTTCACCACTGGCAATACCGGAGGTGGAGGTTCCCATCACCACACCAATACGCGCAGCGCCGACGCGCTCGATCAGGCTTTGTAGCGGTTCCCGCAGGCCGGAAACCACCTGCTGTGCCAGGCGATTGTTGCGGCAGTCGTATTCCAGCAGATGTTCCGGGACCTGCGGCAGCTCCATGCCCACGGCGCCAAAACGGCTGTGATCCGGGCCGAGCCACGGGCTGCCCTGGCGCATCCCCGAGGTGTCGCCGCGGAACAGGCGCTGGGCCAGTGCTTCGGCATCCGCATCGGTTCCTGTACCGAGGGCACAGGTCAGGCTCATATGGTTGAGGTAGTAATCGGGCATAACGCTGTTCGTACTTTTTCGCTCTCAGTCCTGTTCAGTCGCGCGCGCAGATTTCTGCGAGGGTGCGCAGGCGGCGCTGCGCACTGGCCACATAGGGGTTGTTGGTGTCCCAGGCGTAACCGGCGAGGATCGAGCAGATCATGCGCTTGATCTCCGGCTGCGGGTTGGGATGGAAAATCACATCCTGAAAAGTCCCTTCATACCAGGCGGTCACGTAGACCTTGAACACGTCGACGCCGGCCTTCAGCGGCGCGGCAAACTCGGCCTGCCAGTCCACGGTCTCCCCGCGCAACTCCCGGTCCAGGCAATCGCTGGCAAGCTGGGCGGACTTCATGGCGATGGTGACGCCGGAGGAAAATACCGGGTCGAGGAACTCCCCCGCGTTGCCCAGCAGTGCAAAGCCGGGTCCGGTAAGGGATTTCACATCACTGGCGTAACCGGTGATGCGCTGCACAGGGGTATCGAACTCGGCGTTCTGCAGGGTCTTGGCCAGGTTCGGGGAGCCATTCACCGCCGCGCGCAGGATTTCCTCCGGAGTTTCTCCCAGCGCTTCGATCTGTTCCTGTTTACCCACCACACCCAGGGATGCGCGGCCACCGGCGAAGGGAATCAGCCAGTACCAGATATCCCGCTGCTCCGGGTGCACGGTGATCAGGATCTTGTCGCGGTCGAAGCCGACCTCATCGATGTTGTCCTGCACATGGGTGAACACCGACTGGCGCACGGGGAAATCCGATGGCCGGTCCAGCTCCAGCAGGCGCGGCAACACCCGGCCAAAACCGCTGGCGTCGAGCACAAACTTGCCGTTGAAGGCCACCTGCTCGCCATCGCACTCGGCGATCAGACGC
>NZ_CAJXKH010000021.1 GCF_913055755.1 uncultured Microbulbifer sp.
TGGACCTGGATTCCATCGACCTGGGAGATCTGGAGCTGGGCGATGACCTGGCTGCGGGTGGCTCTGCGGATATGGCGCAGGCCAGCGAGGCCGAAGCGGACCTGGATTTCGACCTGGCGGTGGAAGAAGAACCCGCGGCTGCGCAGCCGGTTTCCGAACCCGCGGCAGCGCAGGGCGCTGAAGAAGGGGCGGAGTTTGAGGACCTGGGATTCAACCTGGAAAGCGATCTCGATTCCGAACTGAACCTGCTGGAAGGTAGTGACGAAGTCAGTACCAAGCTGGAACTGGCCCAGGCCTATCTGGATATGGGTGACAAAGACGGCGCCCGTGAAATCCTTGGTGAAGTGGTCGATGAGGCCGCCGGTGAACAGCAACAGCGGGCCAGGGATATGCTCGAGCGCATGGCCTGATATTTCCCAGCTGTCTACAACAACACTTTTGACCCCGCATAACTGCGGGGTCTTTTCTTTTCTGGCGCTGGCTCTCTAAGCTTGTTGGGGAGCTTTTTAGTTGTATGCCAGATGAATCTGCGACATCCATGAAAAAGTACGAATACAAACCCAACGGAGAAGTACCGCCGGGAGAGACCCTGCCCGAAGGGCTGCGGCGGGTGGCGCTCGGTGTGGAATATTGCGGTACCCGTATGCGGGGGTTCCAGAAGCAGAAGCACGATCGCCTCACCGTACAGGAAACCCTGGAACAGGCTCTGTCCAGAGTGGCGGCGGAACCGGTGACGCTGGTGTGTGCGGGGCGCACCGACGCCGGGGTGCACGCCACCGGTCAGGTGATTCATTTTGATACCCGCGCGGCGCGCCCCACCAAGGCGTGGGTCCAGGGGGTCAATACACAGATGCCCTTCGACGTGCGCGTGCACTGGGCACAGGAAGTGCCGCCCCAGTTTCACGCACGCTTTTCCGCGCAGCGTCGCACCTACCGCTACCTGATTCACAGTGCGCCCACCCGTTCCGCCCAGGCCGCCAGCGAGGTGACCTGGACCGAGCGCCATCTCGATCTCGATGCCATGCGTGCCGGCGCGGCACACCTGATCGGCGAACATGACTTCAGCAGTTTTCGCGCGGCCCAGTGCCAGGCGAAGTCGCCGGTGCGGCGCCTGATCCAGCTGGATATTGGCCGGGTAGGGCAGTTGATCGTGCTGGAAGTGAGCGCCACCGCTTTCCTGCACCACATGGTGCGTAATATCGCCGGAGTATTGATGGCGGTCGCCCGCGGTGATCACCCGCCGGAATGGGTGGGTGACGTACTGGCGGCGCGGGATCGCAGCGCGGCCAGTGTTACCGCGCCGCCGCATGGTCTCTATCTGGTCGACGTTCAGTACCCGGAAAGCATTGTGTTGCCGCAAACGGAGCCGGGCCCGTTGCTGGTGCCGCTGCCCCTGGGGGGCGTGGGGCGGGGTTGAGTCGCGACAGCGGCGAGGCCGCCGACTGCTGCGTTTCGTCAGCTTCGTCTATCTGCTAGTATCGCGGGCTCTCTGATCATCTCTGCTGTCGGGATCCCGGATTGCCGGCGCCCCGGTTGTGGAGGCCTGCCCGGTAGTTGCAGTGGCCGGCAAACCAGCGGTTGAAGGATTATGCGCGTAAAAATCTGCGGAATTACCCGAGTCGAAGACGCCCTGCTGGCGGTAGAGGCCGGTGCAGATGCGCTCGGTCTGGTGTTTTACCCTCCCAGCCCGCGCAATGTTTCCCCCGAGCAGGCAGTGGAAATTGCCCGCGCGGTGTCCCCGTTTGTGGTGCTGACCGGCCTGTTTGTGGATGCGCACCCACAACAGGTGGAGCAGGTGCTGGGGCAGGTGCCGCTGAACCTGCTGCAGTTTCACGGCAGCGAAACCGCCCCCTATTGCCGCCAGTTCCACCGCCCCTATATCAAGGCCCTGCGCATGAAGCCGGAGCTGGATCCGCTGGAGGCAATGGCAGCCTACGCCGATGCCCGTGGCGTTTTGCTGGACGCCTACCGCCCCGGGGTGCCCGGGGGCACCGGCGATACCTTCGACTGGCAGCGGGTGCCGCAGGGCGTTGATCGCCAGATTGTACTCGCCGGAGGGCTTACCCCGGACAATGTTGCACAGGCTGTGCGCAGCGCGCGGCCGGATGCGGTGGATGTCAGTGGTGGTGTCGAATCCGCGCCGGGGAAAAAAGACCCGCAAAAGGTGCGCGCATTCATCCGTGCGGCGCGCTCGGTAGCCGCGGAACAGAATTTACACAAGGAGTTTGAGCAGTGAGTAAACCTTCTTCGCCGATCGATTACGGTGCCTACCCGGATGCCCGCGGGCACTTCGGGCAGTTCGGTGGCCGCTTTGTTTCCGAGACTCTGATCAGTGCCCTCGACGAACTGCAGGCAATGTATGCGCGCCTGAAAGACGACCCGGAATTCCTCGCCGCATTTGATTACGACTTGGCCCACTATGTCGGCCGCCCGTCACCTTTGTATCTGGCGGAGCGATTGACAGCGGAGGCCGGCGGTGCCCGCATCTGGCTCAAGCGTGAAGACCTCAATCACACCGGCGCGCACAAGGTGAACAACACCGTGGGCCAGGCCCTGCTGGCCAAGCACAGCGGCAAGAGCCGGGTAATTGCAGAGACCGGTGCCGGCCAGCACGGCGTGGCTACCGCCACCGTCGCTGCCCGCCTGGGCCTGAAGTGCGCCGTTTACATGGGGGCCGAAGACGTAAAACGGCAGTCGCCAAATGTGTACCGCATGAAGCTGCTGGGCGCGGAGGTAATTCCGGTAGAGTCCGGCTCCAAGACGCTGAAAGATGCGATGAACGAAGCCATGCGCGACTGGGTAACCAATGTGGATGACACCTTCTACATTATCGGTACCGTCGCCGGCCCGCATCCGTATCCGCAGCTGGTGCGGGACTTCAACTCGGTGATCGGCCGCGAGGCCCGCCGCCAGAGCCTGGAGGAGTTCGGCCAATTGCCGGACGCGCTGGTTGCCTGTGTCGGCGGCGGCTCCAATGCCATCGGCCTGTTCCATCCGTTCCTCGGCGACGAGTCGGTGAAAATGTATGGCGTGGAAGCTGGCGGCGACGGCCTGGAAACCGGCCGCCACGCGGCTCCGCTGAACGACGGCGTGCCGGGCGTACTGCACGGCAACCGCACCTACCTGATGGAAGATGAAGACGGCCAGATTATCGAGACCCACTCGGTGTCTGCGGGTCTGGATTATCCGGGGGTAGGGCCCGAACACGCCTGGCTGAAAGACATCGGCCGGGTGGACTATGTCACCGCCAACGACGACGAAGCGCTGGCAGCCTTCCGCACCCTGACTCGCAGCGAGGGCATCATTCCCGCGCTGGAGTCCAGCCACGCCGTGGCCTATGGCCTCAAGCTGGCGGCGAGCATGTCGCCGGAGCAGAACATTGTGGTGAACCTGTCCGGTCGCGGCGACAAGGACATTTTTACGGTAGCGGCCATTGACGGCATCGAAGTGTAAGGAGCGGCATCGTGACACAACAACAGAACAGAATTGACCGTCGCTTTGCCCGGCTCCGCAGCGAAGGGCGCAAGGCGCTGGTGACCTATATCGTGGCCGGCGACGGCGGTCTTGAAAACACCGTGGACCTGATGCACCAGCTGGTGGCCAGCGGCTCCGACCTGATCGAGCTGGGGGTGCCGTTTTCCGACCCGATGGCGGAGGGGCCGGTGATCCAGAAGGGGCACGAGCGCGCGCTGGCCAACAAGGCCTCTCTGCGCAAATGTCTCGCCCTGGTTAAAGAGTTTCGCAGTAAAGATGCCGATACCCCGGTAATCCTGATGGGCTATGACAATCCCATCGAGCGAATGGGGGCAGAGGCTTTTGCAGATGGCCTGCAGGAGGCCGGGGCCGACGGCGCCCTGACCGTGGACCTGCCGGCGGAAGAGGCGGGCCCCCTGAACGAGATGCTGGAGGCGCGCAACCTGCGCAATATTTTCCTGCTGACGCCCACCACCAGCGACGAGCGCATCGCTGAAATTACCCGGCTGGCCAGCGGCTTTGTCTACTATGTATCTCTGAAAGGTGTCACCGGGGCAGGCCACCTGGACCTGGATTCCGTGCGCGAAAACCTCGCCCGCATCCGCCGCCATACCGACCTGCCGCTGTGTGTGGGATTCGGCATCAAGGACGGCGCCTCCGCCAAATCGGTCAGTGCCGATGGCGACGGTGCTGTGGTGGGCAGTGTGCTGGTGAGTGCGGTGGCCGAGGCGACGGATGGCGCCGCGGCCAAGGACCGGATAGGTGCCATTGTCAGTGAGATGCGCACCGCTCTGGATAGCTGAGTACAACCGTGCCTAGCCTGATGTTTTTGGCCAGAACGCCCTATTTGGCGGCTTGACTGGCCAAGAGCAATGTTTTTGAAAGTGGTTTAATTCGCGGTTTCAGAATTACTGGTCACTTAATATTTGCTTGGCTGCAGGGCGGTTTTTTCTCGCAGGTAAAAATTTGCAAGTAAATGCCCGCAACACGTAAGACGGTCACGCATCGGATATTGGAAACAGAATGAGCTGGTTAGAAAGAATTGTTCCCGCGGTAATTCGCACCGAGCGCCGTGCCGGCGCGAGCAAGGTTCCGGAAGGTGTATGGAAAAAGTGCGTCAAGTGCGACGCCCAGCTGTACCTGCCTGAGCTGGAGCGCAACCTGGAGGTATGCCCCAAGTGCGAACACCATTTCCGCATCGGCGCGCGCAAGCGTCTGGATATGTTCCTGGACGTCGAGCACCGCGAAGAGCTGGCTACCGACGTGGAGCCGGTGGATCGCCTCAAGTTCAAGGATGTTAAAAAGTACAAGGACCGCCTGACCCAGGCGCAGAAGGCCACCGGCGAGAAAGACGCGCTGGTTGCCATGCAGGGCCTGCTGGAAGGCAAGCCGCTGGTGGCGGTGGCTTTCGAGTTCGCTTTCCACGGTGGTTCCATGGGGTATGTGGTGGGTGAGAAGTTTACCCGTGCAGCCCAGCGCGCGCTGGATGAGAATATTCCGCTGGTCTGCTTCTCGGCGACCGGTGGTGCACGTATGCAGGAAGCGTTGATCTCCCTGATGCAGATGGCGAAGACCTCTGCGGTACTGGAGAAACTGCGTATGGCCGGTGTGCCGTATATCTCCATTATGACCGACCCGGTGTACGGTGGTGTTTCCGCATCGCTGGCGCTGCTGGGGGATATCAATGCCGCGGAGCCGGGCGCCCGCGCCGGTTTTGCCGGCCCCAATATCATCGAGCAGACCATCCGCCAGAAGCTGCCGAAGGGCTTCCAGCGCGCGGAATTCCTGCTGGAGCATGGCGCCATCGACATGATCATCCCGCGCCACGACATGCGGAATACGGTTGGTCGCCTGCTGGGTAAGCTCACCAATAGTTGATCTGTAGTCGCTCTGTTCACGTGGACCCGGTGGCGACCGTTGTGGCGGTACCGCTGCCGGGTGTGGTCTTGCGAGACACGGACTAGGCGTCCCCCCTCAACCCATCCCTGGGGGCTCTTCGAAAACATCCCTGTTTTCGAAGGTCTCGCAAGACCACCCCCGGCATCGGCACCTTCGCGTCACGCACGAACCGGTAAGTAAGCGCTGGCGCGGTTTAAGTGCTGCTTTTCTGCTGTTTCCTCTGATGCTTCGCGACTAGAATTCCCTCCATATTTCCAAAAGTTTGAATCTCCCCATGCGTGACCTTCAATCCTGGCTGGCCCGACTGGAGCAGCTGCACCCCACGGAAATTGAGCTGGGCCTCGAGCGGGTTTCCGCAGTGGCCCGCCAGCTGGATGTTACCGACCCCGCGCGGCGGGTGATTACCGTTGCCGGCACCAACGGCAAGGGCAGTTGTGTGCGCACCATGGAGGCGCTGCTGCGGGCCGGCGGCCACAGTACCGGTGCCTACAGTTCGCCACACCTGCTCGACTTCAATGAACGGGTGCGGATCGACGGCGAGGAGGTGAGCGATCAGCAGTTGATCGAGGCGTTTGCGGCGGTTGAGGCGGCGCGAGGTGAGATCAGCCTGACCTATTTCGAATTCACCACGCTGGCGGCGTTCTGGCTGTTCAAACAGGCAGAAGTCGAGTTCGCGCTGCTGGAAGTGGGGCTGGGTGGCCGGCTCGATGCGGTCAATCTGGTGGATGCGGATATCGCCATCATTACCAGTGTCGCAGTGGATCACGAGGCCTGGCTGGGTAGTGACCGGGAAGTGATCGGGCGGGAAAAAGCCGGCATTCTGCGGGCGGGCAAGACCTTCGTGTGTGCAGATCCACACCCGCCGGCATCGGTGGTGGATATTTCCCGTGAGCTCGACTGCGACAGCTACTACTTCGGGCACGAGTTTACACTGCAAAACCAGCACTATGAGCTCACTGCTGAACCCCGGCTGGCATTCGGTCTGCCCACCGTGCACCTGCCGCCACCCAGTGTTGCTGCGGCGATCACTGCATTGGCGCTGGCGGGCGAGTTGCCGGGAGCGGAGGAGATTTGTGAAATTCTGGAGAGCCTGCACATGCCCGGCCGCTGCCAGCAGCTGCGCTGGCGCGAGCGGGACCTGCTGCTGGATGTGGGGCACAATCCCGCCGCGGCGGAGTACCTGGCACAGTGGCTGCGCGCCCATCCGGTAGCGGGGCGCACCCTGGCTCTGATGGCCGCCATGGGCGACAAGGATATCGCCGGGCTCGTTGCCCCGCTGTCTGAACTGGTGGATCACTGGTATCCGGCGCTGTTGCCGGGTAACGAGCGCGCGGCAGACTGCCCGCAGCTGACCGGTGGGCTGGCTGCGGCTGGGGTGGCGCCGGAGCAGGTCGGCGCGGACTGTATCCCGGTCACAGAGCGCCTGGAGCAGGTATCGCGGGAGCTGGAAGCGGGCGACAGGTTGCTTGTCTTCGGTTCTTTCTTTACCGTTGCAGCAGTACTGGGCTTTATACGAGACAACAGTGATGGCCAGCCGGGATCCTGAATCTGCCGCTTACTCCTCCGGAGCGAAATCTCCGCGCCGCCTCAATGACGGCGTAAAACAGCGTATTGTCGGCGCACTGGTGCTGGCGGCGCTGGCGGTCATCTTCCTGCCGTCCCTGTTTGACCGCGAAGGGGTGCGCTATATCGACGTGACCAGCCAGATCCCGCCGGCCCCGGATATCGAGCCTATCGTCATCGCCGAGCCGACGCCGGTCGCGGATATCGAGCCAGCGCCGCCGGTCAACGAGGTTTTCCAGCCCGAGTTTGTCGAACAGTCTGGCACTGCGCCGGATCCCGATGCCCCCCTGAACAAGCCCGCGGAGCCGGTGGCGGAAGCGCAAGACCCGGAACCTGAAGCGCGGGCGGCGCCCAAACCGTCGCCACAGGTCGCGGCCAAGGAAGAGATCAAAACGGCCAAGCCTGCGGCAACCGACAAGGCCGAGCCGGCCAAATCGGCGCTGGACGAATACAACCTGCCTGAGGGCTGGGTGGTGCAGGTGGGCGCGTACCGCGAGGCCGCCAGTGCCGAGCGGATGCGCGCCAAATTGCTGGATGCCGGCTTTCGCGCCTATACCCGTGCGGTAGATACCCAGAACGGCCGCCTTGTTCGGGTGTTTGTGGGCCCCAAACTGGACAAGGCGGACGCCCAGTCAGACAAGGGCAAGCTGGACAAGTTGCTGAACGCCCAGACCCTGGTGCTGCGCTACAAAGCCTGATCGTGCTATTGAATGCCTGTGACTGCCCGGCCTGCGATATTGGGAAGCGGGTTGGGGAGAAAGATTCCGCCTAAAGTAACTGGTTTTGGTGAACTGCTTCACGGGCTCCGGTCGGTAAGTTAGAATGCGCGCTCTTCGCGGCGGCCGCCGCGTAGCAGGTAGGGTTGAATGAACTGGGCTGACTGGACCATCCTGGCAATTGTCGCCATTTCCACGCTGATCGGCTTGAGCCGAGGCTTCGTGCGCGAAGTCTTGTCGCTGCTTACCTGGGTGGCGGCGTTCGTGGTGGCGATGATGTTCCGCGACCAGCTGGCGCCACTGCTCTCCAACCTCGTCGATACACCTTCACTGCAGGCCATCGCCGCCTTTGCCATCCTGTTCATTTTCACTCTGCTGGCGGGAGCCGGCCTGAATATGACCCTGTCCGCCTTTGTTGAGGCCACCGGTCTGTCCGGTACGGACCGGGTGCTGGGGATGGTATTTGGATTGTTCCGCGGCTGCATCATCGTGATGGCGCTGCTGATCTTCGCCCCGGCGCTGGCGCCGGTGAATGAGGACAACTGGTGGCAGGAATCGAATCTGATTCCGCACTTTCTAGAATTTGAGGATCGCGCGCGCGAAGCGGCTGGCGCGATCAAGGATTTCTTCGCAGGTCAATTTGACTGATCCTCGGGCTGCGGGAGGCGGCGCCGGATCTCACTGTTATTGTTTCGAAACTGTCTCTATATGACTGGGGTTATCTGAAATATGTGTGGCATCGTTGGAATCGTAGGTAAGAGTGACGTCAATCTGCAGCTGTATGACGCGCTCACCCTGTTGCAGCACCGGGGCCAGGATGCCGCGGGTATCGTCACCTGTGACGGTGACCGCCTGAATCAGCAGAAGGCCAATGGCCTGGTGCGCGACGTGTTCCGCGCTCGCCATATGCAGCGCCTGACCGGCAACTTCGGTATCGGCCACGTGCGTTATCCCACGGCCGGCAGCTCCGGCCCGGCGCTGGCCCAGCCGTTCTACGTCAACTCCCCCTACGGCATCGCCATGGCCCACAATGGCAACCTCACCAACGTGAAAGAGGTGAGCGAAGAGATCTTCCAGCAGGACCTGCGCCACATCAACACCGACTCGGATTCCGAAGTCCTGCTCAACGTATTCGCCCACGAGCTGCACAAGCAGCACAAACTCCAGCCCAAGGCCGAAGATATCTTCACTGCCATGCGCGCGGTCCACAAGCGCGTGCGCGGCGGCTACGCCTGTGTGGCGATGATCGTCGGCTACGGCGTCGTCGCCTTCCGCGATCCCAACGGTATCCGCCCGCTGGTCTACGGCAAGCGCGACACCGACAAGGGCACCGAATACATGGTGGCTTCCGAGTCTGTAGCGCTGGACGTGCTGGGCTACACCCTGGTGCGCGATGTGGCGCCGGGCGAATGTATCTACATCGAACTGGATGGCACCGTGCACTCTGAGCAGTGTGCGGATAACCCGAAACTGACCCCGTGCATTTTCGAACACGTGTACTTTGCCCGCCCGGACTCCATCATGGACGGTGTTTCCGTACACAAGGCGCGCCTGCGTCAGGGCGAGCACCTGGCGGAAAAGATCCTGCGCGAGCGCCCGGACCACGATATCGATGTGGTCATCCCGATTCCGGATTCCTCCCGCTCCGCGGGCCAGATGGTGGCACACCGTCTGGGGGTCAAATTCCGCGAAGGTATGGTGAAGAACCGCTATATCGGCCGTACCTTCATCATGCCGGGCCAGAAGCAGCGCAAGAAGTCCGTGCGCCAGAAGCTGAACCCGATCGAGCTGGAGTTCCGCGGCAAGAATGTATTGCTGGTGGATGATTCGATTGTGCGCGGTACTACCTGTAAGCAGATTATCCAGATGGCCCGCGAGGCGGGTGCCAACAAGGTGTATTTCGCTTCTGCGGCACCGGCGGTGAAGTACCCGAATGTATACGGTATTGATATGCCGTCCGCTACCGAGCTGGTTGCACACGGTCGCACCACCGAGGAGGTGTGTGAGGAGATCGGTGCGGACTGGCTGATCTACCAGGATCTGGATGAGCTCATTATTTCTTCTGGTGAAGGCAATAGTGAGATCGAGGCATTTGATTGTTCAGTGTTTAATGGGGAGTACATCACCGGTGATGTCACCGAGGAGTACCTCAACAGCCTGCATGCGGCCCGCAATGACAATGCAAAAGCGAGTAAGGGCAACGAAAGCTCTCTCTGATCTTTTTTCCCGTTTCCATCTCTAATTTCGGCCCACCAATCGGTGGGCCGAAGTGTTTATGGCGCTGACGCTTCTGAAAGTGGGTGTCGGCCCCTCTGTCTTCAATTTGTAACGTCGTACTGCATACCTTTATTGCTCTTCGTTTCTGCTTTGTGTCGATTCTTCGGTTAAGATGACCGTTTCCAACACACTAACCCGGGACGGTTATTCCATGTTTGAAGACGACGGCTACGCACTGGAAACTCTGGCGGTACGTGCAGGCCAGAGCCGGTCGCAGGAGGGCGAGCACTCCGAGCCCATTTACACCACCTCCAGTTACGTCTTTCCCTCAGCGGCAGAAGCCGCCGCGCGCTTTTCCGGGGAATCCCCTGGCAACGTCTACTCGCGCTATACCAATCCCACCGTGCGCATGTTCGAGGAACGCATCGCCGCGATGGAAGGAGGGGAGGCTGCCGTCGCCACGTCCAGCGGCATGGCCGCCATCCTGAGCCTGTGCATGGCGCTGCTGAAAAGCGGTGACAAGGTCATCTGCTCCCGCAGCGTGTTCGGTACCACCACCGCACTGTTTACCCGTTACATGGTCAAGTTCGGGGTCAAGGTCTCCTTCGTCGACCTGACAGATATCCAGGCCTGGAAAGATGCCCTCGACGGCGAAACCAAGCTGCTGTTTATGGAAACCCCGTCTAACCCCCTGTGCGAAGTCGCGGACATCCGCGCCATGGCCGATCTCGCCCACAGTGCCGGCGCACAGCTGGTAGTGGACAACTGTTTTTGCACCCCGGCCCTGCAGCGCCCGCTGGAGCACGGCGCCGACATCGTCGTGCACTCCGCCACCAAATTCCTCGACGGCCAGGGCCGTTGCGTGGGTGGAGTCGTGGTAGGCAAGAAGGAAGTCATGGCCGAACTGGTGATCTTCCTGCGCACCTGTGGCCCCAGCATGAGCCCGTTCAACGCCTGGGTATTCCTCAAGGGGCTGGAAACCCTGAATCTGCGCATGCAAGCGCACTGTACCAACGCACTGGATGTCGCCTGGTGGCTGAACGAGCAACCGCAGGTGGAAAAGGTCAACTACGTCGGCCTGCCCAGCCATCCCAACCACCAGCTCGCCGCAGCACAGCAGAGTGGATTCGGTGCCGTGTTCAGCTTTGCAGTGAAAGGCGATCGGGCGGCGGCGTGGAAAGTGATCGACGCCTGCAAGATTTTTTCCGTCACCGCCAACCTCGGCGACGCCAAGAGCACCATCGTGCACCCGGCCACCACCACCCACGGTCGTCTGAGTGACGAGGAAAAGGTCCGTGCGGGCATCACCGAAAACCTGATCCGGGTTTCCGTCGGCCTTGAAAATGTTGAAGACCTGAAGGCGGATCTGGCGCGAGGCTTGTCGGTGCTCGCATAATGCGGTCACAATGGCGTGGAATATGGCTTGATGCGTAGTTCCGGCTTCCGCTGTGCCTATCATTAAAATCTAGTGGCCAATTTTTGAGCGTATTGCTCGATGCGCAGGTGCGAATCACCATCGCTAGCAGCGCCGCCCCGTAACCGGCCACTGGCAGTACTACTGCTCTGTGCGGCAGGTAAAGCCTAAAGCAGCAGTGGAAGAAAAACCGAGCAGTAATGGATTCGCCGTGCAAAAAGTTATTTCCGCCATCGTCGCCGATATCGGCAAGGTGCTTCTGGGCAAAGAGCACCAGGTAAAACTGGCGTTGGCCTGTCTGCTGGCCCGTGGCCATCTCCTGATTGAAGACCTGCCGGGCATGGGCAAGACCACCCTGGCCCACGCCCTCGCGCAGGTACTCGGGCTGTCCTACAACCGCGTGCAGTTCACCAGCGACATGCTGCCCGCCGACATCCTCGGGGTCAGTGTATTCGAGCGGGACAGCGGGCAATTCCGCTTCCACCAGGGGCCGGTATTCAGCCAGCTGCTGCTCGCCGACGAGATCAACCGCTCCTCCCCAAAAACCCAGAGCGCCCTGCTCGAAGCCATGGAAGAGCGCCAGGTCAGCATCGACGGCGAAACCCGCCAACTGCCCGAACCGTTTTTCGTCATCGCCACCCAGAACCCGCTGCAACAGTCCGGCACCTTCGTCTTGCCAGAATCCCAGCTCGACCGCTTCCTCATGCGCATCAGCCTCGGCTATCCCACCCGGGAAGCGGAACGGGCCCTGTTCCAGGGCGTTGATCCCCGCGCACAGCTTGCGCAGCTTAACCCGCGTATCAACAGTGGTGGTCTGAAAAAACTGCAGGCCCTGGTGGGCCAGGTGAAAGCTTCGGACTCACTGCTCGACTACCTTGAACGCCTGGTGCAGCACACCCGCCAGAGCCCGGAATGTGCGGTGGGGCTGTCGCCCCGCGGGGCGCTGGCACTGCTGCACGCCGCGCGCGCCTGGGCGCTGATTCACGGTCGCGGCCACCTGTTGCCGGAAGATCTGCAGGCAGTGCTGCCGGCAGTGGCCGGCCACCGGCTGCAAAGCGACGGTACCGACGGCGGGCAACTGGTGGAACGCATGATGCACCAGGTAGATATTATTGCGGCCTGACCTTATGTCACCGCAATCCCCCTCAATGAGTTTCAGTGCCCGCTGGCGACGCCGTTGGGCGCCGCTGCAGGAGCGCTGGCTCCGGCGGCGACTGCCAGCGGCCTCCAGTGTCACCCTGGATCACCGCAAACTCTTCGTACTGCCCACCGGCGTCGGCCTGGGGTTTCTGCTGGTGATTTTCCTGTTGTGGCTGCTCGGCACCAACTACGAAAACAATCTGGTATTCGCACTGGCGTTTCTGCTGGTGGGACTGTTCGTCGTGCTGCCGGTACACACCTTCGCCAACCTTTCCGGGCTGCGTTTGCGCCTGATGGAAGCGCAAACGGCATTTGCCGGGGATTACGCCCAGGCCAGAATCGCACTGGAGCGCACCGGCAAGCGCCTGCACGAGCGGGTCCGGATTGCCTGGCCGCCGGAAGAGGGCGTGACCGTGGATCTGGACGACACCAGCGAGCGTATCCGGGAAATCACAATCGCATTGCCGGTGGTTTGCCGCGGCCGTGTACCCGCGCCCCGGATTCGCGTCGAAAGCCGCTTTCCCCTGGGGCTGTTCAAATGCTGGAGCTGGGTGGACCTGGATGTGACCTTCCTGGTCTACCCGCAACCAAAGTCCGCCGGTCCGCTGCCCATCGGTGCCGCCGCAGGCGAGGGCGACCAGCAGCAGGTGAGCACGGCGGGGGGCGACGATTTTGCTGGCCTGAAAAATTACCAGCCCGGTGACTCCCTGCGCCACGTGGCGTGGAAGCAATTTGCCGGCGGGCGCGATCTGTACACCAAGGAATACGCCTCCGGCAGCGACGTGCGCCTGTGGCTCGACTGGGACCTGCTGGGTGGGCGGGATGTGGAAACCCGCCTCAGCAACCTGTGCGCCTGGGTGCTGGATGCCGAGCGCGCCCAGATCGCCTACGGGCTGCGCCTGCCGGGGCAGACCATCGCGCCCGGGCTGGGCAGTGCCCACCGGCAGCAGGTGCTGACGCAGCTGGCCCTGTTCCCTGTGCTGGGGATGGCGGGGGCGACACAGTGAGTGCGGCCCACAGCCAGTTGCAGTCGCTGCTGCCGCGGGAAAGCCTGTTGTGGATCTTTGCCGCACAGCTGGTGGTGCTGTTGCCCCAGTTTACCCATCTGCCCCTGTGGCTGGTGGGCGCCTGGTGCCTGGCAGTGTACTGGCGGCTGGAAGTCTTTTACGGTCGCCGGGAAATGCCCGGCAGACTGGTCAAGCTGCTGGCGGTAACCCTGGCGGTGGCGGGGCTGGCGCTCACCTACCGGCGCTGGTTTGCCCTCGAGCCCATGGTGGCACTGCTGGCGGTGTCTTTTACCCTGAAGAATATCGAGCTGGCGAGCCGCCGGGATGCGCTGCTGAGCCTGATGCTCGCCTATTTCCTCGCCGCCACCCTGTTTATCTTCGAGCAGACCATTCCCTACGCCCTGTACGGGATTTTCAGTGTGGTGATCATCACCGCCGCGCTGGCGGCGCAGCAGGGCAGGCGCTCCGCGCGCCCCGGGCGCGCGTTCGGGCTGTCGGCGAAATTGCTGGCGCAGGCGGTGCCGGTCATGCTACTGCTGTTCGTGGTGATTCCGCGTCTCGGACCGCTGTGGGCAGTGCCGCAAAATGCCGGCGGCGCCTCCACCGGTATCAGTGACTCCATGAGCCCGGGGGATTTCACCCGCCTGTCCAAATCCGGCAAACCCGCCCTGCGCATCACCTTCGATGGTCCGGTACCGCCGCCGGAGCAGCGCTACTGGCGCGGGTTGGTGTATACCCACTTCGACGGCCGCCGCTGGAGCGAGCCCGGTGCCGGCGACGGGGTGGTCCACTGGGGCCGGGGGCGCAGCGGCTTTCACGGGGGGGGCGGTGAAGACGCGCAGCCGCTGCCGGCGGTGGGGCCGCGCTACCGCTACCAGGTGATTCAGGAACCCAGCCACAGCCCGTGGCTGTTTGCCATGGCGAGACCCGAGTCGGATACCCGCGGCGTGCGCAAATCCGGCGACGACACCCTGTTTTACCGCAGCCCCCTGGCGAGCCGCTTTGCCTACGAGGTGCGCTCCTGGCCCCGCGACAGCCTGCCCGTGGACGTGGGCCTCGGCAGCCGGGCGTTGCAGCGCCACCTGCAGTTGCCGGAGCGGGGCAATGCCCGCGCGCGCCGCTGGGGCGCAGAATTGCGCGCTCGCGGGCTTGGCGCCGAACAGATTTCTGCCGAAGTCCTGAAACGTTTCAACAGCAGTTTTGTGTACACGCTGCGCCCGCCGCCCCTGGGGCAGGACTCGGTGGACGAATTCCTGTTTTCCACGCAACAGGGCTTTTGTGAGCATTTTGCCAGCAGTTATGTATTTACCATGCGCGCGGCCGGTGTGCCGGCGCGGGTCGTGGCGGGCTACCAGGGGGGCGAGTGGGTCGCGCGGGAGAAGTACCTGCTGGTGCGCCAGTACGACGCCCACGCCTGGGCGGAAATCTGGCTGCCGGAGCGGGGTTGGGTGAGGGTGGACCCCACCGCGGCGGTGGCGCCGCAGCGCATTCGCGACGGGCTGCAATCCGCAGCGGCGGATGAATTTATGCAGGACGCGCTGTTGCCGCTGCACAAGATCGCTTTTCTCAGCCGTCTGCAACTGCAGTGGGACATGATCAACTACCGCTGGTACCAGACGGTGGTGAGTTTCGACCAGGAGCGCCAGCAGGGCATGCTGCAGCGCCTGCTGGGGGAAATTTCTCCGACCCGGCTGGCACTTTTCATTGGGGCCCCGGTTATTGCCGGACTGCTGCTGTTATGGGGGTGGCTGAAACTGTCGAGCCGCGGACCGAAGCTGCCGGTACCCGGGCGGCTGTATCTGCGCTTCTGCCGGCGTATGGCGCGGGTGGGACTGGTTCGCCAGCCTGGCGAAACACCGGGGGAGTTTGCCCGCCGGGTGGAGCGGGAGTTTCCCCGCCTCGGCCCGATGGCTGAGAGAATCACCTCGGCCTACGAAAAGGCCGCCTACGGCGACGATCCCCGGGCGGAGCGGCAGTTGCGCCGTTTGCTGCGCGGGTTCTGGCCCCTGCGCATTGCCCGCTGAGTAACCCGCAAGCGCAACCGTATTCGCAACCGGGGGGCGTTCTGGGGGACGTTCTGTGGGACAATGGCGCCCCGATCGCACGTACAAGATTTTCCGGATTCTGTAATGGCATTTCCCGCACTGGTGGCACGGCTGCGAACATTCCTGCTCGGGTACAGTGGTACCTCCCTGGCCACCGGGCTACAGGTGGTATTGCTGCCCTGGATTGCGGTATCCCTGGTGGACCTGCCGGCACTGCAGCTGGGTTGGGTACAGGCGTCGGTGTTGTTGCCCAACCTGTTGTTCCTGCTGTTTGGTGGCGCCCTGGCGGATCGATTTGATTCCGCGCGGGTAGCGGCGCTTTCCTGTATCGGGTTGGCTCTGTGTCACGGGTTTCTGGCGTTTTTTCTGCTCTCCCATTTGCCCAGCCTTTCCCTGCTGCTGATCTACGGTATCAGCCTGGGCGTCTTTACCGCGTTTTTGCAGCCGGCGCGTGACAACCTGGTTCAGCGGTGCGCGCGGCAACCCAGGGGTGGCAGCGCACGCATCAATGAAAGCCGTGTGCAGCACACGGTGACCTGGATGATGCTGGCACAGTACGGCGGGCAGGCGGTGGGCATGCTGTTGGCGAGCCGCTTCGACCAATGGGGTGCAGAGGTATTGCTGCTGATCCAGGTGACGGTACTGTGTGTAGCGGCGGCGTTTTTCTTCAGCATGCGCCACCTGGGGCCGGCACCGCAATCCGCGCGGCAAAAATTGCCGTCGGCACTGGTGGAAGGTTTTGCCGAGCTGAAAAAGAGCCGCGCGATTTTCGAGCTGGTTTTGCTGGTGGGGTTTAACGGCCTGGTGCATATCGGCGTGTTTCTGGTGGTGCTGCCGCTGCTGGCGGAAGACTACGGCCGCGGCGCTGGCTACTATGCCACCCTGCAGATTGCGTTTATCGCCGGTACCGTGCTGGCCACGGTGGTAATGTTGCGGCGGGGGCAGGGCAACCGTCCCGGGCGCGGTGTCCTGATGTGCCTGCTGTACAGCGCGGCGTTGATGATCGCCATCAGCTTCGGTCCCACGCCCGTGGGGCTGATGATTCTGTGTGCCTGCTGGGGGGCGGTGGCAGCGGCATCCGCGGCCCTCGGCAAGGCAATTGTGCAATTGCTGGCGCCGGAGCAGGTGCGCAGCCGCATCATTTCCATCTACCAGTTGTCGCTGTTCGGTTCCGCCGCGGTGGGGGCTCTGGCGGCGGGGGTGATCAGTGAATTTGCCGCGCCACTCTCCACCCTGTGGTGGGCGGGAATATTCAGCCTCGCAGCCTTTGTGCTGGCCTGGTTCAGCGGCGCCCTGCGCCAACTGAGTTTCCATCAGTCCGAACAATCCGAAATCTCTGAGCACTGATTTACCATGCAATCTTCTCTGAACTGGCGCCGTCCAGAAATACTGCTGTTGTTACTGGCGCTCGCCATGCCGCTGTCATTTGGCGTGTGGCAAGCGTTGCTGAACAACTTTGTCATCGAGCGCGCGCAGTTTACCGGGGCGGAAATCGGGCTGTTGCAGAGTGTGCGCGAAATTCCCGGATTCCTCGCATTTACCGTGGTATTCGTGTTGCTGCTGGTGCGTGAACAGCGGCTGGCCTTTATCTCGCTGATTGCCACGGGGATCGGGGTGGCGGTTACCGGCTTTTTCCCCTCCACCCTGGGACTGCTGTGCACCACCTTGCTGATGTCCGTTGGCTTTCACTATTACGAGGCCCTGAAGACGTCCCTAGCCCTGCAGTGGCTGCCCAAGGAGAGTTCGGCCATCTGGCTCGGTAGAATCATGGCCGCGGGCTCATTCGCCTCGCTGGCGGCCTACGGTCTGGTATGGCTGACCTCGGACCTGCTGCAGCTGGATTACTTCTGGATCTACCTGCTGGGTGGCGGCGTTACGGTAGTGATCGTCGCGGCGTTATGGATCGCGTTTCCGGCGTTTCCGCAGCCCCATGCACAGCACAAGAAGCTGATTCTGCGCAAACGCTACTGGCTTTACTACGCACTGACTTTCATGAGCGGTGCACGGCGGCAGATTTTCGTGGTCTTCGCCGGATTTCTGATGGTGGAAAAGTTTGGCTATACGGTAGCCGAAGTGGCGCAGTTGTTTATCGTCAACCACCTGCTGAACCTGTACCTGGCGCCAAAGATCGGGCGCCTGATTGTCCGCTTTGGTGAGCGTTGGGCGCTGACTCTGGAGTATATCGGGTTGATCCTGGTATTTAGCGGCTATGCCCTGGTGGAGACCGCGACGGCTGCGGCGGCGCTGTATATCATCGACCACCTGTTTTTCTCCATGGCCATTGCCATCAAGACCTACTTCCAGAAAATTGTCGACGAGCGGGACATTGCCTCCTCTGCCGCGGTCAGCTTTACCATCAACCATATTGCCGCTGTGGTTATCCCGGTGTTGTTCGGGGTCTTGTGGCTGGTGTCACCTGCGGCGGTGTTCTGGTGCGGTGCGGCGATGGCAGTGGGCTCACTGTTGCTGGCTCAGAATATTCCGGTGCTGCCGGCGGCGGGTAACGAGGTCCGCTGGGGCAGGGTTCCGCGGGCGGAGCCTGCGGTGTAGGGCAGACGCGGGGCTTCCCGGGGATCCTGGAACGGCAGCGCTGCAGGGCAGTGCCAGAATAGATCCGGTTCAACAGAGCAGCGCGCAGAGAAGAGTGGGGGGAGAGTTTGGGATTTATCCGTGAAGTGCGTGCGTATCTGGGGATCGAGCGCAACACTACCAGTCACCGGGAAAAGTTGCTGTCGGCACTGGGCGCGGCGCTGGCTATCGTTGCGGTATTCTGGGCAACCCAGCGCACCCTGGCCGCGGGGCTGATCGATATTTCTACCAGTTATTTCATCATTGCCTCCATGGGCGCCAGTGCGGTGTTGCTGTTCGCGGTGCCCCACGGGGCACTCTCTCAGCCCTGGTCTCTGCTCGGCGGGCACCTGGTCTCGGCTGCGGTCGGGGTGCTGTGTCACAAATTGATCCCGTTGCAGTTGCTGGCGGCAGGTGCCGCGGTCGGCCTTGCAGTGGCTGCCATGTATTACCTGCGCTGTATCCACCCGCCCGGGGGGGCGACCGCGCTGACGGCGGTGACCGGAGGCGATGCGGTTTTCCAGCTGGGATTCGATTTTCTCCTGGTGCCGATCCTTACCAATGTACTGCTCATTCTGGCCGTCGCTATCGCCTTCAATAGCCTGTTTTCCTGGCGTCGTTACCCGGTGCATTTGGGACGGCGGAGCAAGCGGGTGGTGCACTCCGAGCCGTTGGTGCGGGAAACGGAAATTACCCAGGAAGATTTTGCCGCGGCAATCCAGGAACAGGACTCATTTGTCGACATTACCGCAGAGGGTTTGACCGAGTTGCTGGAGCTCGCCAAGCAGCATGCGGAGCGCAATGTGGTGCACCCGCGGGAAATCGTTGCCGGGCGTTGCTACAGCAACGGCAAATTGGGGCGCCTGTGGAGTGTGCGCCAGGTGGTGGACGAGTCCCGGGAGCCGCCGCCCGTTAAAGACCGGATCATCTACAAGGTACTGGCCGGCAACGGGGCCTTTGAGACGGATATTTGTATGCGCGACGAGTTTCGCCAGTGGGCGCGTTTTGAAGTTACTTTCAAGCAGGGACACTGGGTCAAATGTGCGGAAAGCATTGACGAGGAACACCCGGCCTGACACCTTTATTGCAAGCGCCGGGCCAGGGGCGGATATCTCCCATCAAGAGCGATTACTGATCCACAGGGTCTGGTAGGGATCCAGGGTCACCGAACTCAGCATATCCTCGAAGGTGGCGCCGCTGATCAGATCGCACCATTCATCGGTACCGATCAGGTTGATGGCATTCAGGGAAATGGTCTGCGGCTGATCGGAGATATTGTTGAGGCAGAAAATGCTCTGCCTGCGGTCCAGGCTCTGGCGCCAGAAGGCGAATACCTGCTCCCCCAGATGCAGGGTGAACTGTGTTGCATTGGGGTGGAAGGCCGGCTGGTCCCGACGCAACTGGATCAGCTGGCGCAACTTGTAGAATACCTCGTGGTGATGGGATTCCGGGTCTGCCAGTTTCGCATTCAGTTCCTGTTCCTGCCACTGGCGGCGGTTGATCGCGCGGTTGTGGCCGTGCTCCTTCATGCGCTCGTAGTCATTGGTGGTGCCGACCAGGCTGTGCAGGTAGAACGCGGGAATCCCCTCCAGGGCCAGCATGATGGCGTGGGCACAGAAGAATCGCTGCATTTGCCAGCTGTCTTCTCCGGCCGTGGTGCCCTTCAGTGCGTCGTACAGGGATATATTGATTTCATAGGGTTTGTTGCTGCCGTCGTCCAGGGTACGCCAGGAAATCTGCCCGCCGAAATTCTCCATGGTCTGGATCAGTGCTTCCTGTTCGTCGTCGTCCAGCAGTCCCTCTACCGGGCGCAGGCCGATACCGTCATGGGAAGCGATAAAATTGAAATATGTCGTGCCGTTCTGTGCCGGCGGCATGCTCATCAGCCAGCTTTTCAGGTGGCGGCAGTTACCGGACACCAGGGTGTTTACCAGTAGCGGTGGCAGCGAGAAGTTGTAGATGCAGTGGGCTTCATTGGCATTGCCGAAATAGGAAAGGTTTTCCCGGTTGGGAATATTGGTTTCGGTAATGATCACCGCATTGGGGTTGGCGTGTTCAATCAGGGTACGCAACAGGCGCACAATCTCGTGGGTCTCCTTGAGATTGATGCAGTTGCTGCCGGCGCGCTTCCAGATAAAGGCGACCGCATCCAGTCGGAAAATTCGCACACCCATATCCAGGTACAGGCGGATAATATCGACGAATTTTGCCAGCACCTTGGGATTGCGGAAATTCAGGTCGACCTGGTCGTGGCCGAAGGTGCACCAGACGTAGCGGGTGCCGTTGGGGGTGGTGGTGGGGCGCAGTAGCGGCGTAGTGCGCGGGCGCACCACCCGGCTCAGGTCTTCCTCCGGGTCCACTTCCAGGAAAAAGTCCCTGCCGGGGTCTGCCCCCTGCTGGTAGTTGCGGAACCATTCGTGCTGGGAGGAGCAGTGATTGATCACCAGGTCCGCCATCAGGTGGAAGTCGGTGCTGATCCGCAGAATATCGCTCCAGTCCCCCAGTGGTGGATCTACCTGCTTGTAGGCGGACACCGCAAAGCCATCGTCACTGGTATAGGGAAAGAACGGCAGGATATGCACGCTGTTGATCAGCATGGGAAAGTGGGTCTGCAGGAAGTGATGCAGGGTCTTGAGCGGCGGCTGGTCCTCGCTGAGGATGGTATTGCCGTAGGTGATTACGGCGATATCGGTCTGGTCCCAGAGGTTTTTGTGGGCGAGGGGGGTCTGGCAGTCCTCGTCCAGGCGCATGTTGATGATCAGCTCGTGAGCGATGGGCTGCAGTTCCTGGTCGGGATAGATCACCGCCAGGTGATCCACCACTTTCTGCTTGAGTACTTCTCTGATCGGTAAATCCGCCGAAGGACTGGTCACTGTGTCTCCCCTTGATGTCAGGCCGGATAGTTGTTTTGGTCCACTGTTAGCGATTGAATTCTTCGTAGTCCGCTTCCACCGCGTGCTTGAGTTGTTGCAGGAATCCCGGCTCCGCACTGGTTACCCGGTTCCAGCTGGGGATGAACGGGGTTTCCATGGGATTGTCCAGAAACGCCTGCCCGGCTTTTACCAGGTTGCTGGCGAATAATTCCACGGTCTGTTCTTCCTTGTGTATATCAAAATTCAGGCCATTTATGATGGCGTCATTGCGATAGGTCTCGACAAAATCCAGGGCAACGCGGAAATAAGTGGCCTTGATACTGCGGAAGGTCTCGGAAGAAAAGACGATGCCCTGGGTCGCCAGCTTGCGAAACAGGGATTTGGCAATATCGATAGACATTTTGGATAGCCCGCCGTGGTCGTCGTCGAAGGAGACATCCTGGTGCTTGTGGTCATAGGCGTGGGCGATATCCACCTGGCACAGGCGGTTGGTGGAATAGTTGCGGTGCATTTCCGACAGCACACCGATTTCCAGACCCCAGTCGCTGGGGATACGCAGGTCATTGATCACGTCGCGGCGGAAGGAAAACTCCCCGGCCAGGGAGTAGCGGAAGCTGTCCATATAATCCAGGTATTCGGTGTGGCCGTAGATTTTCATCAGGGTGCGAATCAGCGGTGTCACCAGTAACCGGCACACGCGGCCATTGATCTTGCCGCCAGCCACCCTGGAATAGTAGCCCTTGCAGAATTCGTAGCTGAAGTTGGGATTGGCAACCGGATAGAACAGCCGCGCCAGCAGCATACGGTCGTAGGTGACGATATCGCAGTCGTGCAGGGCGACCGCCTCGCCGCGGCCGGAAGCGAGGATATATCCCAGGCAGTACCACACATTGCGTCCCTTGCCCGCTTCCTTGGGCGCCAGCCCGTCGCGCTGCAATTGCGCATCCAGTTCCCGCAGCCGCGGACCGTCGTTCCAGAGTACGCGCACGTGCTGGGGCAGGACGCTGAATTGTCGCAGGGCGTCGCGGTATTGGGATTCATCTGCTCGGTCGAGGCCGATTACGATCTCGGAGAGATAGGGGACTTCCGCGAGTATTTCGAGAATACGCGGCAGTGCTTCACCCTCCAGCTCGGAATAGAGTGAAGGCAACAGCAGTGACATGGGACGCTGGCGGGAAAAACGCATCAGTTCCGCTTCCATGTCATCGAGGCTGCGATTGCAAAGATTGTGCAGGGTGGTAATGGCGCCGTTCTGGAAAAAATCAGTCACGGGATTATCCCTCTGTTGGAGTGCTAGCGAATATCTGCGGAAAAATTTCGCGGATGGCCTCGGCCCACCCTAGTGGTCCGAGATTGCGGGTGACAATAAGCCTGGGGTGGCCGCTCAGTGTGGGTGGTTTGTGTGCCGGCGAGCGGACGATGATGGCAATTTCTGCCACTTTGAGCATATCCAGGTCGTTGGGGCCGTCACCGCTGGCGACCAGGCTGCACGGGCGGCCACTGTATTGCTGGTAGGTTTTTTTCAGCAGCTGAATGGCCAGCCCCTTGTCGGTCTGACCAAGCAAATGCAGAAAACGGCCGCCCTGCAGGGTGGCAAAACCGGCGGCATTGGCGCGGGCGATAAAGGCCTGTTTCTGCAGTTCATTCCCCTGCCACAGCAGCGGTTCGGAGTAGCCTCGAGTCTGTGCCTGTTGCGCCTCTGCGGTTGTAAGCCCGGTAGCGGAAACGATTTCGTCGGTGGTGGCAGCGTGAAAGTTCAGGTAGGCGGCGGGGTGCTGTTGCTGGTCGCGTGCGAGGAATTCGAGTAATTGCGTGCGTTGCGCACCCGGTTCAAGAACCCAGTAATCGCCGGCTTCCCGTGCGGCATCCGGCTTGTGCGGAAAGTAGCCGCGGGGAATGAAAATGGCAGAACCATTTTCCACGATAAACGGGTGTCGATTGTCGAAGGATTTGCGCAGCGCCAGCATTTCGTCGCGGGTCTTGCTGCTGTTGAGGATAACCGGAATGCCGCTGTTTTCCAGCAGCTTTAGCGCTGCGTCGGCGTCGCTGTGCGAGTAGGTGAAGTGATCCAGCAAGGTGCCGTCCAGGTCACTTACGATAAGCCACTGTGTATTCTGTTGATCCTGAAACCGCCCCTGAAGCTGCTTTTTTTGCGTCATCGTACCCGCTATCTGTTTTTATCCATGGGGTGCCAAACTGCGCCCGTTTTCCTTATGTAATCCAAAAATAGTGCCAGTCCACCGGATTGTGAGCCACTACGGTGCTTGTAGAGGGGGATTTGGCGGCATTTTCCTCTCTTTGCTCAGGGGGACAGAAAATGTCCCGGCAAAGTGCATTGAAATGGGGAGCGAGTTGCGGCGCTGACCAGGCTCGGCACCATTATGGTGCGACCGGCTGGTCTGGCGGGGTCTAGGGGAGAGGTGGGGAGATGGGAAGGCGGGCTGCCGCTACTGGCCGGCAGCCCGTATTGCTCTAGTGACAGCAGGTCAGAGGGCCTGAACCCAGGTGCCGTCCTGCTGGCGGCAGGCGGTGCCTGCAGTGCGCCTGTCGTCACCGTGACCGAATACTTCGGTGGTGAAAGAGCGGCAGTACTGCTGTCCGCGCATTTCGATTTCACCGGGTGTAACGGCATATTGCTGGTTGCTCTGGGAGTCCTGCCAGGTAATGCGCTCGCCTTCCGGGGCGAATTCCAGGGCCTGGGCGACACACGCCTGATTGCGCTGGTCCATGCGGCGGCCGATTTCCCCGCCGACCAGAACCCCGGCAATGGCACCGCCAATGGTGGCCGCGGTATTGCCGCGCCCGTCGCCGATCTGGTGACCGATAACACCGCCGATCAGCCCTCCCAGTACACTGCCTACCTTGTCGCTGTTGCAGCGGGTGGCAGTGGTGCGGGGGGCGGGACGCCATTCGGGGCGGTATTCCGGTTCTGGCGCGCGCTGGTCAAACCAGGGCGGCAGTACCACTACCCGCACGGGCTCCTGATGGTGGTGATGGCGGTTGTCGGCATAGCGGCGGTTGTAGCACTTGCGCTCTTCCTTGTAGTCACCGTTGCGCTTCCACTTGCGTTCTACCCTGCAGTTGCCGTCCCAGTACTCTTCTTTGTACTCGCGGTTTTTATGGTGTTTTTTCCAGCCGCGGCCTTCCGGGGGATCGGCCTGTACGGCGGTAGCGAGACTGCCGCAAAACAGGGCGATGAGCAGGGAGGAGTAGATTTTCATAGCGGGTCACCTGATCCCATTCGAGTTGTTCTGATTCAATGGGGGCAGTGTATCGGCGCAGATCTGAACCGAAAGTGAATACGTCAAAGTTTTGGAATCTGGTGACCCGTTGGCAGTTGGAAATGGGCGGTTGCGGAAACCAAAAAAAGCCCGGTGAATGCTACACCGGGCTACGTGGTTATTTTTTATGCCGTATGGATGTTGGCGCTCCAGTTGGCGGCCGCTATCATCCTCAAAAACTGGCAGATGGGCTTTGGTTGCTGCCGGAACTGAAGGTGTTATTAGCCCCGTTCTGCCACTCTATACCGGCGCCGGCATTCTGCTCCTCGCGCTTGAGGCATTTCCATTCCACATCCGTATCTGTGGGCAGCGCTAGACTGCCGTTCCACGTGGGGTAGTTGGCAGGGGCGAGCTTGCGCGCCTGCGCGGGATTCCAGTTCCCCAGCTCATTGATATCGCCTACCACGTAAACGCTCTGTCCCCAATAGGTGTAACCGTTATTGCAGGTGAACGCGACATCGATGTTGCCACCGGAACTACTGGAGCCTCCACTGGAGCTGCTACTTGAACTGCCGCCGGAGCTACTGCCATTGCAGTCTGTACAAATGTCGCCGACCCGGGCACCAACGTGGATAGCCGATGCATTGTGGGAGGCAATGTCAAAGCCTGCGTCACCGCTGCTGTCCACGGTAATGGTGGAGCCGCTGCAGCTGCCGGTTGCGGAGTCGAAGTCGCCATGGATGATGTCGCAGTAGACGCCCGCCGGCATCCCGGTGTCGAATTGCCGGTTCAGGCTGCCGGATTCCATATTGATTGCCACAAACCCCAGTCCGCCGCGCCCCCAGGCCATTTGATGGTTGCCGTTATCCCAGTAATTAGATACACCGAAGTAGGCTGCGGTGTGATTGCGAAAGCCCACCATGTTGGCAATTTCCCGATGGCGGTGCTCGCACAGCCAGCCATTGCTGCAGCTGCTGGCGCCACTGGACGGCGGGCCCTGGTCGTGATCGCTCCAGTCGTAGCTGGACATTACCTTGGGGTAGCCATAGGGCCAGCCGAGCATAAACACATGGGCCATATTGTTGGCATTGTTGCCGTCTTTGTGGGTGATGATGTTTCCGGTGTTCTGCCGCTGGTTGTCGTGGTTGGCAACAAACACCACGGCATCATCACTGGGCAGCCAGCCGGACCAGGTGCCGATATTGCTGATCTCCCGCAGGGGGCCGCGCAGTTTGAAATAGTGCCCGAGGGTATTGGAGAAATTGAATTCCGTGACGTCGCCAATCCAGTTGTAGTCGGTGGTCTGTACTGGCTCGCCACCGGCACCAATTACTTCCTGGAAAATATACGGGTTGCCGGCAAGGCGACTCTTGATGCCGTTAATGTCCGCAGCGGGAATATGTTTGGCGGCGTCAATGCGGAAGCCGGCAACGCCCAGGCTGCTCAGGTCGTTGAGATAATCGGCAATTTTTTGCTGTACGTAATCCGATTCGGTTTTGAGGTCGTTCAGACCCACCAGGTCGCAGTTCTGGATCGACCAGGCATTGCCGTAATCAATATCGTCGGTACAGGTGTGGAAATCGTTTACACCGTAGGGCACTTCGGGGAAGTTGCGATCCCAGGCCGCCATATGGTTGATCACCGCATCCACATAGATATCGACGCCGGCGGCGTTGCAGCGTTTTACCATGTCGGCAAACTGCTGGCGACTCCCCGAGCGCCCCTCTATCTGGTAGCTCACCGGCTGGTAGCGAGTCCACCACTGGCTGCCACTGACGGATTTCTGCGGTGGAGAAACCTGGACCGCGGCATAACCCTTGGGCCCGAGTACGTTTTCGCATTCACTGGCAACGTCATCCCACTGCCATTCGAACAGGTGCACGAATGCCGTGCGTGGAACTTCGGCCAGTGACAGTCCTGGAGCCGTAAGCAGCAACGCGCCGATCATCGCTAATAAGTGACGCATGAATTTCACCTCGTTGGTTGGTCGTATATTTATTTTTTTGACCGAACACCGGAACAGGGAAATGTCTCCGGATACAACTGGGGACGGGAAATATTCGGTGCCGGCTTGCACCTGAACAACACACTTCTCAGGAGGGCTACTCCAGGTCGGGAGTAGGAAGCGGATGTTATGGAGAGGGGATCGGCCGCTCATCCTCCCTCAGGGGGGAGGAGCTGTGCCAGTGGGGGAGCCAGAGGCAAACAAGCGCCGTTTCAAGTGGGGAGGGGATCTGTTGCAGCAAAGTTCGTTTTGCTGCAACAGATCAAGTACGGGTTGATTACGGTGCCGTGCAGCCCATACAGCGTACATACAGTGCGCGGGGATCCTTGAATGTGCGCAGTTCCCGCAGTGGGTCCAGGGCCGGCTGCAGGCTGTTGAGCCAGGCACCCAGTGGCAGGTTTTGCTCGACACTGGCGGCGATGCGCGCGTCCACGTTGTCCGCCAGGGCGCGCATCAGCTTTTCACTGGTGGTCAGCTGGCGCTGGATTTCCACCACCTCATATTGGTCCAGTTTGGCCACCTGTGCGGCGTCGGCAATGGCTTCCTTGAGGTTGCCGAGCTCATCCACCAGACCCAGCTCCAGCGCCGCGCGCCCGGTCCAAACCTGGCCCTGGGCGATCTTGTGGACTTCCTGCGGGGTGCTGTTGCGGGCTGCCGCCACCAGCTGCAGGAATTGCGCGTAGGTATTTTCCACACCTTGCTGGATCAGGCTGGCAGCGGCTTCCGGCAGGGGGCGGTCCAGGCGCATGGTGCCGGCGAGTTCCGTGGTACCGATACCGTCGTTGTAGATGCCCAGGTGCTCGAGGGAATCCTCGAAGGTGGGGAAGGCACCGAATACGCCGATGGACCCGGTAATTGTGGAAGGGGAGGCCCAGATGCGGTCACCGCCGGCGGCAATCCAGTAGCCACCGGAAGCGGCCACGCTGCCCATGGAAATAATCACCGGGATGCCCGCTTCGCGGGTGGCCAGCAGCTCCTGGCGGATGGCCTCGGAGGCAAATGCGGAGCCGCCGGGGCTGTCGATACGCAGCACCAGCGCCTTGACCTTCTTGTTGCGGGCTTCCGCAATCAGGTCACCGAGGGTCTCGCTGCCAATCTGGCCGGCGGGGGCCTCGCCATCGACGATGGCGCCGGCGGCGGAAATCAGGCCGATTTTCGCGGTCTGGGTGCCGGGGTTGGGGATTTCGGTCAGTTTCTTGTGACGCAGGTAATCCATCGCGTTGATAAATTTGTAGGTGCTGTTGTCTGCCTCACTGATGCCGATGGACTGTTGCAGCTCGGCAACCGCTGCCCGGCGGCTCGCCAGGGTGTCGACAAATTTGTGCTCCAGTGCGGCCCTGGCCCAGCTGCCGCCCTCAGCGCGCAGGTTTTGCGGAAGATCGGCAATGAAACTGTCGATGCTGTTGGGGGGCAGGTTGCGCAGGCCGGTCACCTGTTCGGTGTATTCGTGCCACAGCCCGTGCAGCCAGCGCTGGTTGTTTTCCCGGGAAGCGGGAGACATATCGTCGCGGGTATAGGGCTCGATAAAATCCTTGTAATCGCCGACGCGGAACACATGGAAGTTGATCTTCAGTTTTTCCAGCGCACTCTTGTAGTAATTGCGATAGCTGCCGAAACCGGTCAACAGCAGCGACCCCATGGGGTTCAGGTAGATTTTCTCGGCGTGGCTGGCGAGGAAATACTGGGCCTGGGTGAAGTTGTCGCCGATGGCGTAGACCGGCTTGTTACTGGCCTTGAAGCGCTGCACCGCTTCACCCACTTCCTCCAGTTTGCTGAGGTTGGCGCCCACCAGGTAATCGAGTTCCAGCACCAGGGAGGAAATGCGATTGTCACTGGCGGCGGCGTCGATGGCGTCCACCAGGTCTTTCACCCGGGTTTCCGGTGGTGTCCGCGGGCCGCCCAGGAACGTGGGGATACCGGCGGGCTGGCTCAGCTCATCCACCAGGAAGCCGCCGGGAGCCACTTTCAGCGCGGCCCCCTGGGGCACGGTGATGCGTTCTTCGCCACCGAAAATGGCGGCGCCGATAAACACCAGAAGCAGCAGAAACAGCAGGTTGGTAAATACCCGGCGCAGCCAGGTGATGGCACCGCCGATGGCACCGAAAAAGCGGCGAATGAAACCTCGGTTATGGGTCGACTCTGTCAAACCAGGAACTCCTTGTTGAACGGTCTGGCGGGTTGTCTGTGTGCGGAAGCCTGTTCAGCCTCCGGCGGACTGGACTTTCACCTGCCAGCGACTGGTCATCATGGCAGAAACGAACAGGGTAAGGCTGAGTGCCGTCAGTACGCCATGCTGCCAGCCGCGTGTAGGCATCATTACATCGACAATCCCCGCGGTGATGTACAGCAGCAGGATAAAACACAGCCAGAGGTAGCTGCGGTGATTGCCTTTCAGCAGCCCCGGCAGCACCAGCAGCAGGGGGATCGTCTGCAGCAGCCACCACTTGATGGAGCCGCCGGGAAGAAACAGGTTCCAGACCGCAAACAGGAGCAGCAGGGCGATATAGCAGAACCAGTTGAGGCGCTTGGCCCGAGCCAGTTTACGCTGCAATGGGGCGATGTCCGCCTGCGCTTCACTCATCGCGGTCCTCCAGTTTGTGTGCCAGTTGGGCCAGGCGTTGCCCCTGTGCGCGACACAGGGTGATCTCGTCTTCGCTCAGCGCACCGTCGTTACCGCCGGCCCAGTGCGAGGCGCCGTAGGGCGTGCCACCGCTGCGGGTATGCATCAGTGCGGCCTCGGAATAGGGGATGCCGGCAATGACCATGCCGTGGTGCAACAGCGGCAGCATCATTGATATCAGCGTAGTTTCCTGTCCGCCGTGCAGGCTGCCGGTAGAGGTGAACACGGCGGCGGGTTTTCCACTGAGACTGCCGTCGAGCCACATGTCGCTGGTCTGGTCGAAAAAGTAGCGCAGTGGCGACGCCATATTGCCGAAGCGGGTCGGGCTGCCGAGGAGCAGCCCGGCGCAGTTGCGCAGGTCGTCTGCGGTGCAGTAGGGCGCCCCGGTATCCGCTACCGGTGGCAGGCTCGCTTCGGTGTCCGGCGACACCGGTGGCACGGTGCGCAGCCGGGCGCTGAGGCCGGCGGATTCGACACCGCGGGCCATCTCGGCGGCCATGCGCGCGGTGGCACCGTTGCGGCTGTAGTACAGAATCAGGATGTAACTTTCTGTGTCCCCCACCATTTACAGCAGCTCCAGAACATTTTCCGGTGGGCGGCCGAGCACCGCGCGATCGCCTTTGACCACGATCGGGCGTTCAATCAGCCTGGGGTGGGCGTGCATGGCGTCGATCAGCTGGTCCTCGGACAGGGACGGGTCTTTCAGGTCCAGCGCCTTGAATTCGTCCTCGCCCTTGCGCAGCAGGTCGCGGGCGCTGATGCCGAGTTTTTGCAGCAGGGCTTTCAGAGTGGCTGAGTCCGGGGGCGTTTCCAGATAAAGAACCACTTCCGGTTCAATCTGGTTTTCCTGCAGCAGCTGCAGGGTCTGGCGGGATTTTGAACAGCGGGGATTGTGATAGATCGTCCACATTCGGGCAGTATCCTGTTAAGGTTTGGCGTATTCTAACAGCCTGCCGTGACTCGTCTACGCTGGGGTATGGGGTATTTAGCCGGCGAAAAAACGCGCACAGGAAGCCGTTCTGTGGCGCGGGTTACACTGGCTGGTTTATATCAAGAGAAGACCCATGACTGAAATGGTGCACCGCTGGCGTCGTTTTATTACTTCATTGTGGACGCTGTTTAACGAAAAGAACTGCCGCCAGAGTGCCGCTGCACTCACCTATATGACCCTGTTTGCCATAGTGCCACTGGTGACGGTGAGCTATGCGATGCTGTCCCTGTTTCCGGATTTTGCCGGCCTGCAGAGCAAGATCCAGCAGCAGATCTTTGCGCATTTCGTGCCGGAAAGCGGGCGCGAGGTGCAGGAATACATCAGCAACTTTTCTTCCCAGGCCCAGCGGCTTACCGGTCTCGGTATCGGCTTCCTGCTGATCACGGCGGGGCTGACGCTGCGCAATATTGAAGTCACTTTCAATGCAATCTGGGATATTCCCCGCGGCCGCCGCGGCGTTTCCAGTTTCCTGCTGTACTGGGCCATCCTCAGTCTGGGGCCGATCCTGCTGGGTGCCGGCATGGCGGCGAGCACCTATCTGTTTTCTCAGAAGTTTATCGTGCAGAACGACAGTCTCGGGGTGATGCCCATAGTGCTGCGGGTGCTGCCGTGGATGCTGACCGCTACCGCCTTCACCCTGTTGTTTATCGCGGTGCCCAACTGCCGCGTGCCACTGCGCCACGGGGTAGTCGGGGGTGTGGTTACCGCGTTTGTATTCGAAGCGGCGAAGGTGCTGTTCGGGGTCGCCGTCGCGCGCACTTCGGTGCAGGCCATCTACGGTGCTTTTGCGTTTGTGCCGCTGTTTCTTATCTGGATCTTCCTGATGTGGATGATTGTGCTTGCGGGCTGCGTGCTGGTGCGCACGCTCTCGGCCTATCACGCCGCTGCTCAGGGGCGGAATTACTCCGATCTGGTGGCGACGATGCTGTTGATGTGGAAATTTTTCAGCCAGTATCAGAAGGGCCTGCCGGTGCGCGACCAGGATATTTCCCGCGCGGGTATCCGCCCGAGCCAGTGGCGGCGCATCCGCCAGGTACTGCAGGATCGCAACGTCATCACCCAGACCGACCGCAACGATTATGTTCTGGTGCGGGACCTGGATTCCGTCACCATCGAGCAGATGACGGAATGGTTGCACCCGGCACCGGTACCTGAGCACGGGCATCGCGAGCTGGAAAGCCGTCCCTGGTACCGGGAAATGTCCGCGCGCTTCAGCGAATCTCGCGTGCTCTCCCACGAACAAATGTCGCAATCCCTGGGGGAGTTGTTCCGGGCCTCCATGGCCGAGGAACGCGGGCAGGGGACGGACTCGGAGGAACCTGAGGAAAAGACCCCCGACAGCAAGGGGCGCAGTGGCAGAAAACCGGCGAGAAAGAGTAGCGCAAAGAAAAATGACAAGTCAGACAAGAGCAGCAAAGCCGCGGGTAAAGACAGTCGCAGTCTGGCTGTGGTTGGCCCTGGCGATAACAAGCGGGTGTGACTTTTCCGGCCCAGCCGCTACCTCGCCGGAAGGGCAGTTAACCGATCTCAACGGCGAGCCGGTAATTCCACGCGGGCGCATGATGCTGGTGAACTACTGGGCGGAGTGGTGCACACCCTGCCGCGAGGAAATCCCCGAGCTCAACACCTTCCAGCGCAACAACCGGGAACAGGTGCTGGTGCTGGGGATCAACTTCGATCAGTTGCCGCCGGAGCAGGTGCGCGCGCAGGCAGACAAGATGGGCATTGAATTCCCGGTGCTGGCCAGGGAACCTGCACAGCGCTGGGGACAGCCGCGCCCCCAGGTGCTGCCATCCACCCTGATCATTGACGGGGAGGGCAACTGGCTCGGTACTCTTGTCGGTCCTCAGTCCGAGGACAGTCTCAGGGAGGCCGTGTTGCGGTTTTCCCGGGCAGCGAACCCGGAATAGGGGGTTCCCCCGGGGTTCAGCGAAGATTCAGGCTCCCCTCGATACAGTGCTCCCATCGGTCGCCAGACCAGAGAAATCCACGCTGGAGTACCAGCGGGTCACAGGGAGAACAGAGATGGCTAAGCAGCACAAATTCCGCATCTTCAAGCCGCTGGCATTCGCCGGCCTGACTGCGGCCCTGGTGGGGCTCAGCGCCGGCGCTGCCGCTGGCGAAAGCGGTTACTACGCAGGTGACGGTTTCGATTACGCCATAGTGACCGGCGTTACCCCCATCTATAACGATGTCCAGGTGGTTGAGCCCCGCACCCGCTGCTGGGATCAACCGGTGACCTACCAGCAGGCATCTCCTGCGGGCACCATTATCGGCGGCCTGATCGGCGCCGCGGTCGGTCGCAATGCGGCCAAGGGGCGCGGCCACCACCGCCGCTACCACGACCATGGACGCAAGGCGGCGGGCACCGTTGCCGGTGCTGCGGTGGGCGCGATGATCGGCAGTGCCATCAGCCGCAGCAATGCGCCGGTGCAGCACGGTACCCAGCAGCAGTGCCAGGTGGTGGAGGAGGTAACCACCCGTCGGGAACTGATTGGTTATGACGTAAACTACCGCTACAACGGTCAGGAGTTCCTGACTCGCACTGACCGCCATCCAGGCGATAGAATCCGGGTACGCGTGGACGTGACACCGGTCTGGTAATCCCGAGCAGATTGTCACCGGCACTTTGAATTGACAGGAGCAGTAACGTGAAACTCACCGGCGCCATCGTTTTTGTGGTCGCATTGCTTACGAGCCTGGTTGCGGTACCGACACAGGCGCGGGCTGAACGGGCCCAGCCTTTTCCGCAGCGGGTTCTCCTGAGTGGCGACTCCAGGAGTGCAGCGCTACACGGCGCTTACCGGGTGCAGAAAAAGAATGGCATCTCCCGCGACCAGGCCGCGGCACTGGTCAAGCGCAAGTACGGTGGCAAGATCCTGGCAATTCAGGAAACCAATAAAGACGGCAGGGCCATGTACCGGGTAAAGGGGCTTTCGGAAAAGAGCCAGGTATACGTGGTCTACGTGGATAAACAGAGCGGTCGCATTTCCCGCTGAACCGCCGACGTCCCGCTTTTGCGGGGCACAGCTTGAGGAACAACTATGCGCGCACTGCTGGTAGAAGACGAACAGGTCCTGCGCGAGCAACTGGCCGCGTCCCTGCGCAAGGCAGGTTACACCGTCGACGAGGCGCCGGATGGCGAAGAGGCCCTGTACCTGGGACGCGAATACGCTTACGACGTGGCGGTAATGGATCTGGGACTGCCGAAAATTGATGGTATCCAGGTGATCGAAACCCTGCGCAAGGAATCGCGGCATTTTCCCATCCTGATCCTCACCGCCCGCGGCCACTGGCAGGAGCGGGTGCGCGGCCTGGAAGCGGGTGGCGACGACTATCTGGTAAAACCCTTCCACAACGAAGAGCTGCTGGCACGGCTGAATGCACTGGTGCGGCGCTCCGCCGGGTTTTCCTCCCCCACCATCAGCGCCGGCCCGATCAGCCTGGATACCAGCGCCCAGCGGGTGATTGTCTCTGACAGCGAGCTGGAGCTGACCTCGTTCGAATACAAGGTGCTGGAATACCTGATGCTGCACCCGGACGAGGTGGTGTCCAAAACCACACTCACCGAGCATATCTACGAGCAGGACTGCGACCGCGACAGCAATGTGATCGAGGTGTTTATCGGCCGCCTGCGCAAAAAGCTCGACGCGGCCGGTGGTATCAAGCCTATCGAGACCCTGCGTGGGCGCGGCTACCGCTTCCGGCCCGCGGACTGACCCTTGCTGTCCCGCTGGCTGCACTCCCTTTCCGGCCGTCTGTCGCTGATGGCCACGCTAGTACTGCTGGTATTTCTGGTGGTGCTGTCCAGTGTGCTCGAACGGGCCTACCGCACCTCGCTGGACGAGGCCAAGGCCCGCGAGCTGCAGTTGCATATCTACACCCTGCTGGCGTATGCGGAGCCGGAAGGGGACAGCCTGCGGCTGCCGCCGAATCTGCCGGAGCAGCGCTTCAACCAGCCGGATTCGGGCCTGATCGGCGCGGTGATGGATGCCCGCGGGCGGGTAATCTGGCGCTCCCAGTCGGCACTCAGCCTGCCCAATTTTTCCGAGATGCCACTGCCGCTGCCCCTGCGCCAGGGGCAGCAGGTCTTTGCCGAGGTGCGCCTGCCGGATATGCCCACGCCCTTCAGCAGTTTCCGCCAGGGCGTCGCCTGGGGGCTGGACAGCGAAGTGCAGTTTACCTTTGTGGTGCTGGAAGATGCGGCGCCGCTGCAGGCGCAGGTACATCAGTTCAGCAGTACCCTGTGGCGCTGGCTGGGGCTGGGCTCCCTGGCGCTGATCGCGGTGCAGCTGCTGGTATTGCGCTGGGGGCTGGCACCGCTGCGTTCGGTGGCGCGGGCGCTGCAACAGATGCAGCAGGGCGGCAGCGACACACTGCAGGGAAATTTCCCCCGCGAGCTGGTGCCGCTCACCGACAACCTCAACCTGCTGATTGAAAACGAACGCCGCCAGCGGGAAAAGACCCGGCACACGCTGGCGGATCTCGCCCATAGCCTGAAAACACCGCTCGCGGTATTGAAGGGCCTGGACCCGGCTGCTGACCCCAAGGGTACCCAGGGCATTCTGGCGGAACAGGTGCAGCGGATGGACAGCATTATCAGCTACCAGTTGCAGCGGGCGGTAGCCAGCTCCCCCAAATCGATCCTGCGCGGCGTTGCGGTCAAGCCGCTGGCAGAAAAGATTCTCACCGCACTGGACAAGGTTTACCGGGACAAGTCGGTGAATGCCGAGTTGCTGTGCGATGACTCGGTGCTGTTCTACGGCGACGAGGGCGACCTGATGGAAATGCTCGGCAACCTGCTGGACAACGGCTACAAATACGGCGGCGGCAGGTTACTGGCGGAGATCGAAAACACCGGCGAGCAGCGCGGGCTGGAAATCCGGGTGGCGGACGATGGCCCGGGCCTGACCCAGGAGCAGTGGCAGAAGGTGGTGCAGCGGGGCGTACGTGCGGACGAGCAACAGCAGGGGCAGGGAATCGGCCTGGCGGTGGTGGTGGATATCGTGGAAAACTATCACGGTACCATCGGCGTGCGTGCCTCGGAGTGGGGCGGTGCGGAAATCTACATTCGACTTTAAATACGCATCATCAAATAAAAATAATTCAGACTGAATAGGAGCGGCTTAAATGTTGCGTCAAGGATTGCGCTTACTGCTAACAGCGTGTGTTGCGTTGTTTGCGGTTGCCTCGCTGGGAAAAAACGCGAATGACAACAGCAAAAACATTTCACCCTGGCCCGGCGGTGCCGAGGTAGCGGTCGTCCTGACCTATGACGACGCGCTGGATTCCCACCTGGATATTGCCATTCCCCAGTTGAACGCCCACAAACTGCCCGGCACTTTTTACCTGAGTGGTGCCAGGCCATCGATCCGGGCGCGGCTGGCGGAATGGCGCAGTGCCGCCGCGGCCGGCCACGAACTCGGCAACCATATGCTCTACCACCCGTGTCGCAAATCGCTCGCCGGGCGCGACTGGGTAAAGCCGTGGCAGGACCTGGATCACTACACGCTGGAACAGTTTGTCGACGAGCTGCAGACCACCAACAGCCTGCTGGCTGCCATCGACGGCGAGCGCACGCGCAGCTTCGCCTATCCCTGCGGGGACATGCAGGCGGGCGGCGAAGATATTGTTGCCAGCCTCAAGCGCCATGCGGTTGCCGCCCGCTTCGGTTCGGCGGACGGCCAGCACGCTATCGACGATGGAAACTTCTATCAGCTGGAATCTTTTGACGCCCTGGGCAAAAGTGGTGACGAACTGATTGCCGTGGTGGAGGCCGCCCGCGCTGAAAACAGCCTGGTGGGCTTTATGTTTCACGGGGTTGGTGGCGATTACCTGACGACTTCCGCAGAAGCCCATCGTGTATTGCTGGATTACCTGGCGGCGCACCCGGATGTGTACTGGGTGGCGACGGTAAGGGACGCGGTGGCGCAGTTGCAGCGCTTCCAGGGCGGACAGCAGCGGAAATCAGAACCGCTGGCGTCGACCGCCCGGGAAAACTGAACCGTTATTTCAGAACCAATCCTGTTTCATATCGAATGGCAGGGAATTGCCGGTCTGCAGCAGGTGGATCTGCGGGGTGATTTCCGGCAGCTCCCACTTGATATAGAAGCGCGCCGCCTGCAGTTTGCCGCGATAGAAATTGCGCTCTTCGCCCGACAGCTCTTCCTCTGATTGCAGTTGCCGATCGGCAATCTGCGCCTGGCGCAGCCAGATCCAGGCCACCACCACGCGTCCGAAAACATCCAGGTACAGGGTGGCATTGGCCAGCCCCTTGTCGGGGTTTTCTGCCATCTGCTTCAGCAGGCATTCGCTGACCCCGTTTAGTTGATTGAGGGCATCCTTGAGCGCACCGGCCAGGGGGTGCAATGTGGATACGTCGCTGCAGAGGCGGATGGTGTTTTCGATTTCCTCCACCAGTATGCGGTAATTGGCGAGCCCGTTTGCGGGTACCTTGCGCCCCAACAGGTCCAGGCCCTGGATGCCTTCGGTGCCCTCGTGGATTGGATTCAGGCGGTTGTCGCGGTAGAGCTGTTCCAGTGGATACTCGCGGATATAGCCGGAACCGCCCAGTACCTGGATCGCCAGGTCATTGGCTTTCAGGCAGTAGCGCGAGGGCCAGGATTTCACGATGGGGGTGAGCAGGTCCAGCAGGTCTGCCGCGCGCTGGCGCTCCGGTTGTGACGGCGCCGTGTGGGTATCTTCGTGCAGTGAAGAAGCATACAGGCACAGGGCGAGGCCACCCTCCACATAGCTCTTCTGCATCAGCAGCATGCGGCGCACATCCGCGTGCTCGATAATTGCCACCTGTTTCGATTGCGGGTCGCGATTTGATGGATGGCGTCCCTGGGGCCGCTCTTTCGCATACTGCAGCGCGTGCTGGTAGCCGCGATAGCCCAGTACAGCCGCGCCGCTGCCGACGCCGATTCGAGCCTCGTTCATCATCTGGAACATGTATGCCAGGCCGCAATGGGGCTCGCCCACCAGGTAGCCCACCGCACCGCCTGCCTCGCCAAAACTCAGTACCGTGGAGGTGGTATTGCGGTAGCCCATTTTGTGCAGCAGCCCGGCGAGCCTGACGTCATTGCGCCGCGCCGGAGTTCCGTCCGCAGCCGGCAGTATCTTCGGCACCAGGAACAGGGAGATACCCTTTACCCCGGCGGGGGCACCCTGGATCCGCGCCAGCACCATGTGCACGATGTTTTCCGTCAGCGACTGGTCGCCACCGGAGATAAACATCTTCTGGCCGCTGATGCGGTAGCTGCCGTCTTCTGCGGGGGTGGCGGTGGTGCGGATGTCTGCCAGTGCGGAGCCCTGGTCCGGTTCCGTCAGCGCCATGGTGCCGGCGTAGCGGCCGTCCATCATCGGCGGCAGATAGCGTTGTTTCAGTGTATTACTGGCAAAGGCGTGGACCAGGCGGGCGGCGCCCAGAGTGAGGAACGGGTAGCCCGCGGAGCTCACATTGGCGGCGCTGATATAGGCCATGGCGGTGCGCAGAATGACTTCCGGCATTTGCATGCCGCCTTCTGCAAAGTCGTATCCCGCGGCGAGAAAGCCCGCTTCGGCGAAGGCATTCCAGGCCTGCTGGGTCTCTTCGATCAGGCTTACCTTTTCACCGTCAAACGTCGGCTCGCAGGCATCACCCTTGGTGTAGTGGTTGGCAAAAAATTTGTCGGCGATGGTTTTCGCGGTATTCAGGGTCGCGTTGAAAATTTCCCGCGAATGTTCCTGGTAGCGGGGCCGTTCCAGTAGCTGTTCCGCATTTAAAAATTCGTAGAGCAGGAACTCGATATCCCTGTCTCTCAGCAGCCCAATATGCTCGGTCCCGCTCACTATTACCTCCTCACCCGACTCGCTCGGTTTGTGATGTACTTTTTCTGGTTGAGCGAGCCTAGGGTGAGCGCGGGAAGGGGTCAATGATCTATCAGGTAATGGCAACAGCCACTATTCAGTGGCTGTTTGCGTTTCCTCTGCGGTAGCGCCTTCACGCCCCGGTATAACTGCCTCCCACAGGCTGTCGGCCAGCTGCTGGGGGGTGTTGCGGCGGCCGTTGGCAATCCAGTACACGATGGCATCGGCCACATCCGGCCACAGGATCCGCACCCCGCTGGGGTCCTGGTCCAGCCAGTGGCCGATGGTGTCTGCATTGATCCTCGCGGCCACCCTGGCCAGCTGCAGTTCCTGCAGTGCCATGGCATTGGCTTCCTGCTCGAACTGGCCCTGGAGCGGGCGGGTCAGGATTGGTTTGCCGAGGGTCAGGGTTTCCGCAATCAGTTCAAAGCCGCTGTTGCAGATCACCGCGCGGGACCTGGCCACGTCACCGCGGAAGCCGCCGACCGAGGGCGCCTTGAGGATGATGTTATCGGCGTGGGGCAGGTCCAGCGGCAGGCCGTAGACCAGAAACTTGTGCGGCAGCCTGGCCAGTTCCCGCAGCAGGGGGGCCGCGTGTTCGAATGGCAGATACACCAGTACGTGTCCGCTGGATTCGCCGTCGCCCTGTGCTTCCGAAAGATGGGGTTGCGCGATGGGTGGCAGAATCGGATGGCCGAAGTGGTACCAGTGCATCCCCAGGCTCACCTCCACCGGTGCAAATACTTTCATGATGGCGCGCGCGGTCCAGCCGAAAGCGGGGCGGGGAATATCGTGTGCAAACGCATACTGGTGGCCGAGCCCCAGGCTCGGCCGATTGCGCTTGCGCGCGGCCCAGGCGCACACCGGTTCAAAATCACTGATGACCAGGTCGAATTCCTCCACCGGCAACTCGCGAATATCCTTCAACAGGCGGCGGACATTCAGCTGGCGGGTGGTGGCCAGCTGGTCGATCTTGCCCTCCTTGTGCACGAAGGTCAGCCCCTCGCGCCACCAGTAATCCCCGAAATCTTCCATCGCGAACAGCTTTTCCGGCGGGCGGCCGGTGAACAGCCACTGCACTTCCAATTCCGAGTATTTTTGCAGCGCGCGGGCCATTTCGCGGGCGCGGGAAATATGGCCGTTACCAGTGCCCTGGACGCCGTACAGAATTTTCAAAGTGATACTCCAGTGATCATTATTGGCTGGATAAGAATGGCAAACCGGTTACAGCAGGAAGCCGCTGACCGCAAATCCGACGCTGGTGCCCAGTAAAGCGCCGGCACATACATCGGTAGGATAGTGCACGCCCAGACCGACACGGGAGGTGCCCACGCCGGCAGCCCAGAAGTACCCCAGCGCCCACAGCGGATTCAGGCACTGGCTCAGCACGGTGACAAACAGGAAGGCGCCAGAGGTGTGTCCCGAGGGCAGGCTGAAGCGGTCATTGGCGATGATGATCGAGCGCAGTCCGGGGATGGATTGCGGGGGGCGCGCCCGCTTGGTGGTGTTCTTGATGGTCCAGTAGAGGGACCGTTCGAGGGCGAAAGCGGCACCGCAGGTATAGAGAAACTGCATCGCCGCGGCGGTGTTTACCAGTGCTACCAGCAGCGGCGACAGCAGGTAGAGCCAGCCATCCGCTGAGCGGGAAAGCAGCAGGTAGTTCCTGCGGGAGGCTGGCCGCGTCGCCCGTTCCGCCATGCGCAGAACCAGTGACACATCTACCGTTTTTAAAGTGATAGGTAAGCTTCTCATGTAGCTTAAGCTACGAAGCCAATATTGCGCTCACTTGAACAAAATGTGTCAGATCCGTGAATTCTGACGGCGGGGATCGCCAGCCAGGTGGCCGGCGCATCTTGTCTGGGCGGGGCGGGTGTCAGTCGATACTGAATTTGAAGGTGCCGGAGCCGGGCAGTTGCTCCACCAGCTGGTGACCACAAAGTTTCGACGGCGTGAAATAACCACCGGGACCCGTGTAGTTCAGCAAAAACTGCATGACCGCCAGGGAGCCGTGCACGGTAACGTCATAGCCGTTGGCGGTGGTGATGCGGCCTATCCGGCGTTCGCCGCGGCGGTCGTTGCGCACTTCTCCCCACACCCAGGTCTGCTGCTCCGCACGCTGGTTTGCGCTGGGGCCGCGCACATTTTTGTCCACCTTGCCCTTGAGCCAGTTCTGCACCCAGTTCATCCGCAGCAGCCAGCGGAACTTGTTCAGGCCCTGCATCTTCTTTGCCCGTCGCGGGCTCATGGGGATGTACACCTCGATATTCGGAATCTCGGTGGAGTAGTAGGCGGTGGCCACGTCGCCCCAGGGAATGGCCACAGCAAATTTCTCGCCGCGGCCGAAGTTGATTTCCCGGGTGCGCTCGCCGTGGGGAATAACCTCGATCTTGCCGTTGCGGCGCACGGCACCGCCCACACCCAGGCTCTCGATACTGGTTTTGGCGGTGCCGGGGCTGAGGCCGGAATCGGAGTCGAATCCCAGGGTCAGGTGGGTGGCACTGGGCATTTCCCTGTGCAGCGCCGCCGCCATGCAGTCCGTGGGAATCACATCAAATCCGGTGCCCGGGCACAATACCACACCGGCGGCTTTGGCTTCCGCGGCCAGGTCGTTGGCCTGGATATACACGGACATCTCGCCGGTGATGTCCTGGTAGTGGGTGCCGCTGGCAATACAGGCGCGCATCATGGGTTCCGCCGTCGCCGAAAATGGACCGGCACAGTGGATGACCACCGCCACATCCTGCAGGGCGCGGGCCAGTGCATCCTGGTCGTCCAGGCTGACGGCGATGGCGGGCAGTCCCAGCTCACTCGCCAGGGGTTGCAGTTTGCTGGCGCTGCGGCCGGACAGGATGGGTTTCAGGCCCTTGGCCACCGCCTGGCGCGCAATCAGCTCGCCGGTATAGCCGTAGGCACCGTAAATCATGATCTGTTCGTTGTTCACCGGAATTCCTTGTTGTTTTTGCTCTGTCGTCGGTGGGCGGGTGTTGTGTGTCAGTCGAGCGCCTTTTCCAGCGCGAAGCGGGGGATGGTCTGTCCGTCTTTGTCGACGGTTTCCGCAAACATGGCCAGGGGGCGCGCCCAGACGCCGAACTCATCATACAGAGCCCGGTAGATGGCCAGTTGTTCCCCGGTTTCACTGTGGGTGGCAATTTCCATCAAGTGGTAGAGATTGCCCTTGTAGTGGCGATAGATGCCTCTTTGCATGGGATGCCTCGAATGGAGCCTTGCAGAACCGGTGAGGCCTGTCAGGCCAAGTGGTAAGGGGAGAGCTGGATCTGGGAAATACGTTGCCCGTGCAGCACCGCAACGCCGCTGTAGCGTCGTTCGCCGGTCGAGGTGAACTCGAACTCGTACTGGCGGTGCAGGCGCACCTGGCCGCTGCGGTCACGCTTCAGGCGCGTGCGCGACAGCATCACGGTGTCGTCCAGCAGTTGTACGCCGGTTTCCGCGCAGTGTGCCTTTACAATCCGGCGCACCCGGTCCTTCGCCGCCATGCCGGACCAGAGGTACCAGCCGCCAAGAAGTAGCAGGAACACCCAGATCAGATCGCCCAGTGAGTAATACATAACGCCTACAGTTGCTATCATCCAACCGCGCAAGAATACCACCAGAGGAGGGAGTATGCCCGGCACGATTCTCATTACCGGCTGTAATCGCGGTATCGGCCTGGAGTTGACACGGCAATTCAGCGCCGATGGCTGGCAGGTGATCGCCACCTGCCGCAATCCGGCGGCGGCCTGGGAGCTGAGTGAGCTCGCGACAGAGCGGGGGAATATCGAAGTCCATGCACTGGATGTCACCGATTACGGGCAAATGGCGGACTTGGCACAGCAGCTGGACGACAAGCCGCTGGATATCCTGCTGAGCAATGCCGGCTACTACGGCCCCAAGGGAGTCGGTTTCGGCAATGTGGATGTGGAAGAGTGGCGCAAGGTGCTGGAAATCAACACCATCGCGCCCTACAAGCTGGTGGAGACTTTCCGCCCTCACTTGCTGGCGGGCTCCGGCAAGGTGGTGGGTATCATTAGCAGCAAGGTGGGAAGCATCGCCGACAACAGTTCCGGAGGGGGGTATATCTACCGCTCCTCCAAAACAGCGGTGAACCAGGTGGTAAAAAGCCTGTCCGTGGACCTGGCGGAGGAGGGGATCGCGGTGCTTGCCCTGCATCCGGGCTGGGTGCAGACCGAGATGGGCGGCCCCAATGCGCTGATTTCCACCACCGAGAGCGTGAATGGACTAAAAAAACTGCTAACCGAAGCTGATTCCCGGTGCAGCGGCCACTTCTACAATTACGATGGTTCAAAGATTCCCTGGTAATCCGCCAGCATTTCGGGGCCGACCTGGATCAGTTGTTCCTTTCTGGATTTGGGCCAGCGTTTGATCTGCACCTCCAGCTTGAGCGCATCGGACTTGCTGCGCATTGGGCACTGGAATGCCAGAGTCAGCGGCCCGCGCCCGCGCAGGGCCTTGGCCGCCTTGGGACCACCGCTGGCGTGCTCCGCGAAGCGGCGCGCCACGTCCCGGGTGACACCGGTGTACAGGCTGCCACTGCGGGTGCGGATCAGATAGACAAACCAG
>NZ_CAJXKH010000022.1 GCF_913055755.1 uncultured Microbulbifer sp.
CCCCAGCCCCTTCACCTGCCAGCAGCAGCTATCGTAAGCGCCGATGCGGCCAGCACCGGCGGCGAACAGTGCCTGCTTGACCGGCTCCAGATGAGAATCGGGGATATAAACGCAGAGCTTGTACATGCTCAGAACATCAGGGTCATCAGCTTGCGCTGGTAGCGGGTCGCCACCGGATCACCGGCACCCAGCGCCTTGACGATATCCAGGTAGGCCTGCTTGGCCGCGCCGTCCGCAAAGCCCATGTCCGAGCGCAGGATGTTCAGCAGCATTTCCAGCGCCTCTTCATGGCGCTCGCTCTGGGTCAGCTGCACAGCCAGCTTGTAGGTAGACTCGTAGTCGCCGGGATTGGCAGTGACCGCATCCTGCAGCGCACGGATTTCCGGGGAGTCCGCCGCCTGCAGTTTCAGCTCCAGTTGCGCCATCAGTTGCTGGTAATCCGCATCCTGGTCTGCCATCAGGATCTTGCCGAGTATTTCCTCGGCGTCCTTGGCGCGATTTTTTTCCAGCAGTACCGCGGCGTACTGTTTGGCGATATCGGCCCGTTCGCCGGATTCGCTGTAGGCCTGGCGCAGGATCGGCAGAGCTTCGTCCAGCTGGCCATCCGCCACCATTTGCTGGGCCTGTTGCAGTTTGATATCCCAGGGCTTGGGCAGGTACTTGTCCAGCATCTCGCGGATCTGCTGCTCCGGCTGCGCGCCGGCAAAGCCGTCCACCGGCTGGCCCTCTTTCAGCACCATTACCGTCGGCAGGCTGCGCACGCCCAGCTGGCCCGCCAGCGCCTGCTCGGTATCCGCGTTGAGCTTGGCCAGCAGGAACTGCCCGGCGTACTCGTTGGCGAGCTTCTCCAGCACCGGCATCAGCTGCTTGCAGGGCTCGCACCAGTCGGCCCAGACATCCACCACCACCGGGCGCTTCATGGATTCTTCGATCAGCACCTGCTGGGCATTCTGGGCCGTTACATCAACAATATATTCTTCCACTTTTACTCCTGAATTCGGCGGGCTGTTCCACATCGTACCTATCACTGGGGAACGCGCGATGATCGTTAAAACATAGCGCGATATGATACCTGATTCACAGCCGTTCGCAGCCTGCCGGCAAATCGCCAGCCCCATGCATCTGGAGCCCCCTACACATGCCCCTCCCGATCAAGAAAGTCTCACTGCTCTTTGCCATGCGGGAGGAAGCCCGCCCGGTGATCGATGCCCTGGGGCTTCAACCAACGTCGGCGGTACGCGACGGCGATCTGCCGTTCAATACCTATTCCGGCAAGGCCCATGATCTTGATATATCTGTCACCGTCAGCGGCCACGATCCACGCTTTGCGGTGGATAACATCGGGCCCGTCGCAGCCACTCTGATGACCTACACCACCATTGACCACTTTGCCCCGGACCTGGTGATCAGCGCCGGAACCGCCGGCGGCTTTGGCGCGCGGGGAGCAGATATCGGCACCGTCTACCTGAGTGACGACCGCTTCGTATTCCACGACCGGCTGGTGCCACTGCCCGGTTTTGATCAGTCTGCCATCGGCCATTACCCGGCACTGAATGTACGCAGAATGGCGGCGGACCTCGGGTTACCGACAGGCATAGTGTCCTCCGGCAGCTCGCTGCAGAAGCACCCGCGGGATATCGATGTGATCGAGGAATTTGGCGCGGTCGCCAAGGAAATGGAGGCCGCCGCCGCGGCCTGGGTGTGCATGCTCAAGGGAACCCCGTTTGTCGCACTGAAATCCATCACCAACCTGCTCGACGGACCCGGGACATCCGAGGAGCACTTTGTCCGCAACCTGGCGACCGCCAGTTATTGCCTGCATAAACAAATACTGCGCGTATTGGAATATATTCGGGGGCGCTCAATTGATGACCTGTCTGAATAGCGTCACAACTTAGCGGTAAATTTCTTCTATCCCAAAAGCCAGTTCCAGCGCCTGACGCTCTACTTTGCGCAGACTCTTTACCACCAGTCCATAGGAGCGATCCATCATCCGCTCGACCTCATAATCCGGCACGCTGCCATCGAGCAGTACGGTGTTCCAGTGCGCCTTGTTCATATGGTACCCGGGCAAAACGCCAGTGAAGATATCCCGCAGCGCCTGGGCCTCGTCGGGATCGCACTTCAGGTTGGTTTGCGCAACCCCCTCCCGGGTACTCAGCGTGGCAAACATCTTGCCCTTGATTTTGAAGACCGCCACGTCCGGGCCGAAGGGGAAATCCTCGACGGCCTCGGGACGCTCGAGCAGATAGGTGCGTGCGGCTTGATAATCCATTATCGATCGCACCAATTACCAGTTCAGGGATGACGGCAAGCGCGGCGAAGACAACAGCTTGGCAAAACGCTGCCAGCGCTCATCCTGGCTGCCGTTCCCCTGCTCCACGTATTCCTTTACCAACTGTTTGCCCCAGTTGTAATTGATCACATAGGCACCGTAGGTATCCACAAATCGCACGCGCTGTCTGGCCTTCTCCGGGCTCATCACCGCGTACTGCTGGAACAGCTCGATCGCTTTATCGCTGTCAATTTCGCCATTGATGTACTGCCGGGCAACGATATTTTCCGCAAAACTCAGCTTGCCCTTGAGGGCGAGCACCTGATCGTATTTTTCTGCCTCTGCGGGATCCAGCCCGGCCAACGGATAGAGCACGGCCTTTTCGAATGCCAGGCGTTCCTCGCCGGGGAAGGCAAGGTCAATACCGTAATTGGCACTGCCCTCGGCAATCAGGGACTGTGGGCTGAACAGCGGGTAGACGCTGTACTCCATCCAGCCCTTGTCTTTCACCAGCATCTGCTCCAGCAGCGCGTTGTAAGTGTGATGGCCGGGGTAGCCCTCATGGCAACCCAGGTCGATGGCGCGGTCGATCTGGATGGGCAGCTCGGTGTTGATCTGGATCAGGCTCTGGGCATTGCCCTGATACCAGTTGTAGCCACTCCAGGGTTTATCCTGCACGTACTCCAACACGAAATTTTCATTGGCTGGCAGGGTGACATGGGCCTTAGTGCGGTCCCGGCAGCCCTTGATGGCGGCGTCAAACACGGCCCCCATCTTGTCTTCAGGGATCTGGAACTGGTCCTGGAACGCCTTTACCCGCAGGTACAGTGGCTCGTCGCCCGGCAGCAGCTGTTCCAGTTGCGCCAGCACCGGTTCAAAGTCTGCAAATTCCTGCACCGGCGGCACCGTATCGTAAAGGGCTTGCGCTTCGCGATCGAAGTTGCGGAAGTTGGCATCCGCGAGGTGGTGTGCGTGGTACACCACCGCCCGCAACTGGGTCTTCAGATAGTGGGCACGCAGGGTTTGCAGGTCATCCCCCGGCTCGATGCTCTCCGGTAGTTGTGCCAGCAGCTGTTCCGCGCGGTTCGCGAGTTCCGCCGCAGTGGCCCTGTCCCCGGTCGCTGCGGTCTTCCACTCCGCGGGGCCGTAATAGGCATCCACGTAGCTCTTATCGTGGTTACCCAGTGTCAGCACCAGGCGCACATAGTCTTCCGCCAACTGGTCCAGGTCGGGAGTCTCGTCGCTGTCATCCACAGTACTTTTCTGTGTATCGGCGCTCGCCTCTTCGACGGACTTGTCCGGCTGCTGTTCCGGCGCGCTAGATTTCCGCTCACCACAACCCGCAAGTGCCAAGGGTACTAACAGGAGGGACAACAGGGTTTTACCGAGGAAATTTGGCGAAACTTCCAGGGAGAGAAGGGAGAGAAGCTTTCGTGAGGGGTTCATGAAAATTTCCGCTGGTTATTAGAATTTACCCCGCAACTATATCGGGGCTATTGCTGAATACCAATTTCCGCAGGCAATTCCGCCAATCCCTTTTTCAACCAGTCCAGGAACAGTTGTACCTTGCGGGTGCGATGCATATCCCTATGGGTCACCAGCCACAGGTCTGTCTGCCAGGCTTGTGGCGGCGACAGGAGCCGTTTCAGGTTGGGATTGGTTTCGCCACTCCAGCACTGCAGCGGCGCTATACCCACCCCGTGCTGCGCGGCCTCCTCAAACGGGCCAAATTCGTTGCAGCGAAAAACGACTTGCTCCTCTGGCACATTGCGCGCCACCCAGTCGATATAGGGAATGAACGGCATCTCCTCAATGGTGCCGATAAAACGATGGCCCGCGAGCTGGTCCAGCCCTTTCAATGGTCCGCACTCACGAATATAAGCCTCGGAAGCATACAGCGAGTTCTGGAGAGTAATGCCCGCCTGTACCACATAGTCCGGCGCGGTGGGCCTGGCGCCGGGACGGATACCGATGTGCGCCTCGCCATGCTCGAGCCGCAGTTGCCGGCGGTCCGCCACCATCTGCAGGCGCACCTGGGGATAGCGCTGCTGGAAACTGCGCATCATCGGCATCAGGTGCGGGATCAGATTGTTCACGGTGGTGACGATCAGGGTGCCGTGCAGCTCTTCATCGACGCCCTGGACACGTCCCACCAGCTGATCCAGCTGGTCCTGCATGTTTTCCGCCGCACTCATCAGCATGCGCCCCGCTTCGGTGGGCACATAGCCCCGCGCGTGGCGGTGGAACAGGCGGGTGCTGAGGGATTTTTCCAGGGCGTCGATCCGGCGCAGCACCGTGGAGTGGGAGACCTCCAGTTCCAGCGCGGCCCCGGAAAGCGTGCCCGCCCTGGCCACAGCCAGCGCGTAGTGCAGGTTGTTCCAGTCTTTTACCGCCATATCCCCCCCCTTTTCCGGATACGCCCCATTCCGGGTAACTCTAGGGGCTGACACCCTTCTGTGCAAATTTGCACACAAACATTGCGCACAGTGCATTTATGTCCTTCAGCGGATAGCCCAAAATGCGTCCATCGAATGACCCCGTGCTGCTCCACAACAGCCGGGCACAGAGAGGATGTATGCATGAGTGAACAACGCAAACCCCGCCTGCTGGCATTGGCCGGCAGCCTGCGCCAGGACTCTTTCAATCGCCATCTGGCCGCCAACGCCGCGCAGATGGCCCGCGATGCCGGTGCCGAAGTGACCGAAATCAACCTGCGGGACTACCCCCTGCCGATATTTGATGAGGACGTGGAAGCCGCGGGCATTCCCGACAATGTGCGCACACTGAAAGACCTGTTTGCCACTGCCGATGGACTGCTGATCGCCAGCCCCGAGTACAACGGCTCGGTGACCGCCGCACTGAAAAACCTGATTGACTGGGTGTCGCGGCCGGATGGCCAGTTTGACCGCGCAGAGCTGTTCCAGGGCCGGCGCGCCGCGCTCTTCGCCACCTCCCCCGGCGGCCTCGGCGGTATGCGCGGTCTCAACCACCTGCGGGATATCCTGCAGCCACTCGGCACCTGGATTACCCCCACCATGCTGGCGGTGCCGGGTTCCACGAATGTGTTCGACGCCGACGGCAGGCTGGTGGACGAGGGATCCGCAGGTCAGTTGCGCAGTGTGGTGGAGCAGACAGTGGCGGCAATCCAGCTGTAATCGAATCGGGTGCGCGGCACCCGGCCTTCAGTTCCCTTCCTCGTAGCTGTGCCAGTACTTCTGCATTTTCAGGAACAGGAAAGATGCGGTCCAGGTGATTAGCACCAGCCCGGTCAGCGCCTCCAGTCCCGCGGTAAAGCGCAGCTCTCCGTGGGGCTCCACATCACCGAAACCCAGTGAGGTATAGGTGGTGAAGGAAAAGTAGGCGCAGTCAATCAGGGTGCCGTTGAAATTGCCGGTGAGGGTGCCGAAGTACGGCGAGTTGTACATAAAGAAGTAGCCAAGCGCGAACATCCAGATTTCGATCACGTGGCCCACCAGCGCGCCGAACACCCCCATCAGCACCCCCACATTGCGGTGCGGGTGGAACTTGTGCCCCAGCTTGAATAGGCCGTTGAGCACTTCGTGATGGATCAGCACCGCGAAGGCTACAAGAAACCCGTTGATGAGAAAGGCGTGTAACATGTCAGCGTCTTTGTTGAAAAAACTCCTTTACCAGGGCGCCCGCCTGCTCCTCCAGCACGCCCCCCTCCACCTGTATTTTATGATTGAAAAAAACCTGCTGCGGCAGCTGTAACTGGCTGGCCACCACACCGGCGCGAGGCTCCGCTGCACCGTAGACCAGGCGCGCCACCCGCGCGTGGATCAGGGTTCCAAAACACATGGTACAGGGCTCGATGGTGACGTACAGGGTGCTGTCCGGCAGACGGTAGTTCTTGCGCTTGGCGGCCGCCGCGCGAAGGGCCACAACCTCGGCATGGGCACTGGGGTCGCACGCGCTGATCGGCTGATTAAACCCCTCGCCGACGATTTCCCCGTCCATTACCAGCACCGCACCCACCGGTACTTCGCCGAGTTCCGCCCCCTGCGCGGCGAGCTCCAGTGCCCGCTGCATAAACATAAAATCCCGCGGTGTTGCCACGCTGTTAGTTCCTGACCAGTTTGCGCAACAGGAAATCCGCTTCCAGCTGCAGTGTACTTTTCTGCTCCAGTGCCGCGCGCGCCTCACTGTCCCCCTTCCACGCAAAGGGTGTCATCGCGAGGAAATCCGCGATTGCCGCTTCCCCTTGCAATTCCAGGGTAAAACAGCAGTGCATTTCCGCAGCCGGCATAAAACCTTCCACTTCTGCCGGCGCCGTATGCGGGCGCGGTTCGCGATACAGTGCGCGCTTCAGGCTCCACAGGTGTTCCGGCCCCGGCGACACCTCGAGCAATACACCACCGGGCGCCATCACCCGCTGCAGCTCCGTCGCCGGGCCCGGCGCAAACACCCGCAACACCCGGGTTGCGCTCGCATCCACCAGCGGAATGTCAAAACTGCTGGCCACCGCAAACTGCGCCTCTGGCAGGCTCTTGGCCGCGAGGCGCACCCCGGGCTTGGAAATATCGATGCCGATGATCCTGCCTGCCGGCCAACCCGCCGCTGCCAGCGCGCGACCGTAGTAACCTTCACCGCAACCGATGTCCAGGCACCGCCCTTCAATATCGGTTGCCAGCATTGCACAGATTGCATCCGCCAGGGGCCGGTAGTGACCGGCATCGAGAACACGCCGCCGCGCCTGCAGCATTTCACTGGAATCCCCCGGCTCGCGACTGCGCTTTTTCTGCACCGGCAACAGGTTGACATAGCCCTCGCGGGCGCGGTCAAAACTGTGGCCGTTGTTGCAGCGCCAACTCTGGTTTTCGCTGTTCAGCGGCTGTTTGCAATGGGGGCACTGCCAGATCATGCGTCTTCGGTTATTTCCCTGGTCGAAGTGATCGCGGGTTTGTCGAGAATCATTTCCGCGGCTTTTTCGGCAATGGCAATCACCGGTGCATTGGTGTTGCCACTGACAAGGGTCGGCATTATGGAGGCATCTACCACGCGCAGTCCATCCACGCCGCGCACGCGCAACTGGGCATCCACCACGGCATTTTCATCGCTGCCCATCTTGCAGGTGCCTACCGGGTGATAAATGGTTTCGGCGTGCTGGCGAATAAACTGTTCGATTTCTTCCCTGCCTGTCAGTGCCTCGCCGGGACTCCACCAGCGCTTGTGGAGTCGCTGCAGGTCGGCCTGAGCGATGATATCCCGGGCCATTTCAAACCCTTCCACCAGCACCTGCATATCTTCCGCAGCGCTGAGATAATTCGGCTGGATCAGAGGTGGCGCTTTCGGATCGCGGGAAGCCAGACTGATAGAACCGCAGCTTTTTGGACGCAGTGCACAGGCGTGCAGGGAATACCCGTTGCCTGGCCGCTTTTGCAGTCCGTGATTGAATAGCGGCGCGGCGGTGAGGTGGAACTGGATATCTGGCTGGCCGCCGGCCAGGCTGGAACTGGCAAAACCACCGGCCTCCGCCACATTGCTGGTGAGCATGCCGCAATTCAATAGCAGGTACTCTGGCAGGTGCAGTGCGGTTTTCAGTTTCGGCCACAAGGCATCGTTGAAGCCAACCTCTTTATTCGTCTCCACCACCTGGGTGATATCCAGGTGGTCCTGCAGGTTCTGCCCCACACCGGGCAGGTGGGCCTGCACGGTAATACCGAGTTTGTTCAGCTGCGCCTGCGGCCCGATGCCCGAGAGCAGCAACAGTTGCGGTGACTGGATAGCACCCGCACACAGGATCACCTCCTTGTTGGCGACCACCCGCTTCCCGTTCATCAGGGTCACCGCGCTTACCCGGTCGCCCTTGAATTCCAGTGACGCGACCTTGGTACTGGTGAAGATACTCAGGTTGGGGCGGTTTTTCGCCGGATACAGGTAGGCAGTCGCGGAGGAGCAGCGGCGGCCATGCTTCTGCGTCACCTGGTAAAAACCGACACCATTCTGCTGCTGACCGTTGAAGTCGTTGTTGAGCCGGTGCCCGGCCTCCTGGGCGGCGTGCACAAACGCCCGGCCGGCCGCGGATTGCCATTTCAGGTCGGATACTGCGAGAGGACCAAAACCGCTGTGATGTGCGTCGCTGCCCCGGGTATTGCCTTCCGCCAGCAGGAAATAGGGCAAGATGCCTTCCCAGCCCCAGCCGGGGTTGCCCGCCCTTTCCCACTCGTCATAGTCCGCGCCGTTGCCGCGCGTGTAGATCATGGCGTTGATGGCACTGCTGCCACCGAGCACACGCCCCCGCGGCCAGAACAGTTTGCGCTGGTTCAGGTGCTCCTGGGGCTCGGTGTAGTGATGCAGGTTAAAACGCTTGCCCGGCAGCAGGTAACCGATACCCGCCGGCATCTGAATCAACAGGTTGTGATCGGACGGCCCCGACTCCAGTAGACACACGCGGTTCTGCTCATCCGCACTAAGACGATTGGCGAGGACGCAGCCAGCGGAGCCCGCCCCCACAATCACATAGTCGTACACCATATTTCGCGCCATTTTCCCCTCCCCTGCCAGCCACAAGCGGGTTTTCCGTTCGCCAATTGTAGACCGGTTACTGACGCAGAATTCACGCCGCTATCCGGCAACTGTCAGGGTAGAAGGCAAGTAGAAGGTAAAAAGACGACTGCAGGACGGCTGAAGCCAGACCTGAAGAAAGCTGCATGGAATAGAGGTGAGCTGGTGTGCTGGCCGGTATTGCATCCTCTGGCAGCAATACCGGCGCTTAAAAAGCGTCAGCGCGTGCTGACACTGTGGGCGGGGTTCAGGGGTACCTCGCGACCCGCGCGCGCGCCGTCGGCGCTGCGCGCGCGCAGGGCAGTGGCGGATGCCGGCACGCTGTCGGCCACCGGCAGCCACCGGCCGCCATCAAAGTATTCGAGTGCCAGTCCGGGGTATGGCATGGCGGTTGCCCGTTCGTCGCCCTGCAATGCAGCACCGGGTACCGGAATGCGGTAACCGACACCGGCACGGTCCAGCTTCAGCAGCTCTTTGTGTCCCAGCGCGGCGGCGAATCCCGCCCAGTCCTCCGCCAGTGCCCGCTGGTCGACAAAACTGGTTTCCGCGGAGAACTTCTGCCCTTCTGTTAACGGCAGTTCCCAACCTGCCCGGTGCCAGGCGCGCTCCGCCAGGGCCAGCAGGCGCGGGAACATCTGGTATTCCACCAGTGCGTCGGTGCGTACCACTTCGCTCCACAGCTGCCCCTGGATGCCGCGCACACTGTCGGCAAAACTTTCCTGCGGGCTCGTAGCGGTGTAGCCGATGCCATCGCGATTCGGGTAGATCTCTGCCAGCTGCGCCGTATTCAGCGGCGCATAGCTGAACGTCTTGCGGGTATCGGTGTAGCGGGACGCCCAGTAGTAACCCGGCTCTTTGGGGTCGACTTCCTGTGGCATATCGAAATAGAGGTAGTCGGAGTGCGACTGCACCACGTCAAAGCCGGATTCGGCAAAGTGCGCACTCTCGTCACCACCGCCCCAGAACAGCGGGCCCCAGGAGTTGACATAGTTGTGCTCGGTGGCCAGCTCTTTACCGGCGTCGGCAATGCGCTTTACGCCATCATTCCAGGCGGCCATGGTGGGAATACCGGCATCCGCCACCAGTTTGCTGACCCGCTTGGCGTAAAACTCACCCAGCTCGTCGTGGGATTTGACTGCACCGCTGGCAATCAGCTTCTGACACTGCGGGGAGTTACTCCAGGGCTTGTTGCGCTGGGCCTCAGCGACATCGCCCTTGTCCGGATTTTCTCCCGGCCCCACTTCGAATGCGCCCGAGGCGAGGATGTTTACCGCCTCGTCGCCGCCAAAGTGCCAGGCCGCAAGCGGCTGACCGGCTTCCCGGTGCATCGCCTGTACTTCAGCGATGAGCTTGCCGACGAAATTGTAGGTAGAGTCGATACAGGGGTTGATGTAACTGTCGTTGTAAAACTGTACCGACAGGTACTGGGTATCGTCTTCTGGATCGATCAGGCGGAACTCTTGCGCCTTTTCTTCCGACTCGCCCTTCAGGTTGCGGTAGCGGGCCTCCATTGCCACCACCGCCGATCGGGCGTGGGCCGGCATGTCGAATTCCGGCACCACCTCGATCTGGCGGTCGGCGGCGTAGCCGACGATTTCGATATAGTCGTCGCGGCTGAAGTACCCGCTGCCGTTATTGTCCGTGTTGGGACCGGAACCCAGCTGAGGCAGCAGGCAGCGGTTTTCTTCCAGGTCGAAACAGCGCTTGGCACCGATTTCGGTCAACTCCGGCAGACCGGGAACCTCCAGGCGCCAGCCCTCGTCGTCCGACAGGTGGAAGTGGAAACGGTTGAGTTTGTAGGCGGCCATCTGGTCCAGCAGTTTCAGCACCACCCGCTTGCTGTGGAAATTGCGTCCAACGTCCAGGAATAACCCGCGGTGGGGGAAGCGCGGTGCGTCTTCTACTTCGGCCTGTGGCAGGCTGCGGCTGTTCAGGTCTATCAGTGCCAGCAGCGACTGCACGCCGTAAAAAGCACCGCTGTTGTCCCCGGCATGGACCCGGGCGCCCCTGTCCGTGACGCTCAGCGTATAGGCTCCTGTCGGTTTGTCGTCAAATGCTGCGTAATCCAGGGTGACCTCTACCGGAAAATCTCCCGCGCCCGCCGGCGCCAGTCCCAGCTGCGCCAGGCGCTGGCTCAGCGCCTTCCGGTTGCCCTCCGCCAGGTCACCAGCGAGTGCGATTCCGCGCTCCAGTACTACCGCGTCGCCGGCCCGCAGAGTGACCGACAGTGGCTGCGGGATGATCCGCGCGCGCCAGTCAGCGGCCTCCACGGCGCCGGCGTTGGCGCCGAATCGCTCGAAGCGGGTAGCTGCGGTAGCCAGGACATTGGCGTCCGCGGCGACGCGCTTCCAGTTGTCCGGGTCATTTTTGTCGATCGGCAGTACCTGGCCTTCCAGATTGTCGGTATCGGTGGAGGCAATCACCCGCGCCTGACCGTCGCCGTCCACCACGAACAGCCGCGGCTGCAGGTCGGACTCGAACTGGAACCAGTTCTCTGCAAGAAAATCCAGCGCCAGGGTCTCCCCCGCGGCAATCCCGGGGAATTGGTCTGTGGGAGTCAGTCGGTGCAGGTCGCCATTCACCCGCTCCAGGATAAAGGCGTCGCTATTCAGCAGTTCGAAGGTGCGGCGCACGCTGTGGAAATACAGCGTCCAGTCGCGCTCGTCAGCAGCGATCGCCGGCCCCCGGTTGCTCAGGCTGATGCGGAAGGTGGAACAGATGGCCCCGCTGCCACCGGCGCGTTTGCACTGCGCACGCATCCCGGCATCCGCGCCCTGGAAGTTGGTCAGTACTTCCTGGGTTACCGCAAAGTGCTGGGCAATGCGCACCGGCGCTGACTGGCCGGCGGGGACGGTGCTGGCGGCCTTTTCACCCGAGCCATCGACGGGGTTGCCACAGGATGCAAGCAGGGTGGATAGCGCCAGGCTGGCGAACAGGGGGAGCCGATTCATGTGTGTCTCTATTGGAATTCTTTATCGGAGTTGTTCTTGCAGCGCCCACCATAACTCAAAAGACAACGCTGTCAACTGTTCGGTGACCCGTCTTTCCCCTAGAGTCTTAAGCAGTATCCCACTAGACAACTTTTTCATAACACGGAAGATGACTAACAGGTTTTGATATAAAAATTCATTGGCGTCATCTTCACTACGGGCCCCGTTAAATGGGCGAAACTGTGAGGGCCAGCAATGGCGCGGTTCGCATAAAAATGACTGAAGAATGGAAAATATTCACAAAGGTTGTTGGATCAATTTCGAATTTTGTGAGATACATCAGTTCATAAAGGGTGAGCCATAATAAATTCAGCAGTTGTTCAGAAACTGCCACAAACACAGAAAACACCCCGGGGTGGATCCATGGAAACATGCGGTAATCGGTTTCTTTCCAGCAAGTGCCTGCCAGCAATGCTCAGCCTGTTGCTGCTGCCCCTATCCACCTGTGCACTTGCCGACGACATATTCATCCCCGACTCCACCAGCGCCCTCAACCTCCAGGCCGACAACGCCTTCTTCATCGACAGCGCCTTTGGCATGGACAACCAGGCCCTACTGCAATCCGCCGATAATCTGCGCAACAACTCCATGGGTATGGTGCAGCGTCGCCTGAATCATCAGTGGCTCGAGATGCACACCAACCCGGAGCAGACCCAGACATCTACCGGCGGTCGCGCGGTCAATGAAATCCTGAAGATGGGCTTTCGCACCTATATGGAACAGCACAAGCGCAACAAGCAGCACCCCCTGCTGCGCTACACCCAGGGCCACGGCAAATTGAACAGCGCGCTGGATTACGATGTGCGCCTGTCTGACGACAAGTTCAAAATTTCTTTCGAGTACGAATTCTGAGCGATCCAACGCCGCTCGACCCCGCCCCCGCGATTCCCTAGAATCTCCGCCAATTTAACCGGCGGAGATTCCCGTGCCCCACCCCGTTAACACCCCGACCCAGTTCAACCACCTGCCGGTTGCCGGCCCCGCCAGGCGCCTGATGGCACTGGTCTACGATGCCCTGATCATCGCCGGCCTGTGGATGGTGTATGGTTTCCTGGCAATGCTGATCACCTCCACCTTCGGCGCCCTCAACTGTCACCCGGAAGCACTGGATTACACCCCCTGTGTCGGCGGCCCGCTGTATCAAACGGGGCTGGTGGCGGTGACCGCGGCCTATTTCTTCTGGTCCTGGCGCGCCGCCGGCCAGACCATCGGCATGCGCGCCTGGCGCATGATGGTGGCCAATAACAATGGGGTTCAGTTGAGCTGGCGCCAGTGTGTAATCCGGGCGCTGGTGGCGCCGGTGTCACTGGCCTGTGCGGGGCTGGGTTTTTTCTGGGGCCTGTTCCGGGATGACGGCGCCACCTGGCAGGATCTGGCGTCGGATACTGAAGTGCGGGTGCTGCCGAAGAAGAAGAAGAAGGGTTAACGCAATCTAACCACGAGTTGTTCAAGTCGCTGGACTTCCCGTGCAGGCGCCGATACCGGGCCGGCTACCCGGCACCGGTTGCGAACCTACAAATTAACGCGCACGTTTGAGCAACAACCACCCCAGCAGGAAGCTGGCAAGAATGGGAACAATCACCGCAATAAACGGTGAGAATCCGAACACCACCGAAGACGGGCCGAGCATATCCTGCATGGTCTGGAATACGATCCCCACGATCACCCCGGTAAACACCCGCAGGCCGGTGGTTACCTCCCGCAGCGGGCCGAAGATGAACGAGATTGCCATCATCACCAGGCCGGCGATGGTCAGCGGCTGCAAAACCTTCTTCCAGAACGCCAGCCAGTAGCGCCCGGATTCCTCCCCCTTGCGGTCGAGGAACTTGCCGTAAGACCACAGATTGCGCGGCGACAGGTCCGACGGCAGGGGCACCACCATCGCAAACAGATCCGGGGAAATATCCGAATCCCATACGCTGCGCGCCTCGCGACTGCTGTCCGCCCTTTCCGGCGTCAGTGTGGTCTGACGGCTGTTCTGCATTTGCCACTGGCCACCGGTGAAATGCCCGCGCTCGGAAAACACCACTCGCTGCAGCTGGTGCGCATCGTCGAAACGGTAGCGGGTAACCCCGAACAGGGTGCCGCCGGGCAGCGCGGCATTGAAGTGTACGAATTCATCGCCGTCCTGCAGCCACAGCCCCTGCTCCAGGCCCGACGCCTCCAGTTCCCCCTTGGCAATCGCCCTGCGGCTGGTCGCTTCCTGATTGGTGACCGGAATCACCAGCTCCGCCAGCAACAGGCCGAGCACGATCAGCGCGATCACCGGTTTCATTACCGCCCAGGCGATGCGACCAATGGAAACTCCCGAGGCCCGCATCACGGTCAGTTCACTGGTACCCGCCAGAGTGCCGAGCCCCACCATACAACCCACCAGGGCGGAAAAACCCAGCTGGCTGTATACCCGGTCGGGCAGGGTCCACAGCACATATTCCAGCATATTGGGGAACTGATAATCGCCTTCCAGCTCACCGAGCTGATCGACGATGGCCGAGATCACATCCAGCCCCAGTATCACCATCAATACCGCGAGAATGGAAAGGGTTACCGTGCGCGCGATATATCCATCAAGCTTCGACATCACTACCTCCTTCCGGAGCGGCACGCTTGCGCGGCCGGCGCCAGTTGCGCCCGCCGAGGAGCAGCAACCCGAGGATCAGGAATGGCGGATGCACCAGCCACAGCGCCCACGGCTGCTCAATTTTGCCGTCTTCAATCCCGCCGCGGACGCCCTGCAGTGCCACCAGATAGATGATGTACAGCAGCACCGCCGGGATCATCTTGGCGTAGCGACCCTGGCGCGGGTTGGTGCGGCTCAAGGGTACCGCCAATACCGCCACGATCAGCACCAGCACCGGCAGGCTGAAACGCCAGTGCAGATTGCCGCGCTCGCGGGGATTGTCGCTTTTCCACAGCGCCGCGGTGGACATGGACTGGATGCGCTCACTGGTTTTGGAGCGCACCCGCGGAATATCCAGCAACACTTCATAGCTGGAAAACGCCATCTGCCGGTAATCTTTCTGGCCGGGGATACCCTCGTAGCGGTAACCGTCTTTCAGCACCAGGTAGCGCAGCCCGGTTTCCGGGTCTATCTGCTGAATCCCCTCACTGGCCACGGTGACCACCTGGTAGTCGGTCTCGGTCTCGCCCCGGGACGAGCCCAGCTCGGCAAGAAACACATTGTGCATGGTGGAGCGGTCGTCGCTCAGGCCTTCGGCGTAATACACCGCGCGATCGCCCTCGGTGGCGATAAATTTCTTCGGCACCAGGTGATCGAATTCGTTGCGGGTCTTGTCGGCGGTCAGCAGGTGGGAGGTGCGCTCGATACCGGTGGGCGTCAGGTACAGGCTCATGGCCGCCACAAATGCAGCCACCAGCAAGGCCGGCACCATGGTGTAGCGCAGCAGCTGGCGCTCACTGAAGCCGCAGGCATGCAGCACCGTCATTTCGCTTTCGATATAGAGGCGGCCGTAAGCCAGCAGAATGCCGACGAAAAAGCCCAGCGGAATGACCAGCTCGAGAAAACCGGGGAGGCGGTAGCCCATCAGGGAAAACAGGATACCCGCGGAAAGGTCCCCCGCCGCCGCCTCGGCCAGGTACTTCACAAACCGGCCACTCATTACCATCAGCAGTAACACTGCGCTGACGGCCAGTGTCGCACCCAGTAATTCGCGACAGAGGTAGCGGAAAATAATCACTTAACGACCAGCTTCCCTGATAGCTTTGGAATCAATGGCGAATGGAATTGGCGACCCTGTAACAGAAGTCTGACAGACGATAGGACACCGCGACCAAGCAATCCGATCCTTATCGGGTTAAACTTGAGCCGCGCATTATCGCCAAAAAGGTCCGCCGTGTCTCGGTCTGGGGCCCGCAAAATGCAATCGGCTCGCCACCGGGGGCTCGTTGTGCGAAGACGGGCCCGCACACACACGGCAGAGCACGAAACTTCGGGAGTTTGGCCGCAAAACCGGCGCGCCGCCAGCCCCGCAAAAACCATTGAAAAAGTAAGGAATTCAAACCATGCAGTTCAGTGCCAAGGTCAGCGACATCTGCAAACAGCGCAGCGCCTGCGCCATCATTGCCGTCGACAGCAAAAACCGCCTCACTGCCAGCGGCGATGCCCTGGACAAGGCGGGCAACGGCAAACTCAGCGCGCTGCTGAAACGCGGCGACCTCGGCAAAGCGACCGCCAGTACCCTGCTGATCCCACAACTCGACGGCGGCGCCGAGCGCGTGCTGCTGGTGCGTGCCGGTGGTTCCAGCCTGAGCCAGGCCGATTTTCGCAAGCTGGCCAATGCCAGCGCCAAGGCCGTTACCGGCTTCAAGAACGCCACCAGCTACCTCGCCGAACTGACCGTCTCCGACGCCGATACCACCTGGCAGGCCCAGCAGCTGGCACTGGCCGCGGGCCTCGCCGGCTACAAGTTCACCCGCTGCCTGAGCGATGCCAAGCCCAATGCGCTGGCCAACTTTACGGTACATGCTGCGGACAAAAAGCAGCTGAAAGCGGTACAGGTCGGTATCGACCAGGGCAGTGCCCAGGCCCTCGGCAGCAATATCGCCCGCGAGCTGGGCAACCTCCCGGGCAATATCTGCACCCCCAGCTACCTGGCCTCCGAGGCGAAAGCGCTGGCGAAAAAACACGCAAAACTCACCACTACCGTGCTCGACAACAAGAAGATGGAATCCCTCGGCATGGGCGCCTTTATGAGCGTCGCCAAGGGCAGCGACGAACCGGCGGCGATGATTGCGATGAACTACAAGGGCGGCAAGGCTGGCCAGAAGCCTATCGTGCTCGTGGGCAAGGGCATCACCTTCGATACCGGCGGTATCAGCATCAAGCCGGGCATGCAGATGGACGAGATGAAGTTTGACATGTGCGGCGCCGCCAGCGTTTTCGGGGTAATGAATGCACTGGTGGAGATGAATGCACCGGTCAACGTGGTTGGCGTGGTTGCCGCCGCGGAGAACATGCCCAGCGGTCGCGCCAGCAAGCCCGGCGATATCGTCACTTCCATGTCCGGCAAGACCATCGAAATCCTCAACACCGATGCGGAAGGCCGCCTGGTACTGTGCGACGCCCTCACCTGGGCCGGCAAGTTCAAGCCCTCGGTGGTCATCGACATAGCCACCCTCACCGGCGCCTGCGTGATCGCCCTGGGTAACCACGCCACCGGTCTGTACGCCAACCAGGACAAACTGGCAGAAGAACTGCTGGCCGCTGGCGAAAACACTGGCGACCGCGCCTGGCGTATGCCGCTGTGGGACGAGTACCACGCCCAGCTCAAATCCAACTTCGCCGACCTGCAGAACATCGGCGGCCGCGAAGCCGGTTCCGTCACCGCGGCCTGCTTCCTGTCCCAGTTCGCCCAGGGCTATAAATGGGCACACTTGGATATCGCCGGCAGTGCCTGGAATTCCGGCGGTGCCAAAGGCGCAACCGGACGCCCGGTGCCGCTGTTGTTGCAATATATTTTGAACAAAAAATAACCTCACTCGTATTTGCTACGTAGCCAGAAACACGATGAGAAGGCTCTGATACCGGTGGCCGTTCGCAGGACTGTCGAAAAGAGGGACCTTTTCGACAAGCCCCCAGGGATGGGTTCACGGCGTGTCCTGCGAACGGCCACCGGTAGCAGTGCCGCCACTGCGCCCTCAACAGCGCACGGATTTTGGCAGGGTGGCGGCGTCGCTACCGGATGCAGCCTTCGCGGTAAGTCCACGACATTAAACAACTAAATGACTCGAATAGATTTCTACGTCCTCCCCTCCGAAAGCCCGGAGCAGATCGACCTCTTCGCCTGCCGCCTGGCCGAAAAGGCCTTCCGCAGCGGCCTGCGGGTACTGATCGCAGTGGACGACAGTGAGCGCGCACAGAAACTGGACGACCTGCTGTGGACCTACCGGGAAGACAGCTTCCTGCCGCACGCGCCGCAGAACATCGACCAGCAGGCCGCCATCGAGATCAACAGCGGTGAGGACCCCGGCATGCACCACGGCCTGCTCATCAACCTGTGTGCCGATATTCCCGCCTGGTTCAGCCGTTTCGAGCGCCTCGCCGAGATCGTCTGCCAGCACCCCGACTCCCTCGCGCGCTCCAGAACTCGATACAGTCACTTCCGCGACCGGGGATATCCGTTACAATCCCATAAAATACCCAACTGATCCGAAACTGAACCCAGCTTCCATGTCCGGTCGAAAGAAAAACAGAAAGCACAATCGGGGCCAGCCCCCACACCAGTTGCTCGACGAACTCAGCTCCCTGCGCGACCTGCTGGGCAGCGAGACGGAAGCCGATATTCCCCTGCTGGATCAGGTCGCAGATCCCAATTCCGCCAACATTCCGGACCGCCGGCCGCCGCAAAAGCCGGTCAGCGCCCAGCGTCCGTTGGAAGAAGCCGATCTGCCGATCCTGTTCAGCCCCATTGATGAAGAGCCCGTGGACGACTTTACCCCACAGCTGAGCGAGGCGGACCGTGAACTGTTGCGCCCACTGCAAAACTTGCCGCGCAAGTCGCTGCAGCCAGAAATGGCGGACGAGTCCGAGCTGTCACTTGCAACCAAACCCGAGCAGGAATCGGCGACGCGGGAACCCCGGGAGGAATTCCAGCCCGGTCTGTTTGACGCACCGGTAAAAGCCGAGACTCGGCAGGAACCCGCCCCGGAGGCCGTGGCCACAGCCAAACCGGCGAGCAAGGCAACCCCGGCCCCCACACTGGCAGCCGGCGAAAACCCCTTTCTGCCACCGCATATCCGCGCGCGCCTGACCGGGGGGCGGATTCCCAAGCCGGAACCCGAAAAAAAGGCCACCCCCGCTCCCCAGGAAAGGCACGAAGCACTGAGAGAGGAGAATCGCGACGGAAACCCTCAGGTAACGCCGGAGCCCGAACTTCCCCAGGCAACAGCCTCGGCGCTGGCCGAGGACCCGACAGGTGATGAACGGCCGAAGCCGAGCCAGCGCGAAAGGCTGATTGAACAGCTGGTCGCAGAGCAACTCCCCGAGCTCGAGCGGCAGTTGCGAGCGAACATCATCGCCGTCGTGGACGAAATCTACCCGGAGCAGTGACGGCTCCCAGGCCGGCCACCCTTTTGCCCCCCCTGCCCGGGCGGTATAATTCCGCCCCTTTTTATTTATTCACCTATTTTTTGACCGTCGCCCATTCCCGTCTTTGACTAGGATTTGCGCACGGCCAGGCCCTACAGACAAGGCATTCCCTCGCGCATGGACAAGACATACCAGCCCAACGCCATCGAACAACAGTGGTACAAAACCTGGGAACAGAGCGGCTACTTCAAGCCCTCCGGCGACACCCAGGCCGATCCCTACTGCATCATGATCCCGCCACCCAATGTGACCGGCAGCCTGCACATGGGCCACGGCTTCCAGGAATCCATCATGGACGCCCTGATCCGCTACCACCGCATGAAGGGTGACAACACCCTGTGGCAGGTGGGCACCGACCACGCCGGGATCGCCACCCAGATGGTGGTGGAGCGCCTGTTGAGTGCCGAGGGCAAGACCCGTCACGAGCTGGGCCGCGACAAGTTCATCGAGAAAGTGTGGGAGTGGAAGGAAGAGTCCGGCGGCAACATCACCCGCCAGCTGCGCCGCCTCGGCGCCAGCCCGGACTGGTCCCGCGAGCGCTTCACCATGGACGACGGCTTCTACAAAGCGGTGCAGGAAGTCTTTATCCGCCTGTATGAAGACGACCTGATCTACCGCGGCAAGCGCCTGGTGAACTGGGACCCGAAACTGCACACCGCGATTTCCGATCTTGAGGTACTGAACGAGGAAGAACAGGGCCACCTGTGGCACTTCCGTTACCCGCTGAGTGAAGGCTCCGGCCACCTCGTGGTCGCCACCACTCGTCCGGAAACCATGCTCGGCGATACCGCCGTGGCGGTGCACCCGGAAGACGAGCGCTACAAGCACCTGATCGGCAAGACCATCAAGCTGCCGCTCACCGACCGCGAGATCCCGATCATCGCCGACGACTACGTCGACCTGGCATTCGGTACCGGCTGCGTGAAGATCACCCCGGCCCACGACTTCAACGACTATGAAATGGGCCAGCGCCACGATCTGGAAATGATCAACATTCTGGACCAGGACGCCAACCTCAACGACAACGTGCCGGAAAAATACCGCGGTATGGAGCGCTTCGCCGCGCGTCAGCAGATCGTCGACGACCTGGATGCAATCGGCTGCCTGGAAAAGATTGAACCGCACACCCTGAAGGTGCCCCGCGGAGACCGCTCCGGTGTTGTCATCGAACCCTGGCTCACCGACCAGTGGTATGTGAAGACCCAGCCGCTGGCGGATGAGGCCATCAAGGTGGTGGAAGACGGCCAGGTCAATTTCGTGCCGAAAAACTACGAGAACATGTACTTCTCCTGGATGCGCGATATCCAGGACTGGTGTATTTCCCGCCAGCTGTGGTGGGGTCACCGCATCCCGGCGTGGTACGACAACGACGGTAACGTCTACGTCGGCCGCAGCGAGGAGGAAGTGCGCCAGAAACACAACCTGGGCGATATCGAGCTGCGCCAGGACGACGACGTCCTCGACACCTGGTTCTCCTCCGGGCTGTGGACCTTCGGTACCCTGGGCTGGCCGGAAGAAACCCCGGAGCTGGCGGCATTCCACCCTACCAGCGTGCTGGTGACCGGCTTCGACATCATCTTCTTCTGGGTCGCGCGCATGATGATGCTGACCCTGTATTTCAAGAAGGAAGTGCCCTTCCACACCGTGTACGTGCACGGTCTGGTGCGCGACAGCCACGGCCAGAAGATGTCCAAGTCCAAGGGCAATGTGCTCGACCCCATCGACCTGATCGACGGTATCGACCTGGAAAGCCTGGTAGCCAAGCGCACCACCGGCATGATGCAGCCGCACCTGCGCGAGAAGATCGAGAAGCAGACCCGCAAGGAATTCCCCGAAGGTCTCGCCGCTTACGGCACCGATGCCCTGCGTTACACCTACTACTCGCTGGCCTCCACCGGCCGCGATATCAAGTTCGACGTCGGCCGTATCGAGGGCTTCCGCAACTTCTGCAACAAGATCTGGAACGCGTCCCGCTACGTGCTGCAAAACTGTGAAGGACACGATTGCGGTCAGGACGGCAACGAGGACTTCGAGCTGTCCATCGCCGACCGCTGGATCATCTCCCTGCTGCAGCGCACCGAGATCACGGTGAAGGAAGCCATCGAAACCTACCGCTTCGACCTGGCCTCCCAGGCACTGTACGACTTTATCTGGGGCGAGTACTGCAGCTGGTACCTGGAGCTGTCCAAACCGGTACTGTGGGACGACAACGCCTCCGACGCAGTGAAGAAAGGCACCCGCCGCACCCTGATCCGCGTGCTGGAGACCATCCTGCGCCTGGCGCACCCGCTGATGCCGTTCATTACCGAGGAAATCTGGCAGCGCGTGAAAGACCTCGCGGGCCAGTCCGGCGATACCATCATGCTGCAGAAGTACCCGGAAGCGAACGAACACCGCATCGACGAAAATGCCGAGGCGGCCATCGCCTGGCTGAAGGGCGTGATCGAGGGCGTGCGCAATATTCGCGGTGAGATGAACATATCTCCGGCGAAGAAAATCCCGCTGATCCTGCGCAATGGCTCCGAGCGCGATGCAGACCTGCTGAAGCAGACCCGCAGCCTGCTGACCAAGCTGGCGAGCCTGGAGTCCATCGAATGGCTGGAAAAAGGCGCCGAGGCACCGGCTTCATCTACCGCGCTGGTGGGCGACCTGGAACTGCTGGTACCCATGGCCGGCCTGATCGACGTGGAAGCGGAAAGCGCCCGCGTTCAGAAAGAGCTGGACAAGCTCGACAAGGAACTCGCGCGCGTTGCCGGCAAACTGCAGAATCCGAAGTTTGTCGACAAGGCCCCGGAAGCAGTCGTTGCCAAAGAAAAGGCGAAACTCGCCGAGATGGAAAGTGCCCGGGCTCGCTTTGCCGAGCAGCTGGAGTCTCTCAAGAACCTTTGACAATGGTATTCGCTGCCCCCGCAGCGTCTCCATTGAAGCTGGTCCAGTGACGGCAAAGCACCGGGTGTTGGTTTTCAGAACCGATGTGAATGCATCCCCTGTAAACTGCGTCGGTGACATCCCTGTCGCCGACGCTTCTGAAAACAGCTACCCGGCACTTTGCCTTCAAGTTAAGTCAACCACTTCGTAAGCTTTTAAAGGCGTCCAGATTTGGGCGCCTTTTTTATTTGAGTTCGCGCCAGGCGTAATGCGGATTCCAGCACCGGACCGCCGCTGCGCCAGCTTAAAAACTCCGCCCCACTGAACGCTCCTGCACCCACGGACTACACTACGTGAAGAATAGCCACCCCTCTAAAGCTGAATGCCACTCCAAAGCATAAATACATACTGGCCACTGCTCGTCTATGTCCTGGCAGTAATGGCACTCATCGCCCTGATGCTCGGGCTGTCTCATACCCTGGGCCAAAAACGCAGAGACCCCGCCACCCACGAGCCTTACGAATCTGGCATCGTATCCGTCGGTGACGCCCATATCCGTATTTCCGTCGGCTACTACCTGGTTGCCATCCTTTTCGTCATATTCGACCTGGAAGCCGTGTATTTATTTACCTGGGCCATCGCCGTGCGCGAAGCCGGTTTGCCGGGACTCATCGAGGCGACTATTTTCATAGGGATTCTGCTCGCCGGGCTGATTTATCTCTGGCGCCTGGGAGCACTGGACTGGGGGCCGGAAATTCACCCCCGGGATACCGCAAAAAAGAAATAACCACTGAATCCCGCTCCTGCCCCGAAAAAATGTGCAGGAGCAATCAAGGAAGAAACCATGCGCTGGCAACTGACCCGTGCCGGACAAACTCCCGAGCATGACCCGCTCATCGCCACTGACAAAGAAAAAGCCGACAGCGATGCATTTTCCGAGGAAGTACGCAAAAACGTCCTGCTGGTAAAACTGGAAGAACTTGTCGCCTGGGGACGGGCCAACTCCCTGTGGCCATTCAATTTTGGCCTGTCCTGCTGCTACGTGGAAATGGCCACCGCCTTTACCAGCCGCCACGACCTCGCCCGCTTCGGCTCCGAAGTGATCCGCGCAACCCCGCGCCAGGCAGACCTGATCGTGATCTCCGGCACCGTGTTCATCAAAATGGCACCGGTCATCCAGCGCCTGTATGAACAGATGGTGGAGCCGCGCTGGGTGATCTCCATGGGCTCCTGCGCCAACTCCGGCGGCATGTACGACATCTACAGCGTGGTGCAGGGCGTGGATCGCTTTTTGCCGGTCGACGTTTACGTACCCGGTTGCCCACCGCGCCCCGAAGCGCTGATGCAGGGGCTGACCCTGTTACAGAAATCCGTAGCCAGTGAACGCCGCTCCCTCAGCTGGGTCGTAGATGAAAAGGGCGTGCAATCGATAGCCCGCAAGCAGCCGGTGAATTCCCTCGGCAAACCCAGCCAGCGGGACCAGCACCGGGAAGCGCGCATGGCGGCAACCAAATTGCGGCCTCCGGACAGCGTCTGAGCGGAGGCAGTTTGTCATGCACAGCGCAATCGCCCGCAGCCAGTTTCCGCCGAGCGCCTATGCCGATGCGGCGAAGGCATTTATCCACGACCTGGCACAGGAGTGTAAGGCGCAGCCGGAGCTGCACTACTGGCTGCAGCCGGATACCCGCCAGCTGCCCACAGCGTTCCCCACTCTGTGGATTGGCATCGCACACCTGTTGCCGTTTCTGCGCTGGCTCAAAAGCGGGATTTCCCGCCCGTTTCCGATGCTGTATGACCTGAGCGCCATCGATGAACGCCGGCGACAGCATCGCGGCGAGCGCGAGGCGCAACAACCGGAAAGTGATTTCACCCTGGTGTACCAACTGCTCTCGTTCGAGCGAGACCTGTTCATTGTCGTCAAGGTCGCGCTGAGTGAAGCCCACCTTTCCGCGCCCTCGGCCACACCGGTGTGGCGCTGCGCCAACTGGTACGAGCGGGAGGTGTGGGACCTGTTTGGCATCAACTTTATCGGTCATCCACATCTGACCCGTATCATGATGCCGCTCACCTGGCAGGGACACCCGCTGCGGAAGGAGCACCACGCCCGCGCCACAGAGGTGGACCCGTTCACATTGTCCGCGCACAAACAGCAAGAGGAACAGGAGGCGTTGCGTTTCCGCCCGGAGGAATGGGGCATGTCCCGCGCCGGTGACGCCAGCGAGTTTATGTTCCTGAACCTGGGACCGAATCACCCCAGTGTGCACGGGGTGTTTCGCGTGGCGCTGCAACTGGATGGCGAGCGCATTGTGGATGCGGTGCCGGATATCGGCTACCACCACCGCGGTGCAGAGAAAATGGCGGAGCGGCAGGCCTGGCACACCTACCTGCCCTATACCGACCGGGTGGATTACCTGGGCGGCGTGCTGAATAACCTGCCCTACGTGCTGGCGCTGGAGCAGCTCGCGGGCATTCAGGTGCCGGAACGGGCACAGGTGATCCGGGTGATGCTGTGCGAGCTGTTCCGGATATCCAGCCACCTGGTGTTTTATGGCACCTTTGCCCAGGACGTGGGCCAGATGTCACCGGTGTTTTACATGTTTGAAGACCGGGAAAAGCTGTTTGGCATTATCGAGGCAATTACCGGCGGGCGCATGCACCCCGCCTGGTTTCGCATAGGTGGCGTGGCCCAGGATTTGCCGGACGGATGGGAAAAACTGGTAAGAAATTTTGTCGACTACCTGCCGGCGCGCCTGCGGGAATACGACGGCATGGTACTGAAAAACCGAATCCTGCAGCAACGCACTCGCGGTATCGGGGCCTACGATACCCGCGATGCCATGGAATGGGGCGTCACCGGGCCCGCTCTTCGCGCCACCGGCCTGGAATGGGACCTGCGCAAACGGCGCCCCTACAGTGGCTACGATCAATTTGAATTTGATATTCCCACCTTCGACGGCGGCGACAGCTTTGACCGCTGCCGCGTGCGGGTGGAGGAAATCCGCCAGAGCCTGCGCATTATCCGCCAGTGTCTCGACAATATGCCCGCCGGGCACTACAAGTCGGACCACCCCCTGACCACGCCACCGCGCAAGCCGCGCACCATGGAGGACATCGAAACCCTGATTCAGCATTTCCTCAACAACAGCTGGGGGCCGGTGATGCCCACCGGCGAAACCTGTGCCCCGATTGAAGCCAGCAAGGGCCTGAACAGCTATCAAATGATCAGCGATGGCGGCACCAGTGCCTATCGCAACCGCATTCGCACCCCATCGTTCCCGCACCTGCAGATGATCCCGCAACTGTGCGGTGGGCTGTTTGTTTCCGACCTGATCGCGATTATCGCCAGCATCGATTTCGTGATGGCGGATGTGGATCGTTGAGGCCGGCCGATGAAAATTGCAAACACCAGTGAATTCCTGTCCGCAGAGGAAATCGCCGAGATTGAGCGGGAATTTGAAATTTATCCGACCCGGCGCGCCGCGGGCCTGGAAGCCCTGCGCATCGTGCAGAAGCACCGCGGCTGGGTCTCCGATGAAGCGCTGCAGGCGCTAGCGGCATTCCTGCAGGTCGACACCGCGGAACTGGAAAGCCTCGCCACCTATTACCAGCTGATATTCCGGCGCCCGGTCGGCAAGGCAGTAGTTTACTGCTGCAACAGTGCTAGCTGCTGGCTAATGGGGAGCCGGGACCTGCAACGGCAACTGCAAACCCGCCTGCAGGTTCGGCCCGGGCAGACCACCGATGATGGCAAAATCACACTGCTGGAAACGCCCTGCCTGGGCGACTGCGACCAGGCTCCGGTAATCATGGTGGGCACCGCCGGCGGCACCTATGAGATGCACCGACGGCTGACGACAGAGAAGCTCGAGGAACTGGTCAACGATTTGCAAAAGGTGTACGGGGGCAGCAGTGACGAACCCTGAGCCCCACTCTGTTCCCAATCCGCTGACGAAAAATATTACCGCGGACAATGTGGCAACCCCGATAGACCGCTACCGGGAAAATGATGGCTATTGCGGCCTGCTCAAGGCTCTAGAGCTGTCGCCACAAGCGGTGATCGACAGCGTACAGGCAGCGGGCTTGCGCGGCCGTGGCGGCGCCGGATTCAATACCGGCCTGAAATGGAGCTTCGTACCCGATCAGGACAAGGTGCCCGGCCCACGCTACCTGGTCTGCAATGCGGACGAGATGGAGCCGGGTACTTTCAAGGACCGGCTGCTGATGGAGCGCGATCCTCATTTGTTGCTGGAAGGCATGGCCATCGCCGCCTATGCCATCGGTGCCGAGCGCGCATTTATCTTTATTCGCGGCGAGTATTTTCTCGCGACTGAGCGGCTCCAGCGTGCGATCGACGAGGCCCGCGCCGCCGGGTTACTGGGAAAAAATATCGGCGGCAACCGGTTCAGCCTCGACATTTATCTCCACCGCAGCAGCGGCAATTATATTTGTGGCGAGGAAACCGCTCTGCTGAATGCGCTGGAGGGCAAGCGCGCAATCCCGCGTGCCAAGCCGCCATTTCCCCAGGTCAGTGGGCTCTGGGGACAGCCCACCGTGGTTAACAACGTGGAAACCCTGTGTAACCTGCCGCACCTGATTTCCCACGGAGAGGAATGGTACCGGCAGCTGGGGCGCCACAAGGATACCGGCACCAAGTTGTTCGGTGTCAGCGGTCGCGTGAAAAATCCCGGGGTCTGGGAACTGCCCATGGGTACCCCGGTGCGGGAAATCATCGAGCAATATGCTGGCGGCATGCTCGACGGATTTCGCCTGAAAGGCTTTTTACCCGGTGGCGGTTCCACCGATTTTCTCACTCCGGACCACCTCGACCTCGCCATGGACTACGATGTGATTGGCGAGGCCGGCAGCCGCATGGGCACCGGCACCATCACCATTTTGGATGATCACAGCTGCCCGCTGGGGCTTACCCTGAACCTGCAGCAGTTTTTCGCGCGGGAATCCTGCGGCTGGTGCACCCCCTGTCGCGACGGACTGCCGTGGGTAGTGGAAATTCTCACCCGGCTGGAATCGGGAAATGGGCGCGCACAGGACCTGGACCTACTGGAAGAGCTGGCCACGGGAATGGGCCCGGGCAATACCTTCTGCGCATTGGCGCCCGGTGCCGCAGAACCACTGCTCAGTGCGCTCAAGTATTTTCGCGAGGATTTCGAACGACATCTGCAATACGGCGGCTGTCCGTTCGCGGATGATCGCCGGGCGCTATTGCTGCCCGCGTGAATGCTTTGTTGGCCGCGCGTAATAAAGCTGACACCGGAAGGAAAAACAATAACCGGCGAGGATCGCCAAACCGCCACTCAAAATTCTACATAGATGTAACATGGCTAAAGTCACGATAACAATCGACGATCGGGAATATGAAGTAGATGAAGGACAGAACCTGCTCCATGCCTGCCTCGGTCTGAAAAAAAACCTGCCCTATTTCTGCTGGCACCCGGCCATGGGTTCCGTGGGTGCCTGCCGCCAGTGCGCCGTCATCGAATACATGGCTCGCGATGACACCCGCGGTAGACTCATCATCAGCTGTATGACACCGGTCAGGGACGGCGGCGTGTACAGCCTTGAAGACGAGCGGGCACAGTCATTCCGTGCCGGCATCATCGAAAAAATGATGGTCAATCACCCGCACGATTGCCCGGTATGTGAAGAGGGGGGCGAATGCCACCTGCAGGACATGACCCTGATGTCTGCACATACCATGCGCCGCTATAGTGGCCGTAAACGCACCTTCAACAATCAGAATCTCGGTCCATTCATCAACCATGAAATGAACCGCTGTATCACCTGCTATCGCTGTGTGCGCTATTACCAGGACTACGCCGGCGGCAGGGACCTGCAGGCCCTCGGGCGCAATCAGCAGGTGTATTTCGGCCGCGCCGAGGACGGACGCCTGGAAAACGGGTTCAGTGGCAACCTGGTGGAGGTCTGTCCCACCGGGGTATTTACCGACAAAACATTCAGCCGGCGCTTCGTGCGCAAATGGGATTTGCAGACTGCCCCCTCGGTATGTGAACACTGCGGTGTCGGCTGCAATACCGCCCCCGGGGCCAGGGACGATGGCAAGGGCGACCCGCGCAAACTTCGCCGCGTGGTCAATCTCTATCACCGCGACATCAACGGCTACTTCCTCTGCGACCGCGGCCGCTTCGGCTACGAATATGCAAACAGCCCGGAACGTATCCTGCAGCCGCTGCAGGCAGATACCCAGCCGCTGATCCAGTCGACCGCGGCTGCCGGTGAAAAGATCCACCGGCCGTTGCCACCACAGGATGCCGTCGCACAGCTCGCGGACATTATCGAAGAGGCCAGGCTGGGCAAGCGGCGCCTGCTGGGAATCGGGTCAACACGCACATCGCTGGAAAACAATTACGCGCTGAAAACCCTGGTGGGGCCGGCGAACTTTTATGCCGGCGTAAGCGCGGGAACACTGCAGCTTTTACACCTGGTCAATGCAATCCAGCAGGACCCGCAAATCCACAGTCCCAGCACCCCCGAGATCGAACAGGCGGACGCCGTCCTCATCCTCGGCGAAGATATCAGCAACACCGCGCCGCGCATTGCCCTCGCGGTGCGCCAGGCTGCCGCAGAACAACAAAGACAGCGTGCCCGGGCACTGGATATTCCCCTGTGGCAGGACGCCTCGGTGCGCCAGCTCGACAGCCCGCCCACCCCGATTTTCATTGCCGCAGTGGAAGGCACCGACCTCGACGGCATCGCGCGGGAAACCGTTTACGCGACACCCGACGAGATTGCCGAGTTAGCACTCGAGGTCGTGAATCAGTTACCGGGTGCTGTGACTGAAAGCCAGACTGAAGCGTCTGACAGTCTTGCCACGCAGATTGCCCGGGCACTGGCCAGTGCACGCAAACCGCTGATCGTATGCGGCTGCGGGCTGCAATCCCCGGCACTGCTCCGCGCAGCCGCTGCGCTTGCCAAGGCATTGGCCGCAAACCCGGTGAATAGTGAGGGCACCGCAAGCTGCGCGCTGTACCTGGCCTGTGCGGACGCCAACAGCCTGGGGCTGACGCAGCTGTGCAGCGAACAACAGCACCTGGAGCAGCTGCTCTCAGAAACGGCGCAGGAGAATTCGCTGCCCTCCACACTGCTGGCAATGGAGGTAGACCTGTTCTGGCAACTGCCAGACGAGCAGGCTGCGCGAATACTGCACGGCAACCAGCTGATCCAGCTGGATAGCCTCTACAACCACACCTCGCGATTTGCGCAACTGTTATTGCCGTCCGCGGCTACCCCGGAATCCGAAGGCACCTTCGTCAACAGCAGCGGACTGGCCCAGCGCTACTACACCGTGTATGAGCCCAGTGGCTACATTCAGGAGAGCTGGCGCTGGCTCGCCAATGCCACGGCAGCCTGTGCCGCACGAGCCGGCGGTGTGGAAAAAATCCCCGCCCTGGCGGACATGGCCCAGTGGCAACACGTCACCCAGGTCAGTGCGGCAATGGCCGCGGGTATTCCGCAACTGTCGCCGCTGTCGGAACTGGGGCCGGACTGGAATACGCTGGTGGCCGGCGCGCCGGTTGCCCGCCAGTCGCACCGTTTCAGTGGCCGCACCGCGTTGCAGGCAGAAGTGGCAGTCGCGGAACAGCCACCACCCCGGGACCCCGACGCACCAATGGCATTTTCCATGGAAGGCATCCAGTTTGCCGGCTATTCCCCTCTGCAGGCGAACATCTGGGCACCGGGGTGGAATTCCGACCAGGCGATACACAAGTTCCAGAACCAGCCCGGTGGTGAACGTGCCCCCGCTGCCAGCGGCCAGTCCCTGCGACGCGCTACCAAAGTATTCGAAATACAGGTGACAGATACCGGCGTGCCGAAAACACCTGTCAATGCGGATCTGCTGACCACGCTGCCCCTTTACCGGCTTTTTGGTTCCGGAGAACTCAGTCGCCGCGCCCGCTCGATTGCAACCGTTGTGGGGCAGGCCTTTGTACACCTGCATCCCGACGATGCCCGCGCACTTGCCCTGTGTGCCGGAGAGCAGGTGTGCTTGCCTGGAAGCGATACCACTTTTGAAGTCAAAATTACTGCGGTCGCTCCGCAGCGCTGTATCGGTATCAGCGCTGGGTACAGCTCCCCCCAGGCAGTCGTGGCAATGTCACCGCAAGATATTCGCCCATTCGTCGAAAACCCACAGGGGAATTCCAGCTGATGCCTGCGACAACCGGGGAAGCCGTCCACCTTGTGCTGAATATCTTCGGCATACTGCTCGCTGCGGTAGTCGCCGCGGCGCTGCTTACCTGGGTGGAGCGACGACTGCTGGGGTTCTGGCAGGACCGCCCCGGCCCCAACCGCGTGGGCCCCTTTGGGCTGCTGCAGGTGGTTGCCGATATGCTGAAACTTTTTTTCAAGGAAGATTTCCTTCCGCGCTTTGCCGATATTCCGGTCTTCGTACTGGCACCGGTGATCGTTATGGCGGCGATGCTGCTGGGGTTTGCGGTAATTCCATTTGCCCCGCACATAGGCGTCATTGATCTCAATATCGGCTTGTTGTTTTTCTTCGCCATGAGTGCCATGGCGGTCTACAGCGTGGTGCTCGGGGCCTACGCGTCCAACAATAAATACGCACTGCTGGGCGGACTGCGCGCGGCGGCACAGACGGTGAGTTACGAAGTTTTCATGGGGCTCAGCCTGATGGGCGTGGTGATGCTGGCGGGCAGCTTTGACCTCCGCACCATCGTGCTGGCACAGCGCGACGGCTGGTTTATCCTGCCGCAGTTCCTCGGCTTCGCCATCTTCCTGATCGCGGGCATTGCCGAAAGCCACCGCCTGCCCTTCGACCTGCCGGAAGCGGAACACGAACTGACTGCCGGCTTCCACACCGAATACTCCGGCATGAAATTCGGCATGTTCTTTGTCGGGGAATACCTGTCCATACTGCTGATCTCGTCACTGATCACTACCCTGTTTCTCGGTGGCTGGCTGGGTCCATGGCTGCCACCGCTGGTCTGGTTCCTGTTGAAAATGTCGTTGCTGGTGGCGCTATTCATTCTGCTGCGCGGTGCCCTGCCCCGCCCCCGCTACGACCAGCTGATGTCCTTTGGCTGGAAGTGGATGCTGCCACTAGCACTGCTCAATTTACTGGTTACCGGGGGGCTACTGTTGTGGCGCGGGTGACGGCAGGCCATCGGGGAGGTGTCGCGTGATCTCCAGTCTGCTGCGCAGCCTGTGGCTGGTGTTTCGCCACCTGTTCCGCCGCAATGTCACGGTGCAGTATCCGGATGAACAACCCTATCTGCCCCCCCGCTATCGGGGCCGCATCGTACTGACCCGGGACCCGGACGGCGACGAGCGCTGTGTCGCGTGCAACCTGTGTGCGGTGGCCTGTCCACCAGACTGCATTTCCCTGCAAAAAACTGAAGACGAAGATGGGCGCTGGCGCCCAGAATTTTTCCGCATCAATTTTTCCCGCTGCATCATGTGCGGCCTGTGTGAGGACGCCTGCCCCACCTATGCCATACAGCTCACTCCGGATTTCGAAATGAGTGAATACGACCGCCAGAACATGGTGTACGAAAAGGAAGACCTGCTGATCAACGGGCCGGGGAAATATCACGAGTACAGCTTTTACCGCGTTGCCGGCAAGGCCATTGCGGGCAAGGGAAAAGGCCAGGGCCTGAATGAGAAGAAACCCGTGGACCTGCACGACCTGAACCTCTGACGAGGGCAACCGGGAGCACTATCGAGCCATGATCGAAAACAGCGCTTTCTATCTGACAGCAACCATTGCCATTGCAGCGACCACCCTGGTCATCTGCAGCCGCAATGCGGTGCATGCCCTGCTTTGGCTGATTGTTTCCCTGCTCGCCACTGCGGTCATATTTTTTCAGCTGGGCGCGCCGCTGGCGGCAGCACTGGAAGTCATCGTCTATGCCGGCGCGATTCTGGTACTGATGGTATTTGTGATCATGCTGTTGAACCAGGGGCAGGCGGCCGTGACCCGGGAAAGTGAGTGGTTGCGCGGGCAAAACTGGCTGGGGCCGACACTGCTGACAGCTATTCTTTTGCTGCAGATGCTTTACCTGTTGTGGAGCGGAACAGGCAACGAGGATCTCGCGGGAGCGGCGGTTGCCCGCAGCGACACCTCACCGAAAGCGGTGGGGCTGGCCATGTTCAGCGAATACCTGCTGGCGGTAGAGCTGGCCTCGCTGCTGTTACTTGCGGGGCTGGTGGGTGCCTGCCACCTCGCACGCCACCCCGGTAGAAATGGCGCGGCCGGTGGAGGTAGCGCGTGAACGGCCTGGCGCAGATCCCACTGGCGCACGGTCTCGTCCTGGCCGCGATACTTTTCTGCATCGGCCTCGCCGGACTGCTAGTGCGCCGCAACGTGCTGTTCATGCTGATGAGCCTGGAGATCTGCACCAATGCCAGCGCGCTGGCATTTGTCGTCGCCGGCGCGCATCACGGTAGTGTGCACGGCCAGGTGATGTTCCTGTTCATCATCACACTGGCGGCAGCGGAGGCCGCCATTGCGCTGGCCCTGGTACTGCAGCTTTACCGGCACAAACACTCGGTCGATATCGATCAGCTGAACGCAATGCGGGGCTAGCAGGCATGCACATGCTGACTCTCTGGATTCCGCTGTTCCCACTACTGGGTTTCCTGCTGCTCGGCAGTTTTCCTCTTTGGAACAGCCGCGAACCCGACGAAAAGGTAACTGTAGTGATCGGTGTCGGCAGTGTCGCCCTGGCGGCCCTGGCCACCGCAATACTCTGTGTACAGTTTTATTCCCAGGACGGTATCGCGCTGCAACAGCCGCTCTGGCAGTGGCTGTATTTTTCCACCGGCAGCGCGGAAATCCGCTTCCAGTTCGGCCTGCATTTTGATGCCCTGAGCGCGGTGATGGCCTGCATAATCACCGGGGTTGGTGTCCTGATCCATCTGTACGCCGCGGGTTATATGCATGGGGACGGCAGCTATCGCCGCTTTTTCGCCTATCTGAACCTGTTTGTCTTCTCCATGCTGGTACTGGTACTGGCGGATAACCTGGTGTTGCTTTACCTCGGCTGGGAAGGGGTGGGCCTGTGCAGCTATCTGTTGATCGGTTTCTGGTATCGCAACCCGGACAACGGACTGGCCGCGCGCAAGGCATTTGTCATCACCCGTATCGGCGACACTGCAATGCTGGTTGGGCTGATCCTGCTGCTGCGGGAATTCGGGACCCTGGAGATCGGGCAATTGCTGGAGATGTCGCGTTCCCCGGCAGCGGATCCGGCGGCGATGACTCTGGCATCACTGCTGCTACTGGGGGGCGCGGTGGGCAAATCGGCCCAGGTTCCCCTGCAAACCTGGCTACCGGATGCCATGGCCGGCCCCACGCCGGTCAGTGCCCTGATTCACGCCGCCACCATGGTGACCGCCGGTGTCTACCTGATCGCGCGCTGTCACGACCTGTTTCTGCGCTCGGACCTGGCGATGATTGCCATCGCCAGCATCGGCACCCTGACCCTGTTGCTTGCGGGTATCAGCGCACTGGTGCAGACCGACCTGAAACGGATTCTGGCCTATTCCACCATCAGCCAGCTGGGTTACATGTTTCTGGGGCTGGGTGCCGGCGCCTTCTCCGCCGCGATCTTTCACCTGATGACCCACGCCTTTTTCAAGGCGCTGCTGTTTCTCGCTGCCGGTAGCGTCATCCTCAGCCTGCATCACGAACAGGACGTTCGCTTGATGGGCGGGCTCCGCAAAAAACTGCCGCTGGCCTTTTTCGCCTTCGCCGCCGGCTGTGCCGCACTGGCAGCGCTGCCATTCACCTCCGGCTATTTCAGCAAGGACCTGCTGCTATTGCAGAGCTGGGAGAATTTCGACGGCGCCAACCCGTTTTGGGCCGGCGGTATTGTCGGCGCGCTGATTACCGGCATGTACAGTTTCCGGCTGCTCTACCTGGTATTTTTTGGCCCCGCTGGTCGTGCCAGCCAGCAGTGCAAACCGGTGCGCAGCCGGGCCATGGCACCGCCACTGCTGTTACTCGGTCTGCTGGCGCTGTTCGGTGGTGCCATCCCACTGCACCTTGAGGATATTTTCGGCGCCCCTGCCGAGTACGCCGCTCCGCACTGGATAGAGTGGCTGGCGATTGCCATGCCCCTCTTGGGAATTGGCTTGTGGTATGCCTTTCACCGCACCTCGCAGCGCGCGCAAGAAATCACTGAAAGCCAATCCGGATTACGACGCTGGCTGCAACAAGGCTGGGGTTTTGACCGGCTGTATGAACTTCTGTTTGTGCTGCCGCTGCAGACGCTGTCACACCTGAACCGCCGCGACCTGTTCGACGGTATCTTCCGGCTGATCGGCGCACTCTGCCTGCAACTGAACCTGTGGCTCAGCCGCGCGCAATCCGGACTGCTGCGCAGTTACATCGGTGTTATTGCCGCGGGTATTGTCGCGGTGCTGCTTATTGCGTACCTGGCGCTAAGGCTGGCTTCAGGGGTGGCCGCATGATTCTGCTGGCCGTATTACTGATACTGACTGCCGGTGCGCTGCTCGCGTGCCCGCTGGAAAAGCTGCGCGCCGGCAGCAGTCGCACGCTCGCAATTGCCGTGCAACTGGTCGCAATGCTGCTGTTGTGTGGCTATTTCCCCCATCTGGAGCCCGCATCATTCACCGCCAGTGCATGGCCGCAACAGCTTTTCTGGGACGAAATACGCCAGCCGTGGATCCCGAGATTTGGTATCAGTTTCCATCTGGCCATTGATGGACTGGGATTCCTGATGCTGGTACTTACCCTGGCCACCGGTCTGTTCGGACTCGCCATCAGCGGCGGTCAGATACAGCATCGTGTGGGCTTCTTTCACTGCAATTACCTGCTGGCCATCGCCGGGGTGGTCGGGGTATTTACCGCGCTGGACCTGTTCCTGTTCTTCTTTTTCTGGGAGGTGATGCTGATCCCCATGTTGCTGCTGATCGCAATCTGGGGATATGAAAACAGAACCTACGCCGCGATCAAGTTTTTTATCTTCACCCAGGCCAGCAGCCTGCTCATGTTGGCCGCCATGGTGGCGCTGGCGTATTTCCATTTCCGGCAGAGCGGCACCATCACCTTTGCGCTGGAGGACCTTACCGGAAACCGGCTATCGGGTGGTTTACAGTTCTGGATCATGCTGGGATTTTTTCTCGCCTTCACCGTCAAGTTACCCGCGGTTCCCCTGCACCCGTGGCTGCCCGACGCCCACACCCAGGCACCCACCGCAGCAAGTATTCTGCTGGCGGCGGTACTGCTGAAAACCGGGGCCTATGGCTTGTTGCGGTTTGCACTGCCGCTGTTTCCCGAGGCCAGCCACTCCTTTGCGCCGATTGCCATGGCGGTCGGCGCCGCGAGCATTATCTACGGTGCACTGATGGCCTTTTCCCAACAGGATGTAAAACGACTGGTCGCCTATTCCAGTGTCAGCCATATGGGATTTGTGTTGCTGGGGATTTACACCTTCAACACCCTGGCCATACAGGGCGCGGTAATGCAGATGCTGGCCCACGGCATCAGTAGCGCCGCGCTGTTCGGCATTGTCGGCAAACTGCAACAGCGGCTGCACACTCGCAACATGGCAGAAATGGGCGGACTCTGGGCGGCGTTTCCGCGCCTTGGCGCGGTGGCCATGTTCTTCACCATGGCCGCAGTCGGCCTGCCGGGGCTGGGAAATTTCGTCGGTGAATTTCTGGTGCTTGCAGGTACATTCACAGCGCAGCCGGCGTTCACGGCAGTGGCCGCGCTCGGCCTGGTCGGTGCGGCGCTGTATGGTCTGCGCATGATCCAGCAGGTTTTTTTTGGCAGTTTGCACGATGACGACATAGCGGCAGCAGATATTCGACGGAACAATCTTGCGCTATTCGCGACCGCGGCGTTGATCCTGCTGTGGATCGGGCTCTACCCGCAGCCGGTTTTGAACCAGGTGCGGCCCTGGGTCGACGGAATTGTGCAGCAACCCGCAGCCACTGCAACGGCTACAGCGGAGGCGCCATGAACCCGTCACAGCTGCTCGCACTGAGTCCGCTGCTGATCTTAACCGGCGGTATCGTACTGCTGTTATTACAGGTGGCATTTTTCCGCGGCCACCGCGGTGCCGTCGCGGCCACCCTGCTGGTGCTGGTGCTTGCCGCAGCGAGCTGCATAATTGTCCTCAGTACCCTGCCCGCCACAGGCATTGCTGTTACCGGGCTGATGCAGGTAGACAGGTTCGGCCTGTTTATCTGCCTGCTGAATATTCTTGCCGCTGCGGTGGTGACCCTGCTGGGGTTTCACTACCTGCGCGCGCGCCTGGGCGATCGCGCCACCATCACCGACAGTCGCGAGAGCTACCCGGAAGAATTCTATATTCTGCTGTTACTGGCGCTAGCGGGTGGCTGCGCTCTGGTTTTTTGCAACCACTTTGCCAGCTTTTTCCTGGCACTGGAGCTGATGGGGATGGCGTTCTATCCGCTGCTGGCATTTTCCGTACACGGGGATCGCTCGCCGCAACGGGATCAGTTGCTATCGCTGGAGTCCGGACTCAAATACCTGTTGCTTTCGGCACTGGCAACGGTAACCGGTCTATTTGGTATCGCCCTGATGTTTGCCGCCAGCGGTTCGCTGAGCTTTTCCGCAGGCGGAAGCGGAATTTTCCCGGAGCACATGTACCTGGGTGGTCTGGTACTTTTTCTGGTCGCCGCACTGTTCAAGTTGTCCCTGGTGCCCTTTCACCAGTGGACTCCCGACGTGTACCAGGGGGCCCCGACGCCGGTCACGGCCCTGATCTCGACCCTGGGCAAGGGCGCGCTGGTTGCCATATTACTGAAATTTTTTCAGCATCTCGGGCTGTACGGCAACGATGCGGCAAACCTGCTGCTGGCAATACTGGCGGCCACCAGCATGCTGGTGGGCAACCTGTTGGCACTGCGGCAGACGAATATCAAACGACTGCTGGCATACAGCTCCATTGCGCATATTGGCTACCTGTTTGTGGCTTTTCTGGTGGGCGACCAGGCCATTGGCAATGAAGCGGTCACCTACTATCTGGTGGCCTACGTGGTCACAACCCTGTGCGCGTTTGCCGCAGTCAGTCTCGCCGCGGACTCGACATTGCCCCATATTCCCGGCGGCCCACTGCCCCTGCACAAGCGGGAAAAGGATCCGTTCCAGAAAGCCTTTTACCGCGGGCTGCTGTGGCGCTCACCCACCCTCGCCCTGTGTTTTGCCACCGCGTTGTTGTCCCTGGCCGGGATTCCGCTGACGCTGGGTTTTGTAGGCAAGTTCTACCTGTTTAGCGCCGGCATCAACGGGCAGCTTTGGTGGCTGGTGGCAGCACTGATAATCGGCAGTGCGCTGGGTTTGTACTACTACCTCGGGCTACTTCTAACACTGTTCCAGCGCGAGGATAAAAGCGGTTCCGGCGAAGTCGGAACACCGCCGGCAGCAGCCGGAAAAGTCCATCCTGGACAGCCAGAGCTTACCACTCCGCTGCCCATCGCATTTTCCGGCCGGCTTATTCTCTTTTTATTGACCATTCTGTTATTACTTTTCGGGATTTACCCGCAACCCTTGATCAACTGGATAATTGCACTATAACCATAGGAGGCGTTACTTTCTTCCATTGAGGTGTTCGCCGGAAAACTATAATGAACTTGTGCAACAGGCAGGCGCAGTGATGAAAACATTCAAACAGGCCCACGAAGTCCTTAAAGACGCCCAGAAATTCCACCTGGATATGGCGGGGATTTACCGCCAATTGCTGGAAAATGCAGAGGACAACCGCACCAAATTGTTGCTGGAGCACCTTTACGAACACGAATTGCGCATGGCCAACAACCTGAAGAACTACGGCGCGGTGGCCAAACACAAGGTCATGCAGACCTGGCTGCAGTACACCTCGGAGGAATCGGCAACAGACCTGGTGAAAAACCAGTACCTGAGCGACAAACCCAGTATCGATGAAATCAACAAGCTGGGGCAGGAAGTCGACCGCTATTTCTCCGATCTGTATCAGACGGTATACGGCTCCATAGAATCGGAAGAGGTCCGCGAGGTTTTCGACAACCTCAAGCAGATTCAGGACAAGGAGCGCATTACGTTGTCCAAGGCCACCAACTCACTCTGGGACATGTAGCCCCTTCTCCGTATATTTTCTGACCACCCCTGCTGCACTCTCGCCGGGAGGGGCAATCCCATTTGCAGCAGTTTTCCGCCCCCAACACACAGCCCCAGCGTCTCGACACAACGTGACTCGCCACTCAATCCGGACAGAAAATCTCCGTGTCTGGCGCCCTATTCCGCCCTTGTTACCGTCTGGTGAAGCTTTACGGTTGCCCCGAGCGCGCACCATTGCTATTTTGACAGCGATGTCATTTTGGCGGCGCCGAGGTGCTTGCGTCGTATTCCAATAAAAATAATCTCCCGCAAGGTGAACAAATCATGCTCAACAACAGGCTAAAGCTCGGCGTTATCGCCGCGGCAATGCTATCTGCCGGACACAGCCATGCCGCTGTGGACTGTACCAATCTCCCCGAATGGAATGCCGCATCCTCGTATTCCGGTGGTGCCCTGGTGCAATACAACGACAATGCCTACGAGGCGAACTGGTGGTCAAATAACCGCAATCCGGAGCAGTACTCCGGCCAGTACCAGGAGTGGTCCCTGCTGGGTAACTGCGGCAGCGTCACCGATCCCGACCCGGTACCGCCCACGGGTTCAATTACCGCGCCGCTGGCGGGCACGACCACAAACGAAAATGACAGCGTTATCATTCAGGTCACTGCCGGCGATACCGACGGCCAGGTGGTATCTGTCGCCTTCTACGTCGATGGCGCCCTGATCGCTACCGATACCGCCGCGCCCTGGGAGGCCAGCTGGACCGCGGTTGCGGGAACCCCGATCCTGACCGCGGTGATCAGCGACAACGACGCACTCGAGATCACCACCGCCGCGGTTTCCATTACCGTGGAAGAGCCGGCGGTTATTGACCCGGTCGCCCCCAGCGTCAGCCTGAACACACCGACAGACGGCTCCAGCCATACCACCGGCGACAACCTGAGCATTTCCGCCAGCGCCAGCGATAGCGACGGCGCCGTCAGCAAAGTGGAGTTCTTTGTCGACGGCACCCTGGTCGCCACCGACACCAGCGCGCCCTACACCACCAGCTGGACCGCGACGCTCGGCGACCACGAGATCTCCGCCGTGGCCACCGACAGTGACAACCTGACCGCCAGTGCCAAAAGCAGCATCTCCGTCAGCGACGACAGCGACCCGGTT
>NZ_CAJXKH010000023.1 GCF_913055755.1 uncultured Microbulbifer sp.
GGAGCTGGCGAGAGGAGTCGAACCCCCGACCGGCTGATTACAAGTCAGCTGCTCTACCAACTGAGCTACGCCAGCACTCCGTCACCACCCGGGGTTGTTGAGCTCCCCCTTAAGTGGAGGCGGGATTCTAGGGGAAGTCACTTCCACACGCAACAGCGGATTGCGGCTTTTTCGTCATTGCTGAAACCTTGTACAGAAGCGGACAGCCGCAACCCCACGATGAGCCGCCGGCAGCGGCCCTGGAACCCTTTCCGCGCCAGGCTAATCGCACCCGCCGCAGCTCAATCCGCGCCCTGGGCATCAACGATTTCACTACACAGATTCTGACGCTGGTCCACGTCCGGGTAGTCGAGTTGCAACTGCTGCCAGAAGTCCGCCGCCAACTGCTGCTCGCCGCCGGATACCACCACCCACCGCTCTAGATACGTCTGCGGCTCCTCGCGAAACTCGGCCGCAAATCCCTGAGCCTGCAGTTCATCCGTGAGCGAGCGGGCCCGCTCCAGCTCGGAAAAAATACCGAATGAGATGCCGTTCTCCAGCGAGCCCTTCGGTATCACGTAACTGTCGATACCCGCCGCCTGCAGCGCACGCAATTTGCGGTAGGCCTCACGACGGGAACCCAGCGGCGCCATAAACACCCAGTAGCGCATCTGCCCCTGCATTTCTATCTCCCGCAGGCTGGCATCTACCTCCAGCGCGCGCAGGCGCTGCGCAACATCCTCGCCCTGAAAGGCCTCACCAAAGGGCCCCACCAGGGTGCACAGAGCCTCTCCGGGCTGCGCGGCTTCGGGTTCCGCAACCGCCCGTGCCGCGGGCACCTCGGCGCCGCGCTGCGACTCCACACGGTCCGCCAGCTCGCCGGGGGCCACCTCACTGACCAGCGCAATGGAGCTTTCCGCCGCGGCAGGTGCGGTCTGCTGCACGGTGTTCTCCGGCGCCCGCCCGGCACTCATGAACCACCCGGCAAGCCCGAGATTGGCAATCACTAACAGCAAAACTATCCAGCGCATAGGAAACAGGTCTTTCAATCCAGCATCGTGGTTAATGTTTGTCGGCCGCGGCTAACGGCGGCAGATTGTACAAGCGAATACCGCTGCAAACCGTGATCCGCGAGGCGGGCGCCGCAGTCAGGCCACCAGTTGGCTCAAGCTGCCAGTGGGCGATCAGGGGTTGGTAAGCGCCAACCCCTCCATCACCAGGTCTTCCACCAGGGTGTGCCGCAGCGTTCCCGCCAACGGCTCCAGGGTCGAGAACAGCGCAGCATCGCCGCCGGTCAGCCAGATATTCGGCATCAAATCACGCTCGGCACACTGCTGCAATTCCGCCAGCGCCCTTTCCACAGCGCCGAGCACCATCAGTGGCAAGCCGCGGTTGACTGCCGCCTGGGTATCGCGGCCGGGCGCCAGCGACATCCCGGGGGCGAACGCCCGCGCCACTTTCACCGCGTCCGTATCCTGATACAGCGCCCGCCGCATCAGCGCCAGCCCCGGGACTATATAGCCACCGAGATGGGCGCCCCCGGCCCCCAGCAGGTCCAGGGTAACCGCGCTGCCACAATCCACCACCAGAGCCGGCGCCGGGTCGCGGGCGTGGGCGGCCAGTACCGCCAGCCAGCGATCCACCCCCAGCCACCGCGGCTCGGGGTAGGCACAGGTCACCGCGCCGCAGCGGGGCGCCACCCGGGCAAACTCCGCTTGCAGCCCCAGTGCCACCTGCAGGCGCTCGGCAATCTGCTTTTCGCGCCCGGCACCGGCAACATTGGCAACCCGCACCCGCGCCACCCCCGCGTCCAGCCACTCCGCAGGCAACTCGCTGCCACCACCCCAGAAATCTCGCTCCAGTGCGCCCCGCGCAACCACCCGGCCGCTACCGGCAGCCGCGGCGTTCAGCAGGCGCCACTTGCAACGGGTATTCCCCTGATCCAGTTCGAGAATCATGGTCACGGCACTCAGCTCCCGCTATCCGCCGGGCGCAGGGACACCTCCCCCCCGTGAAATGTGCGCAATTCGGGAGTCTCCCCCTGCTCGCCGCCCATCTCCAGCAGCAGCGCGCCCGAGCCGTCGACCCCGCGCGCGATGCCACACCAGCGCTGTTGCGCCGACTGAACACACACCGCCTCGCCGGCGAACTGGTCCAGTGACTGCCAGGGCTCTCGCCAGGGCACAAAGCCCCGCTCCGGGTAGTGCTCGAGCAGCGGCAACAGGTGGTTCAGCATCGCCGCCACCAGCTGGTTGCGGCCGATACCGGGGCGCACCTGCGCCAGGTCGATCCAGGGCTGGTCGATGGCGTCCGCGGCGGCTGGCGGCAGGTGCATATTGATCCCTATCCCCACCACTACCGCGCAGCGATCGGTCAGGTCTCCGCTCAGTTCCAGCAATACGCCGGCGAGCTTGCGGCCGCGACACCAGACGTCATTGGGCCATTTCAGGCGCACGTCCGGCACCTCGAATTCTTCCAGCGCCCGCGCCAGGGCGACCCCAACCGCAAGGCTCAATCCTTCCAGCAGCTGCACGCCGCCATTGAACTGCCAGCCGACCGACAGGCTGATGCCGGCGGCAAACGGGCTTGCCCAGCTGCGGCCGCGGCGACCGCGGCCGGCACTCTGCTGCTCCGCAAGTATCACCCGGCGGTGGCCGCACCCGGCATCCAGCGCTTGCAACGCACGGGCATTGGTAGAGTCCGCCAGGTCGTACAGGTCCAACTCACCCAGCAGCGCGCCAGCGGCCCCGGACAGGTTGCCGCGTATCGCCCCCGCATCCAGCAGGTCCAGCCCGCCCGGCAGCTGGTACCCGCGCCCCTTGACCGAGGATACCGTCAGCCCCAGCTGCTCCAGCTTCTGCAACTGCTTCCACACCGCGGCGCGGCTCACACCCAGGCACTCCCCCAGGGATTCACCGGAGTGAATTTCACCATCGGCCAGCAATAACAGCAGTGGCCGCAGCTGCGCCAGCGCCTTGCTGTCGGCAGACTTGTTGTCAGACACCGCAGCCCCCTCGACTCAGAGATAGCGCCGGCCGTAGCGGCGGCCGAGGCTGGTGAGAATTTCGTACCCGATACTGCCCGCCGCGGCCCCCATATCGTCCACGGTCAGGTCGTCGTTGAGCAGTTCGATGGCGCGTAATTTTTCGCGCTGGGCCTGATCCAACGCGCTGATATCGAATACACAGGTATCCATGGAGACACGCCCGATCATCGGCACCACAATGCGCTCTTCGATAGTGCCCGCCGCATCCTCCACCGCTCGCCCGATTACCGCAGCACCGCGTCCGCGACCGCTCTGGGTGCGCAACAGCCCATCCGCGTACCCGCCGCGCACCACCGCCAGCCAGCTACCGGCAGCCGCGTGCTGGGTGGCGCCGTAGCCCACCGCAGACTCCCGCTCCACCTGCCGCACCTGAAGTACCGGTACCCGCAGGTTGACCACCGCGCGCATGGGGTTGGACTGACCCGGTGTCGGGTTCACCCCGTAAAGGGCACAGCCCGGGCGCGCGACATCAAAGTGAAAGTCGTCACCGAGATAGATACCCGAGGAATTGGCGAGACTCGCCTCGAGCTGCGGACAGACTTCGCGCACCCGGGCCAGGGCATCGCTAAAATTTCGCAGCTGCTGCCGGTTCTGCGGCCGCTGCGGCTCGTCGGCACAGGCGAGATGACTGAGAAACAGGCGCAGGTTGGCCGCTCGCAGCAGCTGTGGCTGTCGCAATAGTTGCGCGAACTCCTGCGCACCCATCCCCAGCCGGGTCATGCCGGAGTCCACCTTGAGAGCACAGGGCGCGGCGACGCCGCCGGTTGCGGTTGCCTCGACCCAGGCCTGTATCTGCGCAGTGGTCACCAGTACCGGCTCGAGAGCGGATTCAGTACAGGCTTTTTCATGTCCCGGACGCACCCCGGTGAGCAGGGTAATGCGGGCGTCCGCAGGCAGCAGCGAGCGCAGCTGCGCCCCCTCGGCCAGGGTGGCGACGAAAAAGTGCCGGCAGCCCTCCCGGTACAGAACCGGCGCCACCTGCTCCACCCCCAGCCCGTAGGCATTGGCCTTGACCACCGCGCCACAGCGGCCACCGGGGTGCAGCCGGTCGCGCAGTGTGCGGTAGTTTTCCGCCAGCGCATCCAGGTCGATGGTCAACAGCCCCTCGCTCGCATCAAACGTCATACAGCACTCACAAATTCAATCGCCCGTATATCGGCCCCAACCCGCCTCAGGCAGCGGACAACAGTGTTTCACGGCGCAGTGCACGGGCACCAAATACCACCGCGACCACCACCAGCGCCAAGGTTGCCAGCGACCCCGCCAGCATCCATAGCGGTGACACCGCACTTCCGATCAGCAGCCCCTTGAGCCACTGCTGCTGGCCGATCAACGGCAGCAGCTGCCAGCTGTCCGCCAGCTTGATCTGTGCCGCATCGATAATGACCAGCAGCATCACCGGCGCTATCTGGAAGATACTCAGCTGAGTCTGTGCATCCTTGAACGACTGCGAGCGCAGCGCCAGCAGAATCTGCAGTACCGCCACCAGCAGCGCCAGCGGCAGCAGCACCAGCCCCATACAGATCACGCCGGCAACCGTGGTGGCCTGCTGAATCCCCAGTTCCGCCAGTGGCATCATCGGCATCAGCACCACCAGGGCAGTGATGGACAACAGTGAACCGAGCCAGCCGAGGCTCGCCACCGCCAGCATTTTCGCCACGATCACCTGCCACGCCGGCAGCGGTTGCACCAGCAGGGTTTCCAGGCTCAGGCGCTCGCGCTCACCGGCTGAGGTATCCACCGAGGTAGCGAGACTGGCCACGAACAGGGTCAGGATCAGCAACCCCGGCACGGTGGCGAGAATCAGCGCACCGCGGCTCGACGGCGTACTCACATCCCGCACTTCCAGCTGCCAGGGGGCAAGCAACTGCGGAGCAACACCGCGGGCCGCAAGGCGCTGGTTCACCACCATCTGCTGCATGGCTGCGAGGCGCTCCTGTACCTGGCGCTGGGCCCGGCCCGCGCCGGTGTCGGAACTGTCCACATAAACGTAGATCTGCGGCGCACGGAATTCCTGGTAGCGATGGGCAAAATTTTCTGCCACCACCAGCACCAGGTCGTAGTCGTCCTGCAGCAGCGAGCGCGGATCGCCCTGCGCCAGCCTGTCCACTTCCAGTGCCGGCGATGCCAGCTTTTCTGCCAGCAGCGGCGCTTCCTCGGCACCGATCAGCGCCACCCGGGTCGCATCCTCACTCTGTTTCTTGACCATCACCACGGTAGCCCCCGCCAGCAGTACCGGGAACATCAGGGAAAAACACACCGCAGTGAGCAGCGCGCGGCGGTCGCGCCAAGCTTCAAGGAATTCTTTTTTCAGCAGTGGCAACATCTGCGCCAGGGTGCTCGTCGTTGATTTCGCGCTCATGCTGGCTCCACCTCCTGTCGCGCCGGCAGCCGCCCGTAGGCCAGCGCCACAAAACTGTCTTCCAGTGATTCACACCCGGTTTCGCGACCGAGCTCCGCCGGGGTACCGCGCCCGACCACACGTCCCTCGGACATCACCAGCACCGAGTCGGACAACTCCGCCACTTCCGGCATGACATGACTCGAAAACAGGATGGTGGTGCCACCGGCACGCAACCGCAGCAGGGTTTTGCGCAACAGGCGCACGGCGAGCACATCGAGACCGCGGGTAGGCTCATCCAGAATCAGGTGCTGGGGGCGATGGACCAGGGCCCGGGCCAGGGATACTTTCATGCGTTCGCCCTGGGAGAAGCCCCCCATGCGCCGCTCCCACAGGGCGCTCAGCTCGAGCTCTTCGCGCACGGCATCCAGCGCACCCTGCAGCTCGCCGCTCCCGAGGCCCTGCATCTGCGCAAAGATTTTCAGGTATTCGGCCACCGTCAGCCGCTCGTACAGGCCCTCGCGGTCACCCACGACCCCAAGCTGACGGCGCGCGCCCTGGGGATCCACAGCGGGGTCGATTCCGCCCACCAGGACGCGCCCGGACTTCGCCTGCAACAATCCACAGATGATGCGCAGGCAACTGGTTTTGCCGGCACCGTTCGCCCCCAGCAACGCGGTGATCTTGCCGTCCGGCACCTCGAAACTGAGGTCCCGTAGCACCGGTTTGCCGGCAAAGGATTTGCGAATTTTTTCCACACTGATCACTGGCTTTCCCCTCCCTGTTCGGCCACCAGGCTCGGCTGCGCAAGTGCCGGCCCGTAGGCGGCGGCCATAAACGGCGGTCGCTGGATATCCGCTACACAGGACGGATCCAGCGCGGTCTCCGGCGCGTCGAGAAATTCCCGAATCAGCTCGGGAATGCAGCCGCGGGCGGAATTGATATGGCCACCGCCGTCCACCACCAGGTGCTGCTTGTGCGCCAGGTAATCCAGCTCGGTGTCCGCGTACACCGGTGGCGTGATCGGGTCGGCGGTTCCGGAGATCAGCAGTACCGGGTGGTTACGCGGCTCCGGAGTGCGGTAGGGGCGCGCTGCCACCGGCCAGCGTTTGCAGCCCTCGGTAAAGGTGCGCACAAAGGTTTTACCGATAAACGTACCGGCGCTGTCCGCGGCAATCTCGTCGGCGGACATGCGGTTCACTTCCTCGGCACAGGCAACGGAAAAGGTCAGCCCCAGGGCCATGCTGCCCTCGAGCTTGGCAAACAGGCCGAATATGCCGGACAGCGGCAGCAGGTTGCCGCGGCGGGCCTGCTGGATGGCAAACGGCAACTGGGCGGCGGCTGCGGGATCATACAGTGCGGTACGTATCGCGCTGGCGAGCATCCAGGCTTCTACCGGCTCGTCTCCGGGAACCCCGGTAAACGGGTCCGGGAAGGCCGCCGCCTGCGCTGGGGTCCAGTCGGCCAGCAGCGCATCCAGCTCGCCGCGCCAGTCTCCGAAGTCCGCGCACACGGGATCCGCTGCGCAGGCATCCACCAGCGCCTGCAGCGAGGCCTCCGCGGCCTTGGCGGTCAGGAAAACTTTGGTATCGATGGGCGCGACCCCGTCCAGCACCAGGCTCTGCAGGGATTCCGGGTACCACTGCTGGTAGAGCAGCGCGGTGCGGGTCCCCCAGGAACCACCCCACAGGGAAATCCTGTCGTGCCCCAGTGCCTTGCGCACCGCCTCGAGATCTTCCACGGTCTGGCGGCTGTTGAGGGTTTTCGGTCGTTCTGGGGACGCCTGGTAACAGGCTGCGAGCTGGTCCACAAACTCGTCCAGCTGCACCGGCATGTCTTCGTCCATGCCGCAGTCGAACACATCGGATTTACCGGCACCGCGACGGTCCACCAGTACGATGTCCCGCTCGCGGTTGAGCTTGCGCAGCGGGTTGAGCAATTTGGCCAGCTGGCTGGCGGCCTGTCCGGGACCACCGGCGAGCATGTACAGCGGCTCGTGCTGGCCGCCGTTGACCGCGGGCGCGATCATCACCGACAGCAGCACGCCATCCTCTACCGCAACCTGATAACAGCGCAGGGATTCCGACCAGCCATCCAGGTAACAGCTGTCGGCCTGCGGTACGCCGGTACCAACTTGTACTTTTTCAGCCTGGGGATTTTCTGCCCGGGCGAGCCCGGCGATTCCGGTCCCCAACGCAAAAGCCAGCACCAGCGCCGTACGGCGCCACATTGTGCCGGCCGGATGTTTCCTTACTTCCACTATGCACTCCGAGTTATTTTGTACAAACTTTCGCAGTCTACCGGACTTTTTGCGCCACCGCTGCCACCGGCAAAATCACCGGCGATAGATTCCGCAGTATTTGCGATAGCGAACCGTGTCACACAATGGTAAGGTTTGCCGTCGCTGCCAATCGAATAATTTATACACACCGACGCCATGAGCTTTTCAGACAGAGAAAAACAACTCGTTCGGGCGGCCTTTGCCTGGGGACAAACCACTCAGAAGGAAGGCTATACCCTGTCCGATCTGGAAATCGAAAAGTCGGTGCTGTTCCGCCGGCTGCTCGCCGGGCGCCCGCCCCTGGCTTTTCCCCCGCCCCTGCGCCACGGCTTTCCCTGGTACGAGGTGATCGAGGGCCGCAGCGAGCATGTGGTCAACGCGTCTGAAGCCTCTCCCGAGCACAGCATCATCGCTCCCGGCAGCAAACCCGGGGATACCTGCATCCTGATCGACGGCGCTTTCTGGCGCGTGGCGGAAACGATACGCGAGCGGGAGGAATACATTGTCGAGTGGGGCGAGTATCCGATGCAATGGCGGCTGCGCAAGCAGTGGGATGTCAACTACGAGATGACCCAGCAGCTACACCATTTCCGCAAACAGAACCCCGGCGCCAATGTGAACCTCGCGAGCCGCGGCGGGCAGAAGGAATACAGTGAATTCCGCGTGGACGACGACCAGACGGTTTGGTTGTCCGAGTGGCACTTGACCCGCATCGGCCTGCCGGGCTGGGTCTGGGTCGGTTTGGAAATGCAGGCGGAGCCGTCTATTTTCGACCTGGCGCCGCTGTGCCAGGACCAGCAGGGCCCGCTGGTACTGGGCGTCTCCGGTGCCGAACGCGGCCCGGGCTGGCTGCGCCTCGAGCAGGCTGGCAGCGAGTCTCGCTACATCAAGCTGGGCGACGAGCTGGAATACAAGGTCCTGATCGCCTCTGCGGTAACCGAGTTCGACCGCCTGCTGCACAGCGTTGCCGGCAAAGATCTGGAAGTCATGGACTGGCGCGGCGACCAGCTGTTGCGCTGCTACCAGGTCCCCATGCACCTGGCCCCGCTCGAGCAGTTCGATATGGGGGAAGTGAATTACGACCTGGTGCCTGAGAACGCTTACGCCAGTTAATCCCCACGCTTCTCTGTTTGTATTCCTGTGGCGCCGCAGCACTGGGTAAGTGTTTTTGAAACCGCTGTGAATACATCCGTGTACGCTGCGTCGGCGACATCCCTGTCGCCGACGCTTTCAAAAACACTTACCCAGCACTCCGGCTTCGATTCCACTTCCGCACTTCGTAAGCAGTACTTTCGAATCAGTTTCCAATTCAAAGTGGTCGCCTCCCGCGAAGGTGCTGACGCCGGGGATCTGTTCGCGAGACCTTCGAAAACAGGGACGTTTTCGAAGAGCCCCCATGGATGGGTTCACGGCGCGTCTCGCGAACAGATCTCCGGCGGCAGTACCGCCACCGGACCGGCTAAAAAACAAGCCTCAGAACAGGCCTCAGGGCCAGCTTAGGAACGAGTACCACCGCAAGCTGACTTAATCCACATCCCGCCCACGCCCGGCGCGCAACAGCTCGAACCACTCTTCCCGATCCAGCTCCATTTGCAGCGCGCCCAGCGCCGCCACCAATCGTTCGGGATTACCACTCCCCAGCACCGGCACCATCTGCGACGGGTGCTTCAGCAGCCATGCCAGTGCCAACTGCATGACACCGTGCCTCGGGTCCAGGTCGCGGGCCTCGCACAGCGAGCGCAGGCACGCCTGCACCCGCACCGCATCGCCGTCCTCGCCGGCGAACAAACGCCCACCTGCAAACGGCGACCACGCCATGGGAATCACCCGCTGCTGCTGACAGTAATCCAGCTGGCCATCAAACATCGGCTGCGATTGCAGCAGTGACACCTCGATCTGGTTTACCAGTAACGGCCGGGAAAGTCGCGACTGCAGCAGCGCCGTCTGCTGCGACAGATAATTGGACACCCCCAGGTGTTTTACCTTGCCCTCGGCTACCAACTGCTCGAGCACCTGCGCCAGCGCATCCGCATCCATCAGCGGGTCCGGGCGATGCAACAGCAACAGGTCCATGTGCTCGATCCCCATATCCCGCAGGCTGGTTTCCACCGCGCGGCGCACGTGTGCGGGACTGGTATCGTAGTGATTGATGCGCGCACCCGAGGCTTCGCCGGCAAGGCGGATACTGCACTTGCTGACAATTTCCATCCGGCTGCGCAGCGCCGGCTTCAGCCTCAGCGCCTCGCCGAAAAACTGCTCGCAGCGGTAGTCGCCGTAGATGTCTGCCAGGTCGAATGTGGTCACCCCCAGGTCCAGCATCTGCTCGAACAGTGCCAGCCGCTCCTGCGGGGAGTAGCCCCAGTCCGTCAGCCGCCACAGGCCGAAGGCGATACGGGAGAGGGAAAAACCGGATTCGAGGGAGGAGTGAACGCGCTGCATAAAAAAATCCGCCGGATCAAACATGAATCCGGCGGATTTTCGCATATTCACGGCGGGGGCGAGCCCCCCTCCGATCAACTCATTGCAGGTTGAGGGTCTCGGCAATATCCGCCCAGGACACCAGCTTGAAGTTCTGGGTCTGGCTGGGCATGCGGTTGCGGCCGTCCTGCACCACCAGCAGCCCCTGCGGGTACTGGCTGCCAAACGCCGCGCTGGACACTTCCAGGCCGTCGGTTTCGGAGCTGCCGTCCAGGTTCTTGTCGAGGTTGATATCCACCTTGAAGTGGCCCACAAACTGGCTGCCGTCGCGACTGAACAGGGCGTAGCTGTTGTTGCCCTGACTGGACACCACCAGGTAGCTTCTGTCGCCCGCGTGATACAGGCCCATGCCTTCCACGTCCGCCGCCAGGCGCTCTCCGTCCACCGGCGCGATCAGCTGTGGGCGCGCTTCGCCGGCCAGGAAGGCGGCAATATCCAGGCGCCATACACCGCCGTCTTCCTCACCGAAGAACAGCATCTGCATCTCGTCATCCACCACACAGCCTTCGACCTGGCTGTCGACCTGCAGGTTGGCCAGCGGTTTCAGGGTCCAGTCTACGTCGCCTTCACCGGGGGCGATCTGCAGCAGCTGCACACCACCTTCCTTGTCCGATACCCAGGTCAACAGGTCGGCGCCCTTGCGGTAAACACACAGGCCGTAAGGGTCTTCCATCTCCAGGTTGCGCAGCCCCAAGTACTCCACCTGCCCCGCAGAGCTGATCCCGAATAGACTCACACCCGGGTCGGTGCGGTTGGTGGCCGCGGCGATGGCAACGAATTTGCCGTGCTGGATCGGGCGCAGGTCCACGTTGTTGAGGCGCCCCACCGCAAACTGCTCCAGCAGCTTGCCCTCCAGGTCGTAGACGTTGAGGCCGCTCTTCTTGTCGGTGCCCAGGATCAGGCTGGCGGATGGATTGACCGGGTTGACCCAGATGGCCGGGTCATCGGCGGCGTCGCCTCCGGATTGCACCGGCGCGGTTTGGCCGCTGGCGCGCACGCGAGGGATTTCCACCGGGGCGCGGAAAGCCTGCATCTCAGCCGCCGGCTGCGGCAGCTCCACCTGGAAGCGCTGTACCCGGTCACTTTCCTCTTCCAGTGCCAGCAGCTGGCCCCGATGCACCACCGCAGACACCGGCTCCAGGTCTTTCAGGGTGCGTTTAAACTGCGCACCTTCGGCCGGGGTGTTGATGTTGAAGGCGATGACCTTGTCGTCCGCGGTCAGCCACAGGTTGCCGCTGGCGCTGTCCAGCCACAGGCCGCCAAAGTATTCACCGGCCAGCTCCGCAGGGGCGGCAAACACCTCCCGCTCCTCGTCCATTTCCGCGTCTGCATTGAGGCTCCAGATACCCAGTGGCGGCTGCGCCACCAGCAGCTTGCCGCTGCGGTCGTCCACGGTGCAGCTGGAAACCTGCTCGCCGAAATACAGCGGACGTACGCCGGTAAATTCCCACGCCTGCTCCCGCGGGTGCACCACGTATTCGTGACCGAGACCACTTTCGTCGATGGCAAACAGGTGGGTGCGCTCCGCCTGGCGGGAGAAACACAGGGCCACCTGGGGGGCACTGGTGGGCATGGCCGCCAGGTAGCGGATGCGGGGTGTGCCGTTGTCGGTATCCAGCAGTCTCAACTGCAGCTCAGCGCCGTCTTCGTCATAGACCGCAATCAACCACTGCTCCGCGGCCAGTTGCTGCAGGGCAAAACGTTCTACTGTGCCGCCATCCAGGGAGAGTTTTTCCTCGCCGTCACCATCTACCAGCACCAGGCCGCGCTTTTCGCTGGCCAGCAGCAGGTAATCGCTCCCCCCCAGGGTGACCGGAGCCAGCTGGCTGGAGACCACGTCTTGCAGCGGAATTTCCTGGGACGGGCTGATGGCATCCACGTCGGCAGAATTTTTCTCGATTTGAGGGCCACAGGCACTGAGCAGGCTTGCGACGGCCAGTACAGCGGCGGATCTGAATAAGGTTTTTGACGCCATAACACCACGATTTCTTGTTGTTGGGTCTCTGTTTATGACAGGCAGCGCAACAAAAATACGCCGTCGACATGGCAGAAAAATGTCAAACAGATGACCGCGGAATCCAAATTAAAAAAATAGCAGAAAGCCCGGCCGCACCTGATGACTTCGGGGCGAACCGGGCTTTCTGCCTGACGCTGCAGAACTTAGAAGCTGCTGTAGGTCACACCCAGCACGTAGGAGGGACCGTACTCTTCATACTGGCCGTTGTACCCGCGACGATTGGCGTAGAAAGGCTCGTCGGTAAGGTTGATGGCGTTGAAGAACACCTGCACGCCATTTTCAAAGCGGTACTTGGCGGAGAAATCCATCTGCATGTGCTTGTCTTCGTACAGGTCAAATGCCTCGTCTTCCAGGTCAACTTCCAGCAGGCGCTCGCCCTTGTAAGCAGTGGACAGGCGCAGGCTCAGCGCATCGCGCTCGTAGCCGACAATGAAGTTGGCGACCAGGTCCGCCTGGGACGGCAGCGCGATGTTGTCGCCGCGCTCGGCATCCGCGCCCAGACCGAGGCTCGCTTCGGAGTCGGTGAAGGTGGCATTGGTACGCAGCAGCAAGCCGTTGTCGAAGCCGCGGGTCCAGGAGAGCTCGGCACCGGTCAGGGTGGCCTGGTCGCCGTTGATCGGCTGGAAGATTTCCGCTTCTTCCACCGCCAGGGCGCCCACGTACTGGCTCAGGTCGGCGGTGCTGGACACATCGGCAGTGACGACAAAGTTGTCGATCTGCTTGTGGAAAGCCCCTACGGAGAACATGCCCAGGGTGTCGGCGTAGTACTCGAAGGACACATCCAGGTTGCGTGCCTCATAGGGGTCCAGCGCCGGGTTGCCGGCTTTCACTTCCAGCTCGCCCTCGTCGTACTCAATTTCTGCCGCAGACGGGTTCAGGTCGCCGAAAGACGGACGGGACAGAGACTCGGTGTACGCGGCGCGCAGTACGATGTTGTCGCTGTAGTCGTACTTGAAGTTCACGCTCGGGAACAGCTTGCTGTAGTCGCGCTGATAGCTGGTTTCGCTCACGTATACGTCTTCGGCAATTTCCTCGGCGCCGTCGATGGCTTCACCGGATTCAGCCACGCGGTAGCCCTCGGCACTGAAGTCGGTGCTTTCGTAGCGCACACCGTAAACCAGGTTGGCGCGACCAAAATCGATATCGTTCATCACATACAGCGCGGAGATATCTTCATTCATTACGTAGTCGCGCGCGGAATCCAGCGCGGTGTCGGTCTCGTCGATTTCGAAGCTGCCAATATTCGCATCGATGAACGCATTCACCGCGCCCTGGTTGATACCCGGTCCAAAGGTTCCGAGGCTGTAGTCGATGTTGTTGTTGGCAAAGTCCGCGAGGGTGAAATCGCCACCGAAACCGTCGTAAATGGTGGCATTCAGGTCGCCGGTTTTTTCGCGACGACGCTCCTGCAGACCGAACTTCAGCTCGGAGGGGTTACCGGCTACTTCAATATCGCGGCGAATATCGATACGGAAACTCAGCTCTTCATCGTCGGTGTAGTTGTCTTCCACCACCAGTTCGTCCAGCTCGTAGCTGGCGGCATCCATGGCGCTGGCATCGGCGGCGTACATATCCGGAATTGTACCGGCACTGGTATAACCCAGTTCCAGACCTTCCTGGACAAAAGTGGTGTCGCGGCGGTGCGGCTCGGACTCTTCGGCGTGAGAGTAGCCCAGCGCGTACTCGATGCCCCAGGTATCCAGGTCGTGTTCACCGCCAAGTACCAGAGAAAGAATTTCCTGCTCTTCAAAGCGGTCTTTCAGCTCTTTTTCCAATGCGGCGTCGGACCAAGTGACGGAGCTCGCGGAAATGGTATCCGGATCGTCATTTTCCTCGTCCAGCTTGTAGGAATTGCGCTGGCGCTGCTCTTCATCGGAGAAATCGGAGTAAAGCGTGTGCAGGTACAGCTGGCTGCCCTCGGCCACTTCCAAGTCGAAGTTGGCAGCGACGCCGGTGCGCTCGCGGGTCACGGCGTAGTCGCGCTGTTCGATTTCGGCGGCGGTAATGCCTTCACTGCCATCCATCGCGGTGAATTCTTCCCACACACCATCGGTTTCGATGTTTTCAGAACCGAATTTGCGCTCCTGGTGAGAAGCGGCAATAGCCACCCCCAGGGTGCGGCCGTTGAGGTCAAATTTGTTGGTGTAGGTGCCGGCGAGTTTCGGGCTGTTTTCACCCTGCAGTTCGCTGTAGCCGTTCTCCACGGTCATCTTGTAGGTCTGACCATCGTAATCCAGCGCATTGATGCTCTTGATTTCGATGGCACCGCCGATGGAGTCGGCGCTCATGTCCGGGGTCAGGGTCTTGAACACTTCAAGACTCGCCAGCAGGTCGGACGGAATCACGTCCAGGGCCACCGCGCGGCTGTCGGTTTCCGGCGCCGGCAGGCTCATGCCATTGATGGTGGAGGCGTTCAGGTTGGGGTCAATACCGCGCACACCAACGAAACGGCCCTCACCCTGGTCGCGGGCAATAAATACGCCGGCCATACGTTGCAGGGCTTCGGTCACGTTGGCATCCGGCAGCTCGCCAATAGCCTCGGAAGTCTGCACTGCCACCACTTTGTTAGAGGCGCGCTGGCGTTCGATATCACTGCGGGCGTTGGCCGCCTGCCCGGTAACCACAATGGTTTCCATTAGCTCGCCGGTTTTCTCCGGCTCTGCAGTTTGCGCGCCGGCATTGATGCTGATGACTGCCGCAGCCAGCGGCGCCATCATTTTCAGAGTAAATACAGACTTAGTCATGGTCCCCGTCCCTGTTATTGAATTGGCGGTTGTTTTGTTTGGGGCGCAGACTAGTTTGCAGATGTGAAACTTGCGTTACCGTTTTTTTAAATTTGTCACATTCAGCGGCTAACCTTCCTTTTAGACAACGGATTCAACCGCCAAATAAATGGCGCACGAACCAACAATAGAAATATTTGCACGGATTACAGGGGAAGGTCATGGCCAGCGACCAGCACGAAGACGGCATCAGCAACCCACAGCGACGCACACTGTTCAAGGCCATCGGTGCCGCGGGCGTGGCCACCGCCGGCGCCGGATTGCTGCCCGGATGTGGCCGTCGTTCACACAGCAACGCGCAGAACTTAAGCTTTGAGGAAATCCCCCACGGCCTGGACTACCGGCACCATATTCCCAAGGGATACGAAGCCGACCTGCTGTTGCGCTGGGGGGACCCGCTGGCCGCCGATGCCGCGGCATTCGACCCGCAAAGACTGACCCCTTCCGAGCAATCCCGCCGCTTCGGCTACAACAACGACTTCATTGCGTTTATGCCGCTGGACCAGCGCGCCGGTCCCGGGGAAGGCGACCTGCACTGCCAGAGCAACAACAGCGAGCGCGGACTGCTGTGTGTCAATCATGAATACACCCAACCGCACCTGATGTTTTCCGGATATAACGACGAATACAGTGCCACCCGCGGCGTCAGTGCCGAGCATGTGGCTATCGAGCAGCAGGCCTGCGGCCATTCCATTGTGGAAATCGAGAAGACCGCGGATGGCTGGCAGGTGCTGCAGGACAGCCCCTACAACCGCCGGATCTCCCTCACCACGGCCATGGATATTGTCGGTCCTGCCGCCGGCGATGAACGCCTGGTCACCAGGGCCGATGCCAGCGGCAGGCAGGTGTTCGGCACTGTTGGCAACTGTGCCGGTGGCAAGACGCCCTGGGGCACGGTGCTGATTGCCGAGGAGGGCTTCGGCGGCGCGTTTCAGGGGGACCCGGACAATGTCGCGGACCCGCGGGAAGCCCGCAATCACCACGCCTTCGGTATCGAAGCAGGCAACCGCAACTGGGGCGACCACGACCCGCGCTTCGACATTGCCGTGGAGCCCAACGAGCCCAACCGCTTTGGCTGGATGGTGGAGTACGACCCCTACGACCCAGAATCCAAGCCGCGCAAGCTGACCGGTCTCGGCCGCTTCGAACACGAGGGTTTCACCCTGGTGAGCAAACCGGGCCAGCCGATCGTGGCCTATGGCGGTGACGACGACGAGCACCAGTTTGTCTACCGGTTTGTGTCAAAACACACGTATCAGCCGGGAGAGAGCGCCCACAACCGCGCTTTGCTGACCGAGGGCACACTGTATGCGGGCCGGTTCAACGAGGACGGCAGCGGCCACTGGTTGCCGCTGGTATACGGCGAGGGGCCATTGACCGGGGACAACGGCTTCCGCAATCAGGCGGACGTGCTGATCGACTGTCGCCGCGCGGCAAAACTGCTCGGCGCGACGCCGATGGACCGCCCGGAAGATGTGGAAACCAATCCGGTCAACGATTGCACCTACGTGATGCTGACCAAGAACAAAAAGCGCTCTGCCGACGAGCTGAATGCGGCCAATCCGCGCCCGCGTAACAGTGCCGGCCACGTGGTGGAAATCGTGCCCCCGGGCAGGTTCGGCGAGCGGGATCACGCCAGCACCGAGTTCAAATGGAATACCTTTCTGCTGGGCGGCAATCCCAATGCGGAAAACCCGAACGAGCGCGGCGCCTACGGCCAGCAACACCCGGGGAATATCTCTGCCCACGGCTGGTTTGCCAACCCGGACAATGTGGCATTCGACCCCAAGGGCAATATGTGGATCGCCACCGATGGCTGTGAAAGCTTCGGCTTCCACGATGGCCTCTGGGCCATGGCAACGGAAGGGGAAATGCGCGCGGCGCCGAAACATTTCTTTGGCTGCCCGGAAGGCGCGGAGATCTGCGGACCGGAGTTCACCCCGGATGGCAAGACGCTGTTTGTCTCGGTGCAGCACCCGGCGGATGGCGGTCGCTCCACCTTCGACAACCCGATGCACCGCTGGCCGGACAACGATCCGACATTACCGCCGAGACCTTCGGTGCTGGCGATTCGCAGTAAAGACGGGAAGGAAATCGGCAGCTAGAACCCGGTCGACCTGGCTCAAAATCAAGTTCGGTGGCAGCCCGACACCGGGGGCGGGTTGTCAGGACCGCTGTGAATACTTCCCTGTACGCTGCGTCGGCGACGTCCCTGTCGCCGACGCTCCTGAAACCCCGTCCCCGGCACCCGCCCTTCTAGTCAACCCTTTGCACTTCGACAGCTATTTGTTATTTAAGCGACTCTATCCACCGGCGAATAGATTTACTTCGCCAAGCCAGCAATAGCAACGCAACCCCCAAATAAATCGCCGGTTCAATCCAGCCACTCTTCAGCGACCACCAGAAGTGCCAGCAGGCCAGTAACACCACCACATACAGCAAGCCATGGAGTTTTTTCCAGTTTTTGCCCATCTTGCGCATCAGTACAGGCAGGGAAGTAATCGCCAGCGCCAGCAGTATCAGCCAGGCGCTAAATCCGATCAGAATGTACGTGCGCTTGACCAGTTCGCTACCAATCAGTGACCAGTCGAAACCGAGGTCCAGCGCCATCCACGCGCTGAAGTGCAGCGTGGCCCAGGCAAAGCACCAGAGTCCCAGCGGGCGCCGCAGCCGGTTGAGTTGCCCGTAATTCAACAGTCTGGCCAGCGGCGATATCAGCAGCGTCAGCAACAACAGCCGAATTGTGCCCAGCCCCAGATAGTGGATCAGCTCCACCACCGGGTCGCCACCCAAATGCCCCGCATTGATGGCGTAGAACAACCAGAGCAACGGCGCGGCGGCGCCCAGGTGTACAAAGAGCTGCAGCAATACGGCCAGCGGTTTGCGCCACCCTCCCCTTTTTCCCGAGACCGCCATCAGTAGAACTTCCTCAGGTCCATGTTCGTGTACAGCGAGGCCACCTCCTCGCCGTAGCCATTGAACGGCAGGGTTTTCTGGCGCTTGACCGAGAACAGGCCACCGGGGCCGATAAAGCGCTCGCTGGCCTGCGACCAGCGCGGGTGATCCACCGCCGGGTTTACGTTGGCGTAGAAGCCGTACTCCTGGGGCAACAGTTTGTTCCAGGAGGTGGGCGGCATTTTCTCCACCAGTTTGATCTTTACGATGGACTTGATGCCCTTGAAACCGTATTTCCACGGCACCACCAGCCTGATCGGTGCGCCGTTCTGGGGCGGCAGGGTTTTGCCGTACAGGCCGACGGACAGGATACTCAGCGGATGCATCGCCTCGTCGATACGCAGCCCCTCCACATAGGGGTAATCGATACCGCCGCCCACGATGCGATTGCGCTGGCCGGGCATCTGTTGCGGGTCATACAGGGTTTCGAAGGCGACATATTTGGCGCGGCTGGTGGGCTCGAAGCGCGCGAGGAATTTCCCCAGCTCAAACCCCACCCAGGGGATCACCATCGACCAGGCCTCGACACAGCGCATGCGGTAGATGCGCTCTTCCAGGTTGGTATCGGCCATCAGCTTCCACACGTCGACGGTACCCGGTTTGGCGACCTCCCCTTCCACGGTGAGGGTCCAGGGCTCCACCTTCAGGTCCTGGCTGTTTTGCGCGGGGTCGGTTTTACCAGTACCGAATTCGTAGAAATTGTTGTGATTGGTGACCTTGGCTTCCGGTGTCAGTACTAGATCAGGGTCGGGCTTGTCGCGGGTAAAGTCCAGCGGTTTGCGCTTGGCCTCTGCAGCGAATGCACCGGTACCGGCCGTCACCAAGCCACCGAGCCCCGCCAGCCCCAGCCCGGCGCCAAGTCCCCTGATCACGCTGCGCCGGGAGACATAGGCGGATTCCGGTGTAATCTGATTCTCCGGCAGATCACTTTGCTTGCGGCTCTTGATCAACATGAGATTCTCCTTAATGAGGCCTTGATCCAGCACGGGCGGGTTTAGGATACAGTCGCGGAGAGCTTGCGTATTCTTACACCGGGATTCGCCGCAACCGCTCTCAGAATGATTTCTACTATCTGTTCGGACACTTATTCTGCCGGGAAATTCTCGCAAAGCGCTGGGAAAGATAATTCTGGGAATTAGCCCCCGGGCAAACTACCGTTTTACCAGCGCCGAGGCCCGGCGGAAGGATTTCGCCGGATCGATGGCCGAGCTGCGGAGGAGGTATATCCCATGCTTGAGACAATTATCGTCATCCTGGTAGTACTCTGGCTCCTTGGGCTGGTGAGTTCCTACACCCTGGGTGGCTTTCTGCACGTATTACTGGTGATCGCCGTGATCCTGCTGATCCTGCGCCTGGTGCGGGGACGCGGGCCATAGTCCGGGCACAGTACCGCAATTGCCTTCTTCTCCACCGGGAGAAATAAACGAAAAAACCGCACTATCGCGGTTTTTTCGATTTTACATGGCTGGTTATACGGCTATACGGCAAAAAACTGCTGGATACCCAGCAGCACATTGGTGGTCGCCACAGAGGCCAGGATCAGCCCCATCACCCGGCTGACGATGCTGGCGCCGGCATTGCCGATCCAGCGAAAGATCCAGTTGGCGGTCAACAGCAATACCAGCACGATGGCGATCACTGCCAGCATGGCGGTCGCGGTGTTGAACTGGTGAATAGGGTCGAAACGATAATTGTCGGTCAGCACTACCGCCGCCAGCATTGCCCCGGGCGAAGCAATGGAGGGCACCGCCAGCGGGAATATCGCCGTTTCATGTCCCTCGCGAATGATTTCCACTTCCCGCTCCGGCTTGCCCTCGCCGAAGATCATGGTCAGTGCGAACAGGAACAGCACTATGCCACCGGCAACCTGAAATGCCGAAAGCGGCACGCCGATGGCTTCCAGAAGGTACTGCCCCAGCAGCAGGAAGAACAGCAGAATTCCGGTAGCCACCGCCACCGCCAGCAGCGCAATCTTGCGCCGCTGCCACTCGCTGTGGCGACCGGTCACCGCAATGAAAACCGGCAGGGTGCCCACCGGGTCAATCACCGCAAAGAAAAAGACAAAGCTGCTGATCCAATCGTCCAAGTGCGCTCCATAATCTCCGTGCTACCATGCGCTTCATGGTAAGAGAACCGCTCCAGTTGATTCTAGTATGACCAATCACTCGCCGACAGCCCGACGTATCGCCAAGACCATTCTCAATGGTTTTGATGCCTACTTTGCCGACTTCCAGAATATTACCCTGGGCGCCAAGACACGCTTCGAGACGGCCTCATGGACGGCGGTGCACGAGACCAACCGCGAGCGCATCGACCTGTACAAGGTCAAGGTAAACCAGGTCCTGAAACTGGTGCACTCGGTCACCAGCAAGGACACCAGCCAGCTGGAGCTCTGGGGCCAGGCCAAGGAGACCTACCGCCAGCTGATCGCCAACCACAACAATTACGAAATTGCCGAGACCTTTTTCAATTCGGTATTTTGCAGCCAGTTCAACCACGCCCACATCCACGACAGCCATCTGTTCGTAAAGTCCTCCCGCGCACTGGATGAAAAGCCCCTGCGGGACTACAGCATTTACATCAGCTACAACGGTCAGCACGGCCTGGAGGCCATGATCGAGGATATTCTGGGGGACTATGAATTCTCCATCGCCTGGGAAGACTGTACCCGGGATGTCGAGCATATCTGCGCGGCACTGCGCCAGGGACCGCTGTCCCACCTCTCCGGGCCGGGCGACGAGCAGCGGTTGCGGGTGGACATGCTGGAGTCGGTGTTCTACCGCAACAAGGCGGCCTACCTGGTGGGCCGATTGATGTATGCCGGTGAAGTGATTCCACTGATTCTGCCGTGCCTGAACAACGGTCGCGGCGGTGTATTTGTGGACACCGTCATCTACGACAACGACTCTTCCAGCATCATTTTCAGTTTTACCCGCTCCTATTTCATGGTGGACGCACCGATTCCTTCCCGCTTTGTGCGCTTCCTGTCCACCATCATGCCGCTGAAGGAGAAGTCGGAACTGTACAACTCCATCGGCTTCCACAAGCACGGCAAAACCGAGTTCTACCGCCATATCCTCGCGCACATGAAGGTGAGCAACGACAAGTTCGTCATTGCCCCCGGCATCAAGGGTATGGTGATGAGCGTGTTCACGCTGCCCTCCTATCCGGTGGTGTTCAAGATCATCAAGGACAAGTTCGACAATCCCAAAACGGTTACCGAAGAAATCGTCAAGGAAAAGTACAAGTTCGTTTCCCGGTCCGACCGCGTCGGCCGCATGGCGGATACCCAGGAGTACACCAACTTTATTTTCTATCGCAATCGCTTCAGCGAGGAACTGATAGAGGAACTGAAGACACTCGCCCCGTCGAAGCTGGAAATGGACGACAAGTGGATCATCATCAAGCACCTGTACGTCGAGCGCCGCATGGAACCGCTGAACCTGTACCTGGAAAATGCCGACGAACAGCAAACGATCGAAGCCATGGAGGAATACGGCAACGCCATCAAGCAGCTGGCGGCCGCGAACATCTTCCCCGGGGACATGCTGCTGAAAAACTTCGGCGTCACCCGCCACGGCCGTGTGGTTTTTTACGATTACGACGAGCTGTGCCCGCTGACCGAGTGCAATTTCCGCAAAATCCCCGAGCCGCAGACTGCGGAACAGGAACTGGCGGACCGCCCCTGGTATACCGTGGCCGAGGCAGATGTATTTCCGGAGGAATTCCGCCTGTTCTTTTCCGGCAACCCGGTGGCGCGCGACGCATTCGAGCGTGAGCACGGCGACCTGTACGACTACCGCTACTGGCAGCGGCTGCAGCAGCGCATCCGCGCCGGGCGCGTGGACAGTACCTTCCCCTACCGGCGCAAAGTGCGTTTTCGCCGCCTGCCGATCAAGCGCACCAGCCTGCCCACAACAAATTGATTGCAACCGGCGAGTCGCCCCGGATTTCGGCATTACCGGTGCCCGGGCCAGGGCATTGACATTGGTAATCGTGTCGATATTGGCGCGGGCGAGCACAGGTCGGACAGGGACAGATCAGAGGCTATAGTTAAGGGAGCAGTTAGCGACTGGAGGTATGCAGTGCGGTTGTTCAGTTCGGTTCCACTGATGGCGCTTATTGCCCTGTCGTCGGCCGCCTTTACCAGTGGCTGTGGTTACCTGCCCAGCGAAATGGAACCCAAGCCCAAAGCCGAAACGCGCCGCACCAGCGACATTGACCTGGAGCCGATTGTACACAGCGCCAGCTGCGGCGCCCGCGCCCGGGGCTACAAGCGCCTCGGCTTCGACGACCTCTTTGTTTTCACCGAAGATCAAAGCCGGCCCTTTGCCGCCGCCAGTGACCTGCCAGGCAAATACGACGTGCGCGCCTATGTGTGGGGGTTCGACAACTGCATGGCGAAAGGCACCTGCAGCCAGGGCGACCACTACTGGCTGATCAAGCGCGGGCCGGAAGACGATTTCACCACCTGGGTAGTCACCCCCCAGTACCCGCGCATCACTATCGAATCCCGCTGCAAAGACGCACTCAAGGTCGGCGAGCGCTACCGTTTTTCCTTCCGGAACGGCAAACTGGTGGGGATCAGTAAAAACTGACCCACCCGTATCTCATCACATTTCGTACTTTTTCAGCAGGCGATAGATCGCGTCCTGTGAGCGCACGTCTTTTTTATTCCTGCGGTTGGCAATGCGTGTATTGCTCTGGTTGCCATCCAGGATCCGCGCCTTCTGGTTGTCCTGCCACTGCAGCTCGAGGATATTCATCACCATATCCCGGTGCCGCGTCTCCAGCAGCGGGAAAGTCACCTCCACCCGGTGATCCAGGTTGCGGGTCATCAGGTCTGCGGAAGACAGCCACACCTGGCGCTCACCGCCATTGTGGAATGCATAGACCCGCGCGTGCTCCAGGTATTTATCCACCAGGCTGATTACCTGGATATTGTCCGACAGGCCCTTCTCCTGGCACTGCAGCGCACACATGCTGCGCACGATGACCCGCACCTTCACGCCGGCAGAACTCGCCCGGTAAAGATGTTCGATCACCTCCGAATCCACCAGGTTATTACACTTGAAGAAAATTTCCGCCGTCTCCCCCGCCTGTGCCGCGGCAATTTCCCGGTCGATTGCCGCCAGCATATTCGGGCGGTTGCTATAGGGAGAAACCCAGATGTGGTTGTAACTCTGCTGCAGGTGGGTTTGCTGGATAAAATCGAACACGCGGCTCGCATCCTCACCCAGCGCCCGGTTGGCGGTCATCAGGCTGAAATCACAGTAAAAGCGCGCGGTACTTTCATTGAAGTTGCCGGTGCCGAAATGGGTGTAATAGCAGTTCTGGCCATTTTCCTCACGCACGATCGAAATCAACTTGCAGTGCACCTTGAGCCCCGGCACCCCGTAAATAACCTCCACCCCGGCGTCACTGAGTTCATTGGACCAGTGGATGTTGGCCTGCTCGTCAAACCGCGCCTGCAGTTCCACCACCGCCGTAACCTGCTTCTGGTTGCGCACCGCATTCACCAGTGCCGCGACCACCCGGGAATTTTTCGCCACCCGGTACAGGTTGATACGGATTTGTTTCACTTTGGGGTCGATGGCCGCGGAAGCCAGCAGCTTGGTAATCACGCGAAAGTCGTGGTACGGATAGTAGCAGAGGCGGTCGCGCTCGCTGACCCAGTCAAAAATATTGGCACTGTCCGGCAGCGTGGGCAGGGGTTCGCGGGCGCGATAAGTATGCGTCTTGAGGTCCGCCGGAAAACTCATGAAATCCTTGGAGTTGTGATAGCGGCCACCGGGGGTATAGCTATCGTAGCGCCCCATCTTGAGTTTCTTCTTGATCAAATCCAGCAGGATTTCGGGCATGGTGGAGTCGTAGACCAGCCGCACCGGCTCCGCCTGCTTGCGTTTTTTCAATGACTTTGCCACCCGGTCGACAATGTTGCGGGTAACATACTCTCCCAGTTCCAGCTCCGCGTCGCGGCTGATCTTGAAGGTAAACGCCATGGCCTTTTCGATTGGCAACACGTGCCGGAACACATCGATCAGGCAGGCCCGGATCACATTGTCGAGCACGATATATACCCGCTCGTGCTTTCCCTCCCGCGACGGGATGGCTACAAAACGCGGCAGGATATCCGTGGGGATCTCGAGACCGGCAAAACGCAGGCTGCCATCGTCCAGCTCCAGGTAGATGCCGAAGTAAATGCTCGCCTCATTCAGCAGCGGCATGTTTTCGCGGTCGTCGATAAAGAACGGTTCCAGCTCAGGCAGTACTTCCTGGTGGAAATAGGACTCCACATAGGCCTGCTGCTTATCCGTCAGCTGGCGCTCATTGATCAGATGAATGTGATGCCGGCCAAGGTCCTTGAGCACCTTAAGGTAGGCATTGTTGAAACGGGCCTGCAGGCGCAGCACTTTTTCGTTGATACTGGACAACAGCTCGGAAAAGTCGCCTTTTTTCCTGGAACCCTTGGCAAATGTGGCAAGGCGCCGTACATCGGCGACCCGCACGCGGTAAAATTCATCCAGATTATTGGAGAAAATCCCCAGGAAGCGCACCCGCTCGATAATGGGTACGCTCTCGTCTTCCACTTCCTGGAGCACGCGGGCATTGAATGAAAGCCAGCTGAGCTCTTTCGGATACAGGGGAATTTCATTTGTCATACTGGGTACAATCAAATTCTTCGGTGAAGCGGCCTTCGTTTTTTGTTCCACGGTAGTGCCGGGTTCCAACAGGGTATCTTCCACAATCCTAATCCTGGCTTGCGATGCGCGCTGAGGTACCATGGGCCATAGTTAGCCATAGGTGATTTAAGCCTAGTTTGCTACATTTTTGTTACAGTGATTTGACAACCATAACCATGACCATCGACAACGCCTCGGAACGATACGCCGCCCTGGACCTTGGCTCCAACAGTTTTCACCTGCTACTGGCGGAATTTCGCGACCAGCGTATGGTGCGCCTGCATACGGACCGCGCGATGGTGCGCCTGGCCGAGGGACTGGACGATGAGCGCCGGCTGGACAGTGCGGTGGCGGATCGGGCGCTGGAAGCGCTGCGGCGATTCGGCCCGGTGGTTCAGGACCTGCCGATCGAGCACGTGCGGGTGGTGGGCACCAACACCCTGCGCGCCGCGGCCGACAATGCGGACGGCTTCCTCGAGGCTGCGGAGTCCATTCTCGGCGTCCCCATAGAAATTATCAGCGGTATAGAGGAAGCGCGCCTGATCTACTCCGGGGTAATGGCCGCGGCGGAAGGCGCGCCACGACTGCGCTGCGTGGTGGATATCGGTGGCGGCTCCACCGAACTGGTGCGCGGTGTTGAAGCCCCAAAGGTACTGCAGAGCCTGGGTATGGGCTGCGTGGCTTTTACCAAGCGCTATTTCGCCAGCGGCAAAATCGACGCGGGCAAGCACAATCATTTCGTGCGCGCCCGCCGCGCCGCCCAGGCGGAACTACAGGAACTCCAGCATATGGCCGATGATGCCCTGGTGATGGGTGCCAGCGGCACGGTGAAGTCCGTGGCGCGGGTAGTGAACGGCGGCGAACTGGACCCGATCCGGCGGGAGGACATCGACGCGCTGGCGGACAAGGTGGCCGCGTGCAAGTCCATGGACAAGCTGAACCTTCCCAACCTGGACCCGCAGCGCCGTCCGGTCTTCGCCGCCGGCCTCGCCATTCTCCACGCCATTTTTCGCGAACTGAATATCCAGGAGATGCACGTATCCCCCTACGCGATTCGCGAGGGTATAGTGCACGACCTCGCCGGGCGCCTGCACGGCGGCGACCGCCGCGCGGAGTCGGTGCGGACCATGATGGAACACGGCCAGGTGGATCTGGGGCAGGCGGGTCGTGTGGCAGAAACTGCCCTCGAGTTCCTGGGGCAACTGGATCCCCATGCACCACTGTCTCAACGCCGCCTGCTGCAGTGGGCCGCCGACCTGCACGAGGTGGGACTGGCACTGTCCCACGCCAGTTTCCGCAAACTCGGCGCGTTTATGATCGAGCACGCGGATCTTGCCGGGTTCGGCAAGAGCGAACAGGAAAACCTGGCCTACCTGGTGCGCAACCAGCGCGGCGATATCAAGGCGGTGCGCGAACACTACGGCTTCCATCCCAGCAACGACCTGCTACTCTGCCTGCGTCTGGCCTGCATCGTGCACCGGGACCATATCGACCGCAGTATCGACCAGCTGCAGCTTTCCGCAGACGGCCCCGGCTATCACCTGAAAGTGCCGGGCGAGTGGATTTACCAGTACCCGGCGATCGAGGACCTGCTGGCACTGGAAGTGGAATGCTGGGATGTAAAGAACATCAAACTGAAACTGAGTATCCAGTGACGGCACCTCTGAAGAAACTGGCGCAGGTTACCCTGCAACATCACTTCGCCGACCTCGGCGACACCTTCGGCAGCAAACTGCCGCCAACCCCGCTGCAAAACCCGCAGCTGATTCATGTAAACCGCCAGGTGCTGGAAATGCTGGGTATCGACCCGGCAGAGGCGGGCAATCCCCGCTGGGCAGAACTCACCAGCGGCGCCACCCTGTTTGCTGGCAGCAAGCCCTTTGCGATGAAATACACAGGCCACCAGTTCGGCAGCTACAACCCCGACCTGGGCGATGGCCGTGCGCTACTGCTGGGCGAGATGGAGCACGACGGCAAGCGCTGGGACCTGCACCTGAAGGGCGCCGGCAAGACCCCCTACTCCCGTTTCGGTGACGGCCGCGCGGTACTGCGCTCCACCATTCGCGAATATATCGCCGGCGAGGCGCTGACCGCCCTCGGCATTCGCAGCACCCGCGCACTGAGTATCGTTGGTAGCGATGAGCCGGTGGCGCGGGAGCGCATGGAAACCGGCGCGGCGCTGATCCGGGTGGCGCGCAGCCATGTGCGCTTCGGCCATTTCGAGTACCTGTTCTATACCCGCCGGCTTGAGGCGCAGCAGAAGCTCGTACGCTTTGTCTGCGCGCAATTCCTGCCGGAGGTTAAACAACTGGATATTGTCCAGCAGGCGGAGGCGCTACTGCGCTTTACTGTGGCGCGCAGTGCGGAGCTGGCCGCGGGCTGGCAGTCGGTGGGTTTCGCCCACGGTGTGCTGAATACCGACAATATGTCGATCATCGGCGACACGTTTGACTTCGGGCCCTACGGTTTTCTCGACGATTACGAGCCGGGCTTTATCTGCAACCACTCGGACCACACCGGGCGCTATGCGTTTGACGCGCAACCGGGTGTGGTGCTGTGGAACCTAAACGCACTGGCCCACGCTTTTTCCGCGCTGCTGGACACGGAGACTCTGAAGGATTGCCTGGGGCAGTTTCAGCCGCTGTTGATTGACAGTTACGCGGAACGGATGCGGGCGAAGCTCGGGTTGGCAGTGGACGAGGAAGGTGACCAGCAGCTGTGTGCAGACCTGCTGCAAGTTCTGGAGGACGGCCGCGTGGATTACACGGCGTTTTTCCGCGCGCTGAGTCACTACTGCGGAGAGCGCCCGGCGACCAGGCTGGAAGCACTGGTGCCACCCGGCCAGCATGAATCCCTGGGACAGTGGCTGAACCACTACGATCACCGTTTGCAGAAGGAATCGCGTTCGGCGGAGGAGCGGGGCAAGGCAATGCTCCGCACCAACCCGAAATTTATCTTGCGGAACTATCTGGCACAGAGGGTAATTGAGGCAGCCGAGCAGCAGGATTACCGCCCCCTGGAGGATATCCTATTTCTGCTGCAGAACCCGTTTGATGAACATCCCGAGTTTGACAGCTGGGCTGCGTTGCCGCCCGACTCCGGGAAACATTTGCCGATTAGCTGTTCTTCTTAGTTACTGCTACTTTGTGGCCCCCCTTTAATGACCTTGAGTGGCGGCAAAGCACCGGGGATGTTTTAGAACAGCCCCCAGGGATGGGTTCACGGCGTGTCTCACAAGGCAGTACCCGGTAGCGGCACCGCCACCAAAATTCCTACGGAGCACCGGACAAGCTACGAAGTACTATAACTATCCAGCCAGGTTCCCAGCCCGCAACCCCGCCACTGAGTAATAAGCCTTCTTCGGTACTCCCTCCCGATCAAACATCAACGGATAGTTGGTCCGCCCCACCACCGGCCAGTCATTCTTCCACGACTCCGCATCGGTAGTTCCCCACAGGGTAACCCGGCGAATCTTGTCCCGGTGTTTCAGGAACAGCTTGAACAGCGACTCGTAACGATACGCCAGCTGATCGGCAATCTTTGCAGGCAACTTGTCACTGAAGGGATTGAGCTCATCGGAATACTCGAAGCTGGTAGAGATTTCCGCTCCCATATAGTCGTATGCCTTGGGCAACACATCCACGTCGAGCTCGGTGATATGGACATCGAGACCGGCCGCGGCGATGGCTTCAATGCTCGCTTCCAGCTCCACAATTGCCGGCTCGCTCAGGTGCACATGGGCCTGCATTCCCACGCCCTGGATCGGCATGCCCTGCTTGCGGAATCTTTTGATCTGCGCCAGGGCAAAATCCCGCTTGGCGGGCAGGTGCATGCTGTAGTCGTTGTAGAGCAGCTCCGCCTTCGGGTCCACTTCGTGCGCCAGGTGGAACGCGCGGCGCAGGAAATCCTCGCCCAGGGCGTTGTACCAGTGGCTCTTGCGCCACTGGCCGTCGTCGGTGACCGCCTCGTTCACCACATCCCAGGCGTGCACCCGCCCGCGGTAGCGGCCCACCAGGGTGCGGATGTGATCTTCCATGGATTGCTGCACCACCGCCGCGGGCCGTTGCTTGCCGCTTTCGTCCACAAACACCTGCTCGGGTATCTGCGAGTGCCACACCAGGGTATGGCCGATGGTGTACTTTTGTTCGCGCGCGCCGAAGTCGACGAAGTGATCCGCGCGCTGCCAGTCCCACACATCCGCCTGCGGGTGGACCTCCTCCCACTTCATCGCGTTTTCCGCGGTGATGGCGCTGAATTCCCGCGCCACCAGCTGTTCCAAACCGGAGTTGGCGCCGCGCAGGGTGCTGTTGGAGAGTGCGGTACCCACGGCAAAGTCCCGGGAGAACAGGTCTCCCAGGCCGGTCTTGAATGCCTGGCGCGCGGTGGCAGCCAGGGCCTGCGGGCCACCGGCTACCAGGGCCAGCCCGGCCCCCGCCGCGCGCAGGAATGCTCTTCTGTGAAGGTTCATCGCTATTTGGCCTGTGGTTATTGATTATTTGGGGACCTTATGGTCCAAATGACAATCTTGATGATTCTGCAATCCCCCCGGCAAGTCAATAGCCCGCCCACCGCGGGATTGCAGCGGCGGCAAAAGACTGGACAGGTTTACCTGCCATCGATATAGTCATATAGACTATTACAAATAGTGCCGGGATTGCTGAGAATGGATTGCTGCGCGCCATCCGTCATATCAGTATCGCGATAACAATAATTAATGAGAGAAAACCCATGTCTTCCACGATCAGCGTACGGGAAAAGATCGGCTACGGCCTAGGGGATACCGCCAGCAACATCGTGTTCCAGGTGGTGATCAACTTCCTGCTGGTGTTCTACACCGATGTTTTCGGCATTTCCGCCGCGGCGGCGGGTACCCTGTTGCTGGCAGTGCGTATTTTTGACGGCATTACCGACCCTCTGGTGGGCGGCATTGCCGACCGCACCCGCACCCGCTGGGGCCGCTACCGCCCCTACCTGCTGATCATGGCACTGCCCTATGCGGGCCTGGCGATACTGGCGTTCACCACCCCGGACCTGAGCGATAACGGCAAGCTGGTGTACGCCTACCTCACCTATACCCTGCTGATGACCGTGTACACCGCGATCAATATTCCCTACTCCGCCCTCGGCGGCGTGATCAGTGACGATACCACCGAGCGCGCCTCTATCCAGTCCTACCGCTTTGCCATGGCCATGGTGGGCGGGGCGCTGGTATCCGCCGGCACCTTGCCACTGGTGAACCTGCTCGGCCAGGGGGACAAGGCTTTCGGCTACCAGATGGCCATGGCGGTGATGGCGGCAATCGCCGCGCTGTGTTTTTTCATCTGTTTCTGGTCCACCCGCGAGCGGGTACCGCCGGAACCCCGGGAGAACCTGGGCAAGAATTTTGCCGCGGACTTTTTCAACCTGTTCCGCAACAGCCAGTGGGCCGTCGTCGCCGCGGCCACTTTTTTCCTGCTGGTACTGGTGGCCATGCGCGGTGCGGTAACCCCTTTCTACGTCACCTATTACTTCCAGTCCGAGGACCTGGTGAGCATGTTCGTGACCCTGCCGATGCTGGCGGGGGTTGCCGGTGCCGTGAGCACCAACTTCCTCACCCGCAAAATCTGCAAGATGCGGTTGTTCAACTGGTCGATGATCGGTGTAGTGGTCACCCATGCCGCACTGTTGCCGCTGGGGCGTGACCAGGTGTACTTCGCCCTGGTGATGGCAATGGCCGCGAACTTCGTGCACATGATCGCCATCCCCCTGCTGTTCTCGATGATCCCGGACACCGTCGACTACTTCGCCAGCAAGGGGCATCCGAAAAAAATGGCCATGGCCTACTCCGGCCACCTGATGGCACTGAAGCTGGGACTGGCGTTCGGTGGCGCCTGCGCCGGCTGGTTACTGGGCTACTTCGACTATGTGCCGAACGCGGAACAGAGCGAGCGCACCCTGAATGGCATCGTACTGATCTACGCCGCCGGGCCGGTGGTCTGCACCCTGATCACCATGGCGATCTTCCGTCGCTACCGCCTGAGCAATGACTTTATCGCTTCAGGCACCAGCGGCGCGCCCACCACAGCGCAGGCGAAAACCACAGCGGCGGCCACTTCCCATTGAACTCGAATCGAAACGTTCAATTAAGCAACTTCCAGCAAAAATTAGCAGAGCAATCGCAGTAAGGACGTAATGAACAACCCCATTTTAAAAGGCTTCAATCCGGACCCCTCCATCGTGCGCGTGGGCGACGACTATTACATCGCCACTTCCACCTTCGAGTGGTACCCCGGGGTACAGATTCATCACTCGAGGGACCTGGTGAACTGGCGTTTGGTATCGCGCCCGCTGAACCGCGAGGCGCTGCTGGATATGCGTGGCAACCCGGATTCCTGCGGCGTCTGGGCACCCTGCCTGTCCTACTGCGACGGCCAGTTCTATCTGGTGTATACCGATGTGAAGCGCTTTAACGGCAGCTTCAAGGATGCGCACAATTACCTGACCACCTGCGCCACCATCGACGGCGAGTGGAGCGACCCCATTTACATGAACAGCAGCGGTTTCGACCCGTCGCTGTTCCACGACGAAGACGGCCGCAAGTGGTTCACCAATATGGTGTGGGATCACCGCACCGGCAAAAATCCCTTCGGCGGTATTCTGCTGCAGGAATACGATCCCCTGGCGCAGACCCTGACCGGGCCGATCACCAATATCTTCCGCGGCACCGCGGCGGGCCTCACAGAGGCGCCGCACATCTACCGTCGCAACGGCTATTACTATCTGCTCACCGCCGAGGGCGGCACCGGTTACGAACATCGCATGACCTTCGCCCGCGCGCGGAATATCGAGGGTCCATACGCAGTGGACCCGGAGGGATATTTCCTCACCTCGGAGGAAAACCCTGAGCTGGTGCTGCAGCGGTCCGGCCACGGCGATATCGTGGAAACTCCGCAGGGAGAGATCTTTGCCGTGCACCTGTCGACCCGCCCGCTCCCCGACTGCAAGCGCAGCCCGCTGGGGCGCGAAACCGCGATACAGCGCGCGCACTGGAGCGATGATGGCTGGCTGCGCTTGAGCCACGGCGGCAACCAGCCCAGCGCCACCCTGGACGCACCGGACCTGGCGCCGCACCCCTGGCCGCAACAACCTGCCCGGGATGATTTCGACAGCAATACCCTGCCGATGCACTACCAGTGGCTGCGCACACCCTATCCGGAAAGTTTCTACAGTCTCGACGACCGCCCAGGGTACCTGCGTTTGTACGGCAAGCAGTCCATTGGCAGTCATTTCGATCAGGCGCTGATCGCGCGCCGCCAGCAGGCCTTCCGTTACACCGCCACTACCTGTGTCGAATTCGAGCCGGATAGCTTCCAGCAGCTGGCGGGGCTGGTGTGCTACTACAACGGGCAGAAATTCCACTACCTGTACATTTCCCACGACGAGGAACACGGCAAGCACCTGGCGATCATGAGCCACAGCGATGGCGAGGTAACCGCGGTGGAGTTCCCCCTGGGCAATTATGGTTCCGGCAGCGAGAAGGTCATTGCCCTGCCCCGGAACACGCCGGTTTACCTGCGCGCGGAAGTCAATTTTGCGCACCTGGTTTTCAGCTGGTCAACCGACGGCGAGAACTGGCAGGCGATGGATGTGGAACTGGATTACAGCGTCGTCTCTGATGAAGCGGGACGAGGCGAGGGCGCAAGTTTTACCGGCGCCTTTGTGGGCATGGCGTGCCAGGATATTTCCGGTGCGAACTGCCCTGCCGATTTCGATTTCTTCGAGTATCTGGAGCAGTAAGGTGCAGTAGCGAAGTGATCGAAACCCGGGCTTCGGAACCACCAAGGTATCCGAAACCCCGGGAGTTTCTGAGAAGTTGTCTCAGTCCGAAGGTCCACCCGGTTTGCTTTCACCGGGCTGATCAAAGTCTCTCTCACATTGAGCTGGCCCGGTGGCATTTTTGCCCCGGGCTTTTTTTGCACAAGTGCGCGCGCGGCATCCGCGCCCAGCGTCACACTTCGAATACGAAGCCCTGTTCGGTTAGCCTGTTGTACACCGCCATGTCAAAGCGGTACAGGGTGGCCGCGCGGTAACTGACCCCCGACTGCTTTTCGTTGGTGGACACCAGCAGGTTCATCTTCATCATCTTGCGGCGAAAATTCGGTTTATCCAGGGTGATATCCAGGACCGCCTCGTATAACTTCTGCAATTCCAGCAGGGTGAATTTTTCCGGTAACAGGTTGAAGCCAATCGGCTCGTGACGGACCTTGTGCTTGAGCCTGGCCAGCGCGGTCTGCAGGATTTCGTCGTGGTCGAAAATCAGCTGCGGCACGTCCCGTACCGACACCCAGCGCGCATCCATTTCCGACTCGCCGGCGGCCAGCACGTGGGCGTCGGAGCGCACCAGCGCGAAAAATGCCACGGTGATGATGCGCTCCCCCGGGTGGCGCTCGAGTGCGCTGAACACGTGCAGTTGCTGCAGAAAAATATCCCGCAACCCGGTGCGGTTCTGCAGCACCCGACTGGCGGCCTGCTCCAGGGTTTCACCGCTCTTCAGCCAGTCTCCGGGCAGCCCCCAGCGGCCGCGGCTCTCGCCACTGCCGTGCTTGACGATGAGGACTTTCAGTTCGCCGTCGTCGAATCCGAATATGACGCTGTCGACGGTGAGGGCGTGCTTGTGCGTATCCATTGTCTGCCAGTTATTGTGTCGTGTTTGGTGGCGGCAGCTTTTCTTGGTGCTGCTTTCTGTTGTGAACCGCTGCGCGATATTCGACGATTATCCCACAGCTGCCCGCCGCTCGCAGTGTCGGGTGGCAACCGGCGAATTCCGTACCACGCTGTCTTTTCCAGTCTGACTACACTGAGTATGGAGTCTTCAGGCAGAAACTGACTGCATTAACTGATATGGTCATGCCTTATTTTACCGCGATGGACACTCTTATGATGACGCTCAGGAAAACTCTGTTTACGGCCTTTGCTTGCCTGCTGTTCACCCAGTTCGCTTTCGCCGATGTGGTGGGCCGCTGGAAAACCATCGACGACGAATCCGGGCAGGCCAAATCGATCGTGGAGATCTACGAAAAGGGCGGCAAATATTACGGCCGCGTGGTGGATCTGCTGATGAAGCCGGATGATACGTTGTGCGATGCCTGTCCGGGGGCGCGCAAGGGCCAGAAGATTGTTGGCATGGATATTATTACCAACATGGTGAAAACTGGCGATGTGTACGAGGGTGGTCAGATCCTCGACCCCACAAAGGGCAAGGTCTACGACTGCAAGATGTGGGTGGAAGGCGACAAGCTGATGGTACGCGGGTATCTCGGATTCTTTTACCGCACGCAGACCTGGTATCCGGCGAAATAATTGGTTCGGGCCGGTGGCAGTCCCTTAGATGGTTCCGGGGTTGCCGATTAGGTGGTTCCGGGGTTGCCGATTAGGTGGTTTCGGGGTGGCCGATTAGATGGTTCCGGGGCAGCCGCCCTGGTGGCCCTGTGCTCCACAACCTCATCGGCAATCGTTCCGCACAGGGCCACCAGGGCGGCTTTCACTGCAATTTTTTTCGTTTTTTTTATACAGAGTTCGGTATTCAAAGTTAAGGGCCCTACCTGTGGCTACATTTCAAGAGCTCTGCCGCATCTCAGCGTTTTGGCGCTCCCGCCTTGTCCGGGTTTGATAGCAAAAATACCAGCGGCATGGCCGCAATGTTGATCCACATCAGCATATAGAAATCGTTGACGTAGGCGATTTCTGCGGCTTGCCGGGTCACCTCTTCCATCACTGCACCGGGCAGTGCGCCAATGCTGTCGGCGGAAGGCAGGCTGCCCAGCAGTCCTCCGGGCAGCTGTACCCGTTCGGCCAGTTGCTGCTGATTGATCCACAGGTTGCGCGACAGCGCGGCCATGACGATGGATACGCCGATACTGCTGCCGAGGTTGCGGGAAAGGCTGAACAGGGCGGTGGCCTCGCCGCGCAATTGCGGTGCCAGGGTCACGTAGGCAACAGTGGATATGGGGACGAATACCAGTCCCAATCCCAGGCCCTGAACCAGACCGGTGCGAATAATGTCGCCGCGACTTACCTGCAGGCTGAAGCCGGTCATCTCCCACAGGGAAAAGGAAATCAGGCCCATGCCCAGAAGAATCAGGTAGCGGGCGTCGATGGTTTTCAGCAGTCGTCCCACCAGCATCATCGACACCATGGTGCCTATACCTCGCGGCATCAGTACCAGGCCGGTGGTGACTACCGGGTAGCCTTTCCACTGCTGCAGGTATGGTGGCAACAGCGCGAGGGTGGCGAGCAGGATAATGCCCACCACGAAAATAAACGCGACGCCGGTGACGTAGTTGCGGTCGCGGAACAGTTCCGACGACAGGAACGGGGTCGCGGTGCTGCGCGAGTGCGCGATGAACAGGTACAGGCCCAGTGCGGCCGCTATGGCATAGAGCTGGATTTCCAGTGCCTCGAACCACTCCACCTGCTCGCCGCGGTCCAGCAGCATCTGCAGTGCGCCCACCGCCAGTGCCAGCATGGCAAAGCCCAGCACGTCGAAGCGCTGCTTGCGGGTTTCACTTTCCGGTACGTAGAGATAAATCCCCACCAGGGAGAGGATTCCCAGGGGCAGGTTGATGTAGAACACCCAGCGCCAGGAATAGTATTCGGTGAGCCAACCGCCGAGGGTGGGCCCCAGCACTGGGCCGATCATCACTCCCACGCCCCAGATACCCATGGCGGATGCGTGCTTTTCCTTCGGATAGGTATCCAGCAATGTGGCCTGGGACAGCGGCACCAGGGAGGCGCCGAATACCCCCTGCAGCAACCGCCACAGGATCATTTCGTTCAGGCTGCCGGCCTGGCCACACAGCATGGAGGTAATGGTGAACCCTGCCACCGACCACAGGAACAGCTGGCGGCGACCAAAGCGCTGGGCCAGATAGCCCACCGGCGGGGTCATGATCGCGGCAGCAACGATATAGGATGTGAGCACCCAGGTGATCTGGTCGCTGCTGGTACCGAGGCTGCCCTGCATATGGGGCAGGGCCACGTTGGCAATGGTGGTATCCAGCACCTGCATGATGGTGGCGAGCATGATGCTGACGGTAATCATCAGTTCGCCGCCGGACGTCCCGGCACCGGAGTCACTGGAGCCCGCTGCGGGTAGTGCCGCGGGCGCTGCCGACCGGCTCATGGCGCGAGTACTACCCGGCCACCGCCATCCTCCCCGGCGCGGGCGGACACCAGTTTATTGTCTTCGGAAGTGTCGATTTCCACTTCCGCACTCATACCGGCGCGCAACACCGGCGCATTTTCTGCCGGCAACAGGCGCAGACGCACCGGCACCCGCTGTACCACCTTCACCCAGTTGCCACTGGCATTCTGCGGCGGGATCAGTGCGAATTCGCTGCCGCTGGCGGCGCTCAGGCTGTCGACCAGGGCCTGGAATTTCACTCCCGGGTAGGCGTCCACGGTGATCTCCGCCTCCTGACCCGCGCGGACTTTTTCCAGCTGGGTTTCCTTCAGGTTGGCTTCCACCCATATCTCTTCGGTGCTCAGTACGGTGATCACCGCGAGCCCCGCGGGGGCCATCTCGCCCACCTGCGGCGCCTCGTTGGCGACGATCCCGGAGACCGGCGCCACAATCCGGGTGCGGGCCAACTGGTAGCGGGCCTTGTCCAGCTGTGCCTGGGCCACCTTCACGTCCGCCTGCTGCTCCAGCGGGATCTGTGAGCTGCCGCCCAGTTCCGCGCGCAGGCTGGCGAGCTTTTCCGAGTTGATCGCAATGCGCGCGCGGGCCTGGTCGAGCTTCTGGCGGGATTCGTCCAGCTGTGATTCCGACAACGCCACCTTGCCGAGCTTTTCATTGCGCTCCAGCTGGCGGCGATAGAAATCCGCGTCGGTCTGCGCCTGCTGCAGTTCCGCTTCCGCTTCCGCGTAGTCCGCCTGGCGCGCCAGGATCTGGTTTTTCACCTGCGCCAGGTGACCCTGCGCCTCCGCCACCGCCAGCTGGAACGGGGTATCGTCCAGCTGTACCAGCAGGTCGCCCCTGGCAACTTGCTGGTTTGCGCGCACCGGCACCTGCGCCACAATGCCACTCACTTCCGGTGCCAGTGAAACCTTGTCTGCCTTTACGTAGGCATTTTCCGTGTGCACGCTGCTGCCGCCACCGAAGATGCACCAGCCCGCCACCGCAACGGCGGCGACAATTCCCAGTGCAAAGGTGAACTTGCGACTTTTCAGCGGATTGGATGCGCGGCTTTCCTGTACCTCAGACACTTTCAATCTCCTCTCGGCTCAGGTTTTTCCGCACCCGGCCCAGTAAATTCAATAACTGTTGCTGCTCCGCCTCAGAGACGCCCGCCAGCGCCTGACCGCGGGCTTCCCTCGCCAGGCCGTGCAGGGTTTTCAGTACCGGTTCCGCGGCGTCGGTAAGAAACACGCGAAAACACCGGCGGTCCTGGGGATCCTGGCGCCGTTCCACCAGGCCCTCTGCCTGCAGCAGGTCGATCTGGCGGGTGAGGCTGATGGGGGCCACGTCCATGCGCTCGGCGAGTTCTGCCTGCTTCATCCCCTGCGTCTTGTTCAGGATCCACAGTACCTGCCAGCGGGAACGGGTAAGGCCGTGGGCCTTGGCCCGGCGATCAAAATTGCGCTTCAAAAGACGTGCGGCGGTATGCAGCTCAAACCCCAGCTGCGCCGCGATATCGGCTTTATTCATGGAATCTCTTCTCGGATGGCGGGGCGCGCGCGATCCGCAGCAGCCCGGCTAAGGCGGCTTATTGTAAGCATGCTTATTAATTTCGCAAGGGCGATGTGGGCCGGACAGTTTTCAGGCATAAAAAAAGCGGCCCGCCGGGGCCGCTCATGGTGGTGATCGAGACGAACGCAACTACTTCCTCTGCACTTCCACCTTGTCCACCTTCTGGAACCCGCGAGGCAGCTTGTTGCCGCGGCGGCCGCGCTCGCCCTCGTAGTGCTCCAGTTCCGAGATCTTGATCTTGGTGTGGCGCTTGCCGGCGTGGACCAGCAGCTGGTCGCTGCCCTCCAGCACCGCAATGCCCACCACGATCTCCTCGCGGCTGGCGGCGCGGGCGGAGGGGATATTGATGATTTTGTTGCCCTTGCCCTTGGACAGTTCCGGCAGCTCGGATACCGGGAACACCAGCATGCGTCCTTCACTGGTCACCGCCGCGAGCAGCGCGGACTCCGGGTTCTCGATTTCCTGCGGCGGCAGCACGCGGGCGTTTTTCGGCAGGCTCAGCATCGCCTTGCCCGCCTTGTTGCGCGATTGCAGGTCGGCATATTTGGCAATAAAGCCGTAGCCGGCATCGGAGGCCAGCAGCACCTTCTGCTCGTCGCCGCCCATCAGCAGCCCTTCAAAGGTGGCGCCGGAGGGTGGGTTGATGCGCCCGGACAGGGGCTCGCCCTGGCCCCGCGCCGACGGCAGTGAGTGGGCGGCGATGGCGTAACTGCGCCCGGTACTGTCGAGCAACAGCGCCGGCTGGTTGCTCTTGCCGCGGGCCGCATACTTGAAGCTGTCACCGGCCTTGTAGCTGAGCGAGGTGGGGTCGATATCGTGGCCCTTGGCCTGGCGGATCCAGCCCTTGTCGGACAGCACCACGGTAATCGGATCGCTGGACAACAGCTCGGTCTCGCTGAAGGCCCG